>NZ_JABBAM010000081.1:0-42326 GCF_018607965.1 Planktotalea sp.
GGGCAGAAAAAGCTGTTGGAACTGGGTCGTACCATGATGGTCGATGCACGGATCGTGTTTCTGGACGAGGTTGGCGCGGGTGTGTACCGCGCGTTGTTGAACACTGTTGGCGACGCGATCCTGCGTTTGAACCAAGAACGCGGTTATACGTTTTGCATGATCGAGCATGACATGGATTTCATTGGGCGCCTCTGCGATCCAGTCATTGTTATGGCTGAGGGCAAAGAACTTGCTACGGGCACGATTGACGAGATCAAAGCCAATGAGCAAGTCATCGAAACCTATCTTGGTACTGGCTTGAAGAATAAGGAAACCGCTTGATGTTTGATTGGGATGTTGGCCCCACCTCTACTGCGCGCGCGCTAGGTATTTAAGAATCAAAAAAGGAATGGAACATTGGCTGAGCCGTTTCTAATTGGTGAGAACATGACAGGTGGTTATGGTACAGGTGCGGACATTTTGCACGACTGTACGATTGCTGTCGAAAGAGGCCAGATCGCTGTGATTGTTGGACCAAATGGTGCTGGCAAATCGACGGCGATGAAGGCTGTGTTTGGCATGCTGAACCTGCGCAAAGGCGGGGTTCGTTTAAACGGCGAAGACATTACCAATGTTTACACCGCAAGCGCGTGTTGCCAAGGGTATGGGCTTTGTTCCACAGACCTCGAATATTTTCACAACGCTGACCGTGGAATAGAACCTTGAGATGGGTGCCTTCATTCGCAAAGACGATTTCGCGGATACATTGGCGCAGGTCTATGAGTTGTTCCCGATCTTGAAAGAGAAGCGTTTGCAAGCGGCCGACGAATTGTCCGGCGGGCAACGTCAGCAGGTTGCTGTTGGACGGGCCCTGATGACACAGCCACAGGTTCTGATGCTGGATGAGCCTACTGCTGGTGTTTCCCCCATCGTGATGGACGAACTGTTTGATCGGATCATCGAGGTTGCGTGCACAGGCATTTCAATCCTGATGGTTGAGCAAAACGCGATACAAGTGCTTGAAATTGCTGATAAAGAATATGTTCTGGTACAAGGCGCGAACGGGTTTACCGATACGGGACAAGCGCTGTTGCACAATCCCGAAGTCCGCAGAAGTTTCTTGGGGGGATGAGCATGCATCTTTTGAAACCCGCAGCTTTCATATGTGCCGCAGTCGTACTCGCACCACCACTTCTGGCGCAGAACATGCTCCAAACCGAAGACAGCTTCACCTTAGAAATAGCCCCCGTAAAAGTGACATTCACGCTGCAATGCGTTTTTAAGACAGAGTGTTTCGAGGGCGAGGCCTGCGCTGAAACCAACTTTGGCGCGCAATTGAATGTTGTCGCGGGCGGTTTGACGGAAACAGATATGGTCGTTCAATCAGACCTTGTGTCTGACGCGGGTGATGCAACGTTGCTCGGCGTCAGCTCCGGCAAAGCAATGTCGCTTGCGCGTGGTGGGTTTGACGCCCGTCATCTGCTGACCATCGCACAGGACGGCGCGGCGCGCTACACGGTTCACTACGCGGATGGCCCCATGTTCATTAACTACCTTGGAGCCTGCAAATGATCGATCTTCTTAACGCGATTGTCGCGCTCTCTAACTTCGTGATTGTTCCCGCGATTGCTTACGGCAGCCAACTCGCGCTTGGGGCGCTTGGTGTGACGCTGATTTATAGCATCTTGCGGTTTTCCAACTTTGCACACAGTGACACAATGGCGTCTGGGGCAATGTTCACAATTTTCGTGACGTGGTGGATGCAATCGGCTGGCATTAACCTTGGACCGCTTCCAACCGCATTGCTGGCGTTGCCTTTTGGTATCCTTGGCTGCATGGCGCTTTTGCTCATAACGGACCGTCTCGTATATCGCTTGTACCGTCAACAAAAAGCCAAACCTGTGATCCTTGTCATTGTCTCCATGGGGGTAATGTTCATCATGAACGGCCTTGTGCAGTTTGCGATTAGACCGGGCGAACAACGCTTTTCAGATGGCGAGCGTTTCATCATTAATGCACGTGAATTCAAAGAGATGACAGGCCTTCGCGAAGGTTTGGCGATCAAGACATCCCAAGGCATTACGGTAATAACGGCTGTTGTCGTGGTTATCGCTTTGTTCTGGTTCTTGAACCGCACGCGCACAGGCAAGTCCATGCGCGCCTACTCTGACAACGAAGATCTTGCGCTGCTCTCGGGTATTAATCCAGAACGTGTCGTGACCTATACTTGGTTAATTGTCGCGGTGCTGTGTACCATTGCTGGTGTCCTTTACGGCCTCGACAAAAGCTTTAAACCGTTTACGTATTTCCAGCTACTTTTGCCTATTTTTGCATCGGCCATTGTTGGCGGACTTGGAAGTCCCGTAGGTGCGATTGCGGGTGGTTTTGTGATCGCTTTCTCGGAGATCACAATCACATACGCATGGAAAAAAGTGCTGTCTAGATGATGCCAGAGTCGCTAGAACCATTTATCCTCGTTCAACTGCTCAGCACCGACTATAAATTCGCGGTATCCTTCGTGATCTTGCTCATTGTTCTCCTGTTCAAACCAACAGGTCTCTTTTCGGGGAAATCGGTATGACTTTACCTTGAAAAAACATTGGTCTCTTCGTTTGCATGGCGGATCTTGTTGATCTTCACGGGCGTGACCGAAAGCCGGAACACGTCGCTGGGCATCATCAACTACTGTTTGATCTTCTCGATCTTGTCGCTGGGAGTGAACCTGCAATGGGGCTACGCGGGCCTGTTCAACGTTGGCGTCATGGGTTTTGTGGCGCTTGGCGGTTTGGCGGCGGTCTTAGTTTCGCACGCGCCTGTTGGTGATGCGTGGAAAGCGGGCGGTCTTGGCCTAATCGTGTCGCTCCTTATGGGGATTGCAACAATCGTGTTGGCGGCGCAGGTCATGAAACGCAAACCGCATAGCAGAACACGCACAATGGTGCTTTTGATGGTGCTCGTCGGTGGTTTCATGCTGTTTCGTGCCATCTTTGATCCTTCGGTTCTGGCGATTGAAAAGATGAATCCAGCCTCAGCAGGCTTCTTAGGCGGTCTTGGACTGCCGATCATCCTGTCATGGCCTATTGGTGGCCTGCTCGCGGCAGGCGCGGCTTGGGTGATTGGCAAGACGGCTCTAGGTTTGCGCTCTGACTAATCGGCGATCGCGACACTGGGCATCGCTGAAATCATCATCGCGATCATCAAAAACGAAGACTGGATGACATGCGGTGTGAAAAACGTTCAATCAGGGCTCGGACGGATTGTCCCACGCGAGATTGATCTACAAAGCAGTGAGACGTTCCTTGAGCGTGCGGGCAGCCTCGGTGTTGATCCTGTCGTAGCTTCAACCTTGTTTGTGAAGCTCAACTATTCTTTGATCTTCTCAATCGTTCTGGTCGTACTGGTCGTCATGCTGCAACTCGCGCTCAACAGCCCTTGGGGTCGCATGCTGCGCGCAATCCGCGATAATGAGGTCGCGGCAGAGGCGATGGGTAAAGACGTCACAGCGCGCCATTTGCAGGTCTTCATCATCGGCAGCGCGATCTGTGGACTCGCGGGTGCCATGATGATCACGCTAGAGGGCCAGTTCATCCCCGGAACCTACCAACCCTTGCGTTTCACATTCCTTGTATGGGTCATGGTGATCGTCGGGGGATCTGGTAACAACTTCAGCGCAATCCTTGGCGGTTTCTTGATTTGGTTCCTCTACGTCCAAGTGGAACCTCTAGGGCATTGGCTCATGGGCATTATTACCTCTGGAATGGCGGAGGGCAGCGCGCTCAAAGCGCATCTGCTCGAAAGTGCCGCACATATGCGCCTCCTAACGATGGGCCTGGTGCTTCTCCTTGTTCTCAGGTTCAGCCCACGTGGATTGATCCCTGAAAAATAACTTGGATCTTCATCTTTCCAAATAAACTTAAACGACGAACGCCGGCCCAATTGGATCGGCGTTCGTATTTCAAGGATCCTGATTTTTCTAGAAAAATCGCAGCGCGCTCAGCTCAAAGCGCAGTCCAACCCCCGTCCACTGAAATCGTGGTTCCCGTGATTTGTGCCGCCGCGTCAGACGCAAGGAACACAGCCGTTCCACCAAGCTGCTCAACGGTTGCGAACTCTTTGGACGGTTGACGCTTTAGCATCACGTACTTGATCACGTCTTCGCGCGACATATCATATTCCCGCATCGTATCGGGGATCTGTGCCTCGACCAAAGGCGTCAACACATACCCTGGGCAGATCGCATTGGCTGTTATCGGTTCTTGAGCGGTCTCAAGCGCAACGGACTTCGTCATACCCACAACGCCATGCTTGGCAGCGATATAGGCCGATTTGAACGGTGAGGCTGTTAGGCCGTGTGCCGAGGCGATGTTGATAACCCTGCCCCATCCCGCCTTGCGCATCATTGGCAAAGCAGCGGCTGTTGTGTGAAACGCCGAGGACATGTTGATCGCGATGATCGCGTCCCACTTATCAACGGGAAACTCGTTAATTGGTGCAACATGCTGGATGCCTGCGTTGTTCATCAAGATATCGCAAACCCCTGCCTTCTCGATCAATGCACGGCATTGATCGCCTTTGGACATATCCGCCTGAATATAACGCGCCTCGACGCCATACTCTTTGGCGATGCTCTCGGCCAATGCATGATCTTCATCGCGGTCTGAAAAAGAATTCAGCACCACATTGGCCCCCGCCTTGGCCATTTCATGGGCGATTCCCAAGCCGATTCCCGAATTGGAACCTGTGATGACGGCGGTTTTATCTGCTAGTGACATAACCCACTCTTCCTTACGTTGTTGTTTGTTTGAATTCCTGCCCTCCATATCATGCTGCGATAGCAAAATAAGGGGTTAAACGGGGTTTTTCGACATCGGACATACAGATGTGAAGACCCTGCTCAGGTTCGCAAAAGCCAAAAAAAAACCCCAGCACGAAGCTGGGGTGTAGTTATTGAGGCAGGTTTCATACAGGCAAGAAACCTATCGAGCAGTGGGTAATCTATAAGCCTTAAGCCGCCGTACTCCAAGCAAAAAGTTTGATAAGCTGTGAAAGCTTCGTTACTAATTTTATCCACAGGCTAAGCACATAAGGGATTGTTTACCAAATGAGATCACTGTTTTTCGCACCTCGCATCAGACGCATCGCTTACATGCTATCGCTCTGCGCGTTGCCCATCCCAAGCTTCGCACAGCCTGCGCATGGCATAGCTATGTATGGCGACCCCGCGCTTCCACCTGATTTTGTGTCGCTCCCTTATGCGAACGCAAATGCGCCCAAAGGCGGCGACATCAATTTTGGCGAAGTCGGAGGATTTGATTCTCTGAACCCACACATTCGAAAAGGCTCGGTTCCGTGGCAATTAAGATCCTTGGCCTATGAAAGTTTAATGGGCCGTTCATACGCCGAACCCTTCTCACTTTACGGACTTTTGGCCGAATCGGTCGAAACTGGCGCGAATCGGGAGTGGGTTGAATTCACCCTGCGCGCAGAGGCCGCTTTCTCGGATGGCAGCCCTGTGACGACGGATGATGTGATTTGGTCTTACGAAACCCTCGGCACCATCGGTCACCCGCGCTATCGTGGGTTTTGGTCCAAGATCGAAAAGATCGAAGCAACAGGTCCACGTTCCGTTCGCTTAACATTCAATGAAGACAACCGTGAACTCGCACTGATCGCGGGTCTGCGTCCAATCTTGAAGAAAGCACAATGGGACGGCAAAGATTTCGCGCAATCCACATTGGATGACATCCCGATCGCGACCTCGCCATATGTGATCGCAGAATTTGATGCGGGTCGCTCTGTCACGCTACGCCGCAACCCCGATTATTGGGGCAAGGATGTGCCGTTTCGCAAAGGCACCATGAACCTTGATGAAATCAAAATGGAATACTACGGCGACGGCGCTGTCTTGTTCGAGGCGTTCAAAGCGGGCGAATTGAAGATGATGCGCGAAAACAATGCCGAGAAATGGGAAACGCAGTATGACTTCCCAGCGGTCCAGCGCGGTGATGTCGTCAAATCCTCGATCCCACATCAACGCCCCACAGGCATGACGGGTTTCGTGATGAACACACGTCGCGCGCCCTTTGATGACTGGCGCGTGCGCGATGCAATGATCCATGCCTTCAACTTTGAATTCGTGAACGACACGCTGACGGGTGGTCGCCAGCCGCGTATTAGTTCGTATTTCTCCAATTCGGTTTTGGGGATGGAAGAAGGTCCCGCAACGGGCAAAGTGGCAAACTTGCTTGAACCCTACAAAGGCGACCTGCTGGCAGGCGCGCTTGAGGGGTATACCTTGCCCGAGTCTGACGGCTCTGCGCGCAATCGCAAGAACATCCGCAAAGCGATGAAGCTGCTCGAAGAGGCTGGATATACAGTCCAAGATGGCAAGATGATGGGCCGCGATGGCAAACAGCTGACGTTCGAAGTCTTACTGCGCCAAGGCAACCAAGAAAACCAATCCATCATGGATATCTACGTCAACGCGCTGGAACGCATTGGTGTGAAGGCCGTGATCTCAGCCACCGATGATGCGCAGTTCACCGAACGCACCGCGACCTATGATTTCGACATGACTTACTATCGCATCGGTCTGTCCCTAAGTCCGGGTAATGAGCAGTATCTCTATTGGGGCTCTGAGGGCGTTGAAGCCCCCGGTCGTCGCAATTGGATGGGTATGAACGTGCCTGCCGCCGAAGCCATGGTCGACAACATTCTAGGCGCACGGACCCAAGAGGATTTCATCGCCGCAACACGTGCGCTGGACCGCATCTTGATTTCAGGGCGGTACTTTATCCCGCTCTATCAGTGGCCCTTCAGCAATGTCGCCCATGCCAAAGATCTCAAATTTTCTGAGACCTTGCCGATCTACGGCGATTGGAGCGGTTTTTTGCCAGAGGTGTGGTGGTCCGAAGCAGACTAGGCTCTGATCATCCTTACCAAGTTTGAAATAGGGGGGCGCAGTTCTGCTGCGGCCCCCTTGCTCTTTAGTACTCCTGTGCGATACCCAAATCTAACATGATTGATCTGTCGCACCCCCCTTGCCCGTCACCGTTTAACCTCGCCCAATATGTTTTAGCGGCTGGTCTAAAGACACCTGATAAACTCGCCTTAGAGGTGCTTGGAACGACGCTTGAGACATGGACTTACGCACGCCTTACAAAGGCTGTTCTTGGGGTCGCGACCGGGTTGTTAGATGCGGGTTTCAAGCCCACAGACATCGTTATGCTGCGCCTTGGCAATACGGCTGATTTTCCCATTGCTTACCTTGGTGCAATTGCGGCTGGGATGGTGGCCGTGCCAACGTCCTCTGCACTGACCAAAAGCGAAATCACGAAAATGGCAGCGCGCATTTCACCCTCTGTGATCTTGCAAGACCCTGAGATCACCGCACCCGAATTGGCAGACACACCAAGTATCGCGCTCACCCGATTGCGTTCGATGTATGACCGTCCCGCTGCACCGTTTCACATGGGTGATCCAGAGCGCTCCGCTTATATCGTGTTCACGTCTGGCACGTCCAGTTCGCCGCGCGCTGTGATGCATGCGCACCGCGCGATCTGGGCACGCAGGATGATGCATAACGGCTGGTATGATCTAAACCAGAACGACCGTCTCTTGCATGCAGGCGCGTTTAACTGGACCTTCACATTAGGCACAGGCTTGATGGACCCTTGGACCCTAGGCGCGACGGCCCTGATCCCAGAAAACGCAACGCCCGTTGAAAAATTACCAAACCTGCTGGCGCAGCACAACGCCACGATGTTCGCCACCGCACCGGGCGTGTTTCGCAAAATCTTGCGGTGTGATCTGCCCGAATTTCCACATCTGCGACACGCGTTAAGCGCGGGTGAAAAGATGTCAGAAACTCTGCACAGGGAGTGGAACGCAGCCACAGGTCTAAAAGTGTATGAGGCATTTGGCATGTCGGAATGCTCGACCTTTATTTCTTCAAGCCCCAACAGTCCCACGATTCCATCATCACTTGGCACGCCCCAAAGGGGTCGAAACGTGGCCTTGCTAGACGACGCAGGTCAGCCCATCCAACACGGCGAGATCGGCACAATCGCGATCCATAAATCTGACGCGGGCCTTATGCTGGGCTATCTGAACGCGCCCGAAGAAACCGCTGCAAAATTCAGCGGCGCGTGGTTCCTTACAGGGGATCAAGGTCGCCGCGATGAAACAGGTGCGATCCACTATGTGGGGCGCGCGGATGACATGATGAACGCAGGTGGTTTTCGGGTTTCCCCGCTTGAGGTCGAAGCGGCGTTCCTTGGCGAGGGCGCCATAACCCAATGCGCTGCGACAGAGATCACGCTCAAAGACGGCGTTCAAGTAATCGCCCTGTGTTACATCGCCGAGACGGACATTGATCAAAGCGCACTGCAAGCTCTGGCAACTGCCAAACTTGCGCGCTACAAACAGCCTCGAATTTATCATCCATGCGACACGTTCCCAAGCAGCGCCAATGGCAAGTTGCTGCGCCGTGTTTTGCGCAGCCAAATAGAGGCCCACTATGGTCAAGCTTGATATCATTTCCGATCCGATTTGCCCGTGGTGCTTTATCGGCAAAACCCTGCTGGATCGCGCATTGGAATCCGAACCAGAACATCCCTTTGAAATCGAATGGCATCCGTTCCAGTTGAACCCTGACATGCCGCTGGAGGGCATGGATCGTCGCGCCTATCTTGAGGGCAAGTTCGGCGGCAAGGCCCAAGCCGTCAAAGTCTACGGACAGATAGATGAACACGCGCGCGGAGTCGGGCTTGACCTGAACCTTGGCGACATCAAACGCACGCCCAACACTTTGAACGCGCACCGTTTGATCCACTGGGCAGGCATTGAAGAACGCCAATCGATGGTCGTGTCCGCAATGTTTCGCGCCTATTTCAAAGAAGGTCGCGACATAGGCGACAGTGAAGTCCTTACCGATATCGCGGATGAGTGCAGCATGGATGCCGCCCTTGTTCAGCGCCTTTTGGCAACTGGTGAGGATCTGGACGGCATTCGTGAAAAGGATGCATCTTTTCGAAAGATGGGCGTAAGTTCTGTGCCGACATTCATCATTGCAGGTCAGCATGCTGTGCCGGGCGCGCAGTCTGTCGACGTCTGGAAAAGCATCATCACCGACATAAAGGCGCAGATCGACAAAGGCGCATGATGCAATCCACCAAAGTCACACCTGAAACGATGCGCATGGGCACTGTTGAGTTCATCGCATTCTCTGCGATGCTCGCAGCAACGATTGCCTTTTCTATCGACTCTATGCTGCCCGGCCTGCCCGAAATCGCGGACGCACTTAGTCCAGATGACCCCAACAAAGTTCAGCTTGTTTTGACCAGTTTTGTTTTGGGCATGGGGCTTGGTACATTTGTGGTTGGCCCATTGTCAGACAGTTTTGGGCGCCGTTCTATCATGCTGATTGGCGCAATCCTGTATTGCATTGGTGCCTTCATTGCATGGCGCGCCGCCACCCTAGAGGTCCTGCTTGGCGCGCGCATGTTGCAAGGACTTGGCGCTGCTGGTCCGCGTATCGTGTCGATGGCCGTCATCCGCGACCTTTATTCGGGCCGTGAAATGGCGCGCATTATGTCCTTTGTGATGATGGTGTTCACCTTAGTGCCTGCGGTTGGTCCGTTGATTGGCGCTGGAATCATTGCAATTTCTGATTGGCGCAGAATCTTCGTTGCATTCATGTGTTTCTCAGCGATCTCTATGATGTGGATGGGTGCGCGCTTGCCCGAAACCCTAGAACGCGCTCAACGTCGCCCGTTTCGTATCAAAGCCCTGATCCATGCCACCAAAGAGCTGTTCAGCCACCGTAGTATTCGCATCTCTATTGCCTGCCAATCGATGATGTTCGCACTTTTGTTTGGCATGCTCTCCATGGTGCACCCAATCTATGACATCACTTTTGATCGCGCCTATAGTTTTCCCTATTGGTTTGCGTTGATTTCAATTCTTGCAGGCACCGCATCGCTTTTGAATGCCAACATCGTGGTTCGCTTTGGGATGCGCAGCGTCGTAACCATCAGTTTCGCCGTTCAAATCCTGCTGTCAGTCATCATGCTTGCCTTTAGTCTCTGGCCACCCTCAGACGGGCTTTACTTCGCCGTTTTCATGATCTGGCAAACCTCTGTCTTCTTTCTTGCGGGCATGACATTTGGCAATCTCAACGCACTCGCAATGGAACCCGTTGGACATATTGCGGGCTTGGCTGCATCTATCCTTGGCGGTGTCGCAACCTTGGTGGGCACGCTGTTTGCGATCCCCATTGGCCTGATGTTTTCTGGCACACCTGTCCCCCTCGCCGCCGCGAGCATTGGTCTTTGCACGATCGCAACGTTCCTTTTGCTTTGGCTTCGCTCGAAAGAAACGGACGTCGCATCCCTAAACTGATATGTTATTCCCCTGTTAACACTTCTGGGATAGAGACGTCGCAACACTATGTTTAAAAGGTATATCCCATGAGCAAGATCAAAGTAGGCAATCCGATCGTTGAAATGGACGGCGATGAAATGACCCGCATCATCTGGGATTTCATCAAAAAGAAACTGATTGAGCCGTATTTGGACATCGATCTGCTTTATTACGACCTGAGCATTCAAGAGCGCGATCGCACCGAAGACCAGATCACGATTGATGCGGCCGAAAAGACGAAAAGAAGTCGGCGTAGCAGTCAAATGTGCAACCATCACAACTGACGAAGCCCGCGTCGAAGAGTTCGGTCTTAAGAAGATGTGGAAATCGCCCAACGGCACGATCCGCAACATTCTGGGCGGCGTGATTTTTCGCCAACCAATCATTTGCTCAAACGTTCCCCGCCTTGTCCCCGGCTGGACCAAACCCATCGTTGTGGGCCGTCACGCATTTGGCGATCAATATAAAGCGACCGATATGAAATTCCCCGGTGCGGGAACGCTAACGATGAAATTCGTCGGCGAAGACGGCACAGAGATCGAACACGAGGTCTACAAAGCCGACAGCGCGGGCGTGTTCATGTCCACGTATAACATCGACAAGTCGATTTATGATTTCGCGCGCGCGTCTTTGAACTATGGTTTGAACCTTGGCTGGCCTGTGTATCTGTCCACCAAGAACACGATCCTGAAACAATACGACCGGCGTTTCTTAGAAATCTTCCAAGAAGTGTATGACGCCGAATTCGCGGATGCGTTCAAAGAAAAAGGCATCTGGTACGAACACCGCCTGATCGACGATATGGTTGCCTGCGCGATCAAATGGAACGGCGGCTTCGTTTGGGCCTGTAAAAACTACGACGGCGATGTGCAATCAGATGTTGTCGCGCGGGGCTTTGGATCCCTTGGCATGATGGCGTCCCAGTTGATGACCCCCGATGGCAAGATCGTCGAAGCCGAGGCTGCGCACGGAACCGTCACACGCCACTACCGTCAGCACCAAGCAGGTGAATCCACCTCCACCAACTCTATCGCGTCGATATATGCTTGGACAGGTGGCCTAAAGCACCGCGCAAAACTAGACAGCAACGACGCGCTGATGGGTTTTGCCGAAACACTGGAAAAGGTCATCGTTGATATGGTTGAGGCCGGTCATATGACCAAAGATCTCGCGCTTTTGGTTGGGCCAGATCAAGGCTGGCTGACAACGATGGGCTTCCTTGAAAAGGTCGATGAAAACCTGAGCGCCGCATTGGCAGGCTAAGTCCCCAATAAATTCAATTGCAACGGCGCTTTTCGAAGCGCCGTTTTGCATTCAAAAGCTATTTTTCCACACTCAGACCAAACGCAAATGATCGCCAAAAAAACGTCATAAGCGTCAACAAAACCTTAAGCGCAGTGCACATCTACGAACTCGTCTAAGTCCTTCGGTTTCTCAAGTGGATCTAAACACACATCGAAGACCTCATGTGTGACGGTGTCTGTGCGAAAGGTAGAAAAACTGTTTGGTGCGACACTTTTCCAATCATCCTGAGGCTGCAAAGGTTCAGACACGACAATCCACCCGTTGCCTGCATCGTTGCGACGATAATATAGCGACGGTGGATGGGCATCTGTCGCGTAACGCACTGTGTACAACGTTTCCCCATCACTGAAAGCAAGTGCCATGCGCAAGCGTGGCGTTACGTTCTGCGACACAGCAATATCATGCAATATACGCACGGCTTTTTGCATTGCTAGTTTGGGCGCAAGGTCAAGCCCCTGACCCAGTGCAATCAAAAATATTGCCTCGCTGTCAGTTGCACCTTTGCGCGCATGATACAGCGCGTCAGGTATGGCCATATCCGCTGATTTTCGCAAACGATCAAACTGTCCGATCTGACCGTTGTGCATAAAACTCCAGGTTCCACTGGCAAACGGATGACAGTTATTGCGGCTAATCGCAGTTCCGGTTGAAGCGCGCACATGCGCTAGAAACATCGGCGATTTCACTTGATCGGCCAAGGCTTTTAAGTTCGGATCAGACCAAGCCGGATATACATCACGGTAAAGCCCGGGTTCAGAACGATGCGCATACCAAGCAACCCCAAACCCATCCGCATTTACCGCCGTTTTGCATTTCTGAGAAGACCGCGCTTGTTCAATCAAGGAATGTTCTGGCGCACTGATCAACTCAGATAGGAAAATCGGTGCACCAATATGCGCGGCCCAGCGACACACAGCGCCTAAGTCCCGCGGTTGTGCGTACGTGCATATAGCGTTGCAATAATTTTGCTCGCTGTTTTTTCGCAAGCAGCAGGTATGAACGCGTGGATCAACGCAGCACCCGCAGCCAGTATTAAACACCCCGCAAACCGAAGTGCAAAGGCCATGTGCTCAAAGTATCTCTCGTCAACGCTTTCGGGATGATCCATAAAAATTCGACGTAGCATGTACAACTCTCTTCGGTGTTTGATCTTGATACCCTTGAAGGACAGAACCAAATCCCAAAATGTTATAAAGTTTGATGTTTTATTGTGAAAATATCCCACGTATAATGTTTATTATGGAAATGGATCAAACAGACCGTCGAATACTGCAACAAATGCAACTTAACAGTGATCTTTCGTTGGATGCGTTGGGGGAAGCTGTCAGCCTATCGCGCAATGCGTGCTGGCGCCGAATAAAACTGCTAACCGAAGCAGGCATCATCAAACGCAAGGTCGCACTACTGGATGCAGAAGCGGTTGGCCTGCCCTTATCAGTCATAATCCAAGTGCGCACTGATCAGCATGACACAAATTGGTCCGCAAAATTCGCCAAAGCAACACGATCTATCCCCCAGATCCAAGGGGTTTACCGCATGTCGGGTGATCTTGATTATCTGATCCGCGCACGCGTGGCAGATATGAAAGATTACGACAGGCTCTATCAAAAGCTAACAGCATCTGTTTCACTTGCAGATGTCTCGGCCAGTTTTGTGATGGAAGAGATCAAGGAAACGACAGCCCTTCCGCTTTAAAGGACAACACACGTGCCAATTCACTTCATCGTTTTGTTAGTTGCAGTCGCGTGCGAAACGATCGGCACCGTGGCCCTACAAGCCAGTGAGCAATTCTCCAAATTCTGGCCGTCTGTTATCGTTGTCATTGCATATGGGATCAGTTTTTACATGCTCGCACTCGCGCTACGTTCGCTCCCACTTGGCATAGCTTACGCGCTCTGGTCTGCGCTTGGCATCGTCTTGATCGCGGGCATCGGGTATTTGGTTTACGGGCAGAAACTCGACCTGCCCGCAATCCTTGGTATTGGAATGATCCTTAGCGGAATCGTTGTGATCCATCTTTTCTCAAACACTTCAACGCACTAGCGTAGATTTAGCCCATTGCGCGCAAACGCTTGAGCAGGCTCGACGTATCCCAGCGTCCCCCACCCAGCTTTTGCACGTCCTTATAAAACTGATCGACCAAAGCGGTTACAGGTAGGCTCGCCCCGACTTCATCGGCGGCATCCAGGCAAATGCCCAGGTCTTTACGCATCCAATCGACCGCAAAGCCGTGCTCGAATTCACCGTCGATCATCGTCTCATAGCGGTTCACCATTTGCCACGATCCAGCGGCACCTTGCGAAATCACTTCAACCACTGAACGCCCATCAAGACCCGCTTTTTCTGCAAAATGCAGCGCCTCGGACAGACCTTGCACCAAACCCGCAATTGCAATTTGGTTGCACATCTTAGTCATTTGACCGGCACCACTGTCGCCAATGCGACGACACATCTTGGAATAGACCTTCAAAATAGGTTCAGCGCGCGCATAGGCACCTGCATCACCGCCGCACATGATCGACAACGCACCGTTTTCGGCACCCGCTTGGCCACCCGAAATAGGCGCGTCTACAAAACTGATTTGTGCCGCGTCCGCCGCTTTATAAAGCTCTGCTGTCACTTCGGCTGAGACTGTCGTGTGGTCGACAAACACAGATCCGCTGGCCATGCCCGCGAAGGCGCCATCTGGACCAAGGCAAACAGAGCGTAGATCATCGTCATTGCCAACACATGACATAACGAGATCCGCGCCTGTAACAGCCTCGCGTGGGGTTAGCGCAGATGCACCACCATGCGCGTCGGCCCACGCCTTCGCTTTCGCGCCAGTCCGGTTATAAACCGTAACCTCATGTCCCGCTTTCGCAAGATGCCCTGCCATCGGATATCCCATGACACCAAGCCCTAAGAATGCACATTTTGCCATCGGCTTTTCCCTCTCATTCAATTACCCTAAACAAGTGCCGAGTCTGCGACACAAAGACAAGAAGTTTGCTGATCTCTTCCGGCAAGGCTCAAGCGACACGCAACGGGGTGACTAAAAATGCTGATGATCTTTCAGTGGGCGTTACGCCTGACGGGTGGCGCAATTGTTGCGGCCGTTCTCGTCACGTTGATGGCCTATTTCCTCGCCGCGCGGTCGCTTCCAAATTACATGAAAACACTTGAAGTAACGGGTATCAGCGAACCTGTTGAGATCGTGCGCGACAATGCCAATGTTCCCCATATCTTTGGTGAAACGGACGGCGACGTTTTCTATGGCCTGGGCTATGCACATGCCCAAGATCGCTTGTGGCAAATGACTATGCTGCGTCGCACGGCCCAAGGGCGATTGTCAGAAGTCTTTGGCAGCCGCACAGTCAGCATCGACACTCTGATGCGCCGCTTGGATATTTACCGCCTTGCCAGCCTCTCGACTGGCAGCCAAGACGCGCGCACGACCCAAGCCCTAGAGGCCTACGCCGCTGGTGTAAATATGCGCATTAATGAAATTAACGAAAGCGCATTGGGACGTGGCGCACCCGAAATGTTCTTGTTCGGATCGGCCATTTCCCCTTGGCGTCCTGCAGATTCACTTGCTGTGACAAAGCTTATGGCGTTGCAACTATCAGGTCATTTGCAAGACGAAGTTTTACGCGCGCGCACCTCTCTCATTCTCCCAGATGAAGCGCGATTGTCTGATATCCTTCCCGAGATGCCCGGAACAGGTGTCGCGGCACTGCCGAAATACGCATCCCTGATCGACGGCCCTCTCCCACGTTACGCCGCAGTTACAGATCGCCGAGACCCTCTGCATCCAGCGCCTCAGCGCGGCCTTGCAGGGGCATCAAACGCGTGGGCCGCAGCGCCCGAACGGTCGGCTTCGGGGGGGACGCTGATGGCAAACGACCCCCATCTTGGATTCACAGCCCCAGCGATTTGGTACCTGACGCGTCTTGAGTTGGCCGCAGGCGGTGTCATCGGTGGAACCATCCCAGGCATGCCGGTTGTCCTCGCAGGGCGTAGCGCCTCAATTGGCTGGGGGATCACATCATCCTACCTTGATGATCAGGATCTCTACATTGAAAGACTGAACCCTGAAAACCCAGAAGAATATGACACGCCAGACGGTTTCAAACCGTTCGTGACACGCAAATCAATCATAAACATCAAAGACGCCGATCCGATCACAATCACCCTGCGTTGGACAGACAATGGGCCCGTTCTATTAGGCAGTGATTTTAATTTGGCGACGATCACACCGCAGGGCCATGTGGCCTCGCTCGCATGGACTGCCCTTAGCGCGCGCGACACGTCAATGAGTGCTGCAATGGGCATTATGCAATCAGCCGACGTCCAAAGTGCACTGGTCAGCGCCGAGTCTTATATAGCGCCGTCCCAAAACCTGACCTTGGTGGACAAAGACAAAATCGCGTTGAAATTAATCGGCGCAATGCCCGAACGTGACCAAAACCATCAAAGCAAAGGCCGCCTACCCAGCCCGGGATGGATCGCCGCCAATCGCTGGAAAGGCATGTTTCCCGTCGAAACCAATCCTGAATTCAAAGACCCCGAAGGTGGAATTCTCGGCAACACCAACAACAAACTCGTCCAGCGCCCGTTCCCCGTTCACGTCAGCTATGAGTGGGGTGACAGCCAGCGCATTCAGCGTTGGAAATTGTTGATGCAAAACCGCCAAGTCCACACGCGTGACAGCTTTATTGAAGCACAACTGGACACGGTTAGCTTCACAGCGCGCACGATGTTGCCTCTGATCGGAGCCGATTTGTGGTTCACAGGCGAAGCAACACCAAACGGCACACCAGAGCGTAAACGCCAAATCGCTCTTGAATTATTGGCCAACTGGACCGGCGAGATGAACGAACACCTGCCTGAGCCATTAATCTATTCCGCATGGCTGCGCGCGTTGCAGGATCGCTTGATCAAAGACGAACTTGGCCCCCTCGCAAGCGAATTCAAACATGTGGAACCTTTGTTCATCGAGCGCGTTTTCCGCGATATCGACGGCGCGGCCGAGTGGTGCGATATCCTGCAATCGTCCCCAAAAGAAACGTGCGCCGATATTGCGCGCCTCTCACTCGATGCGGCAATCCTGTGGCTAGAGGAAAACTTCACAACCGATCTCGCCTCTTTGCGCTGGGGCGATGCACACCAAGCGACCCATGATCATGCTGTACTGGGCGACGTGCCTGTGCTGCGCTATTTTGTGAACATCCGCCAATCTACATCAGGGGGTGACAACACGCTCATGCGGGGGCGTACCAAGGGCGGTCCAGCCAAAGATGCGTTCAACAACGTGCATGGTGCTGGCTATCGTGGTGTCTATGATTTTACGGATCCTGACAGTTCACTGTTTATCACGTCCACAGGCCAGTCAGGCCATCTTTTCTCTCGTCACTACGATGATCTCGGCGCACTTTGGCGTCGCGGTGAATACATCCCAATGTCACTTGATGAAGGCCTCGCGCGCGCCGCAGCAGTCGGCATCACTACTCTCATACCCAACGAAAACGAACGATGACCCTCGTTTCCTCTCTCTAAAAATATCCCCGCCGGAGGCAAAAATACTTTAAAAAGACTGAAACTGCGCGCGGTTTTTAGCTTTCCAGCGCAGGTCCAATTCGAACCCGTGCTCGGTCTGACGTTCTGCCTCAACAAAAGAACGCTCAAATAACCAAGCCCGCTTTTTACCATCTGAGTACGGCAGCACCATCGTTTCCACGATGATGTCACCTTCCAACGCCTCTTCAACAGCCGCAATAAATTCTGGGATGCCATTGCCTGTGATGGACGAAATCGCCAACACATCATCGTGACGCGCTGCACGCGCGAGAACTCCGTCTTGCGCATCTGCGTCAAGCAAATCAATCTTGTTCCAAACCTCGATCTGCTTGGCGTTTTCGCCAACACCCAAGGACGTTAAGATCGTACGCACATCCGCGGCTTGCTCTTCGGTGCCCTCATGCGAAATATCACGCACGTGGATAATCAGATCAGCGGCCAGAACTTCCTCTAGCGTCGCGCGGAAAGAGGCGACCAATTCAGTCGGCAGATCAGAAATAAATCCAACCGTGTCAGACATGATCACATGCGGACCATCGGGCAGCTCGACCGCGCGCATTGTCGGATCAAGCGTAGCAAACAACATGTCTTTGGCAAAAACGTCCGCACCTGTCAGGCGATTGAACAAGGTCGATTTACCCGCATTGGTATAGCCAACAAGCGCAACAATCGGAAACGGCACTTTTGCGCGCGCATCACGATGCAGGGCACGAGTTTTGACAACTTTAGAAAGCTTACGACGCAAACGCACCAGTTGGTCATCAATCGCGCGGCGATCGGATTCGATTTGCGTCTCACCTGGGCCACCAACAAATCCAAGTCCGCCACGTTGGCGTTCAAGATGGGTCCAAGCCCGCACCAAGCGCGTGCGCTGATAGCTAAGGGCGGCCATCTCGACCTGCAAAACACCTTCGCTGGTGCGCGCACGGTCCGAGAAAATCTCGAGGATCAACCCTGTGCGATCGAGCACTTTAACGCCCCACGCTTTTTCAAGGTTACGTTGTTGAACGGGTGTGACGGGACCATCGATCAGCACAAGATCAATCTCGTGCTCATCAAAAATCTGATGCATCTCTTCGATCTTGCCCTTGCCAAACAACATGCCCGCATGGGCCTTTGGCAAACGCACAATTGTGTCACTGAAAACGTCTAGACCCGGCAACGCTTCAGCCAAGGCGACAGCCTCTGCCAACGCCGGCTCAGGGAGACGCCGATCATTGTTGCTTTTGATGTCCGGATGTAGGACCCAAGTTCGGGTTACGATTGGATCATGATCCATCAATTAGCGTCTTCACCCTCGTAGAGGCTGATAGGCTGGCTGGGCATAATCGTTGAAATAGCATGCTTGTAGACCAACTGAGATTGTCCATCGCGGCGCAAAAGAACGCAGAAGTTGTCAAACCAAGTAATAACACCCTGCAATTTCACACCGTTAATGAGGAAAACTGTGACGGGGACTTTGGTTTTACGAACATGATTCAGAAATGCGTCTTGTAGGTTTTGTCTATCGTTGGCCAATGGGGCATGCCTTTATTCTTGTGTGTTTTTTTAGGGCGCAGCAGAATGCCCTGTGATCAGAGCATTACTTAGTTTCAAAAGTATGTAGGCAAGCGGCTGGAGTTTCCAGCGGTTTTTTCAACCCGTCCGCCATTTAACGCAGGCGTGTTCTATCTGCGCCAAAGTTCTGGCGTCATAAGTGCGATGATTGCGAGCGTCTCGAGACGTCCTAGAACGGTCGCAGCCGCAAAGCAAAGCTTTGCCGCAACAGGTAAATCCGTCAGTAAAATAGGCTCTGCACCTGCTGCATTCAGCAAAGGCCCTGTTGTCGACAGAGCAGCGACAGACATCACCAAGGCGTCTGAAAAACTAGCCCCGAATGCGGTCAGCGCAAGGGTTACAAAGGCCAGTGAAAGCGCGAACAACATAAAGAAAATCCATGCTGTATACGCACCTTGGCGCCGAATACGCCGATTCCCTGCCCCTTTTCCACTAACAGATGACGGATGGATTAATTTCTGCATCTCACGCAAGCCGTTCAAATATAGGGTGAAAACCCGCAACAGCTTGACACCACCCGCCGTCGTCGCAACACCACCGCCCATCAAAGCAAGGCCCATCAGGATCATCCCCGGTGTGGACAAGCCAGACCACCCCTGTGCCGCGTCCCATTCAGAACTGACAAACCCCGTTGTGGTGAGGAAGGACAAAACGGTGAACATTCCACCCCAAAGGGCTTTCAGCGCCAGCAACAGGTTTTCTTCTTCATCAACCTCAAACGCACCAAGCCAGTGACGTATGAACAACAGGAACGGCACTCCCAGCACCAATATCAGGCCAATGCGGAACTCTGCGTCTTCATGCAAACCGCGGGTGTTGCCCCTAATTGTATCCGTCGAAAACGTGAGGCGAGACAGTGCAAAAAGCAAAAAAACGAAGATCAGGAATTCTGAAGCGACGCCGACAGTGCTTTCTTGAATGCCTCCGACGGCAGAAATTCCGCTGGTCGACAGCGTCGCCATCGCATGCATCGAACTGCTGAGAGGAGTTTCCCCTGTCAGGATCAAACAAAACCAAAGCGCCACCGTCAGAATTACGTAGATCGGAAACAGGCTTTTGGTTGCACGGATCAAACGCTGACCTGGCGAGGCCGCGCGCATATCATAGCGGCGCAAACCACCCTGCCCGGGTTCTGCGCTGGTCGTGACTTCAAACCCCCCAAGGTTCAACGGCGCTAGGATCGCAGCCGCCGCAATCCACATCAACAACCCTCCTGACCATGCAACAATCCCGCGCCAAAGATGCAAGCTAGGGTGCAAACGATCAGGGTCCGGGAACAATGTCGCGCCTGTTGTTGTCAGCGACGACACCATTTCGAAATAAGCATTCACAAAGCTGGTCGTTTGCACCGCTTCATAAAATGGAACGGCAAGAACGATTGGTAAAATCGAGAAAACGGCAAACAATGCGAGCAAATGTTCAAGCGCGTTATGATGCGATGGTCGTCCAGACATCGCGATCCCAATCAGCGCACATAAGATCAACCCAAGCGTCGCAGAATAAAAGAAACTACGCGCGATATGGAAGGCCTCTAGTGTCAGGGCGTGTATCGCAGGAACATACATCGCCGCACAGGCCATCATAACGAAAAGCAGAAAAACAGGCAGATCAAGGATACGCGCAAGCATTACGTCAACTCAAAAGAAATCGATGGAGACTTGCAGCAATCGCTCTACTTCAGGAACATCTGCGGTCATTGCAAAGAGCGCAATCACATCGCCTTCTTCGATCCGCAATTTACCCGTTGGCCGTTGAACTTTTCCATCTTTCAAGATCGCACCAACAAGCACACCTTCTGGAAACGCGATGTCGCGGATCAACTGCCCTGCAAGCGGAGAGGTCGACAGCACTTCCGCTTCGATCAATTCTGCCTCGGCATCACCGATAGAATAGACCGCACGAACACGGCCATGGCGGATGTGACGCAAGATTGAACTTACAGTTGTTGCCCGGGGGTTGATGTAGGCATCAATTCCCAATGGTCCCATAAGCTGCACAAGAGACGGGTCATTGATCAAAGCCACGGCCATCGGACACCCAGCCGCCTTTGCGCGCACAGCAGCAAGCATGTTGGTCTTGTCGTCGTCAGTCACCGCCAAAACAGCGTCCGCGCGGTTAATATTGGCCTCTGCCAACAAAGCGGCGTCTAAGCCATCGCCATGAAGAACAATTGTACGCTCTAAAACATCTGCCGCGTGTTCCGCAATTTCACGGTTCTTCTCAATAACTTTCGCGCGCACCCGCGTCGTGCGCTTTTCTAATGCCTCAGCGACGGCCAAACCAACATTACCACCGCCAATCAGAACAACACGTTCTTGGACCTTATGGGTCTTGCCGAAAATTTCCATCGTGCGGCCAACGTCTTCGACGTGGCAAAAGACATAACATTCATCGCCCACAAAGAGTTGATCGCCCGCTTCTGGCGCAAACAACGTACCCTCTCGTCGAATGCCAACAACGATTGAACGCAGCGTCGAAAACAGATCAGTCAGCTGACGCAGGGGCGTGTTGACGATGGGGCAGTTTTCGCCAATCGACAATCCAAGTAGCTGCGCTTTCCCGTCTAGAAACTTTTCAGTGTCAAAAGCAGATGGCGCAGAAAGACGTTGCAAAGCTGCATCCGCGACCTCTTTTTCAGGGCTGATAACCACGTCAATCGGCATGTGGTCTCGACGATAAAGATCAGAGTAGATCGCATCCAAATAGGACTGACCGCGCAGACGCGCAATCTTGCGTGGGATCGCAAACACCGAATGCGCCACTTGGCACGTGACCATGTTCACTTCATCTGAATGGGTCGCAGCGATGATCATATCTGCATCACGCGCGCCGGCTTTTGACAGGACATCGGGATAGCTGGCAAAACCAGCAATGCCCTGCACATCAAGCGAATCCGTAGCACGGCGCACCAGCTCGGGGTTGTTATCAACCACCGTTACGTCGTTACGCTCACCTGAAAGATGTCGTGCAATCTGCCAACCCACTTGGCCAGCGCCACAAATAATGACCTTCATGATTGGCCTCTGCTAAAATCACGTTTCGCTTGAATGACAGAGCCGCCCGAGCTGGTCAATGGTAGCCACAATCCCTGCAAGCTTCACCCAGCCTTCGCAGCCTCATCCTCTTCGACCTGAGCGATCCGCGCACCTGCCTTGTTTGTTGTGACAACGCCCAAAGATTTCAGTTTGCGGTGTAACGCAGAGCGTTCCATTCCAACAAAATTCGCCGTTCTTGAAATATTGCCGCCAAAGCGATTGATCTGTGTCAGTAGATATTCGCGTTCAAATGCTTCGCGCGCCTCGCGCAGTGGAAGTGTTGCAAGTGAACCTGACAGCACAACACGGCCCTCTTCATCGCTGCTTGCAGGTTCATTGGGCAATTCACGCGCCTCAATCGGGCCAGTGTTATCCCCAAGGATCAGAACGCGTTCAACGAGGTTCTTCAACTGGCGTACGTTGCCTGGCCAAACCATCGTTTGCATCAACGCCGCCGCTTCATCTGAAAACGCGCGCGCAGTCAGACCTTGGCTTTTGTTGCACTCTTCAACGAACTGGGCCGCAAGCAATGGGATATCTTCACGACGTTCTTCCAAGGATGGGACTGGGATCGGCACGACGTTCAAACGATGGAACAGCTCTTGGCGGAACCGCTCGGCTTCGATTTCGGCTTCTAAATCACGGCTGGTTGATGAGATAACACGCAGGTCAACCTTCACCTTTTCAGCGCCACCAACCCGCGCGAATTGCTGGTCCACGAGAACACGAAGAATTTTGCCCTGTGTTCCTAGCGGCAAGTCAGCGACTTCATCAAAATAGATGATACCCCCGTTGGCTTGCTCAAGCAGGCCAGGTTCAATTCCTTGATCCTTTCCCTCACGCCCAAACAACATTTCTTCCATGCGATCAGGTTCAACACCCGCACAGTTCACCGTCACAAAGGGCGCGTCAACACGACCAGAGTTGGCATGAATATAGCGCGCTGCAACTTCTTTTCCCGATCCCGCAGGGCCCCGCAGCAAAACCCGTCCATTAGATTTCGTGACCTTATCAAGTTGGGAAATGAGCGTTCTATAGGACGCGCTGTCACCGATCATTTCGGTGCTTGGTGCGTCGCGACGCTTCAGCGTTTGGTTCTCACGACGCAAGTGCGATGTTTCCATTGCCCGTCGTATCACTACCAAAAGCTGGTCAATATTGAACGGCTTTTCGATGAAATCATAGGCACCTTGCTTAATCGCAGCGACGGCAATTTCAATATTGCCATGGCCGGAAATGATGACGACAGGCACATCGGGGTAATCTTTTTTGATGACTTTCAGGATATCAATCCCGTCCATCGCACTGTCTTTTAGCCAGATGTCGAGGATCATTAACGCCGGTTGCTCTGCCGCGACTTGTGCCATGCACTCGTCTGAGGTTCCCGCAAGCCGCGTCGTAAAGCCTTCGTCTTTCAAAATATCCGAAACAAGCTCACGAATATCGCGTTCGTCGTCTACTATAAGAATGTCGCCCATCATTCACTCCACCAATTAACTTTCAATGTTATCAAGGCCCGCATCACCCGTGCCGAGTAGCGGTAAACGTACCACTGCCATCGCACCGGGGCGTCCTTGCCCATTCGTCAGCGGCGCATCAGTTAAAATCAATGTGCCCCCATGTTCTTCGATAATTTTCTTCACGATCGGCAGGCCTAGTCCCGTGCCTTTGTCGCGTGTTGTTACGTACGGTTCAAACAAACGCCCACGATCCTCGGGCAGTCCAATCCCGCTATCAGCAATCGTAATAAGAGCCGCGCCCGCGTCCGCACTAAGTGCAATCGCAACTTCGCGAACCATGCTGTCAGATCCGAATTTTTCTTCATAGCTTTCGATGGCTTCGCCCGCGTTCTTAATAAGGTTGGTCAAAGCTTGCGAAATCATCGTCGCGTCGAATTCCGCAACCAATTCACCCTCTGGCAAACTGCTTGAGAACACGACATCCGGCTGACCCGCTTCCTGCAACAGGACGGCATCGCGAACCATTGCAATCAGATCACCTGTTCGGCGATCAGGTTCAGGCATGCGCGCAAACTTGCTGAACTCATCCACAATGCGACGCAGATCACCCGTTTGGCGAATAATAACACCAGTCATCTGATCTAGCTTCTCAGCGTCATCGCCAACAAGTGGCGTAAACTTGCGTTTGATCCGCTCCGCAGAGAGCTGAATGGGTGTCAAAGGGTTCTTAATTTCATGGGCAATACGGCGCGCGACATCGCCCCAAGCAGCCATGCGCTGCGCAGTCACAAGGTCCGTTACATCGTCAAACGCAACAACATAGCCCTCAAGGGTGCCATCTTCGCGCCGTCTGCGAGACATGCGCACAAGCAAATTCTCTAACTGACCATCGCGACTTACTTTTACTTCGTTTTGCAAAGTTCCCATCTGGCCATTGCGCAACTTTTCCAAAAGCGGCCCAAATTCAGGAACCGCAACGGATAGATCGACGTCCTGTTTGTCTTGATGCCAGCCCAGCAAACGTTCCGCAGAGCGGTTCACAAACGACACCCGCCCTTCGGGATCAAGGCCAACCACGCCCGAGGTCACAGACGACAGAACGGAATCAAACATACGACGGCGACGATCAATCTGACGGTTGTTTTCCATCAACGTGTCGCGCTGCCTCTTCAATTGTCGCGTCATTTGGTTGAAATAACGCCCCAGCATCGCAATCTCGTCGTCACCTTCTTCTTCCAGAACTTGCACATCAAGATTGCCCGAACCTACCCGTTGCGCCGCACCCGCCAAACGCCCAACGGGACGTGACAGACGCTCGGCAAACCAAAGGCCAAGCCAGACTGCGGCCAGAATTAAGATCAAAGCAAAGCCGATATAGACCAAACCAAATTCGAACAACCGCCGGCCTCGTTCGCTTTCTTGTTGTTGATAGAACAGTGCGGTCTCTTGCGTTTCATCAAGCAATTGCAAAAGAGACCCATCCACATCACGGCTTACATAAAGGTATCGATCCAAATACCCATCTAGATTAACAACGGCTCGGAACTCATTGTTTTTCCAGTCTTCAATCATGTGGATCTTATTCACACGTGCTGACTCAATCTCGATTGGCGCAAGGGCCTCAAAATCAAACATATACGAACGTTCACCCCTTTCGCGGATCGCACCTGTTCCATCGATGACAAACGCCTCGCGCAATCCCCTTTGGATTTGCAACTGCCCTTCTCGCAAGACCTGTCGCAGACCAATCGACCCCGCAAAGCGCACTTCATTACCGCGAAAATTCAGGTATGCCGCCAAAGCCATTGCATCTTCTCGAAGATCGGCACGTTGTTCGTTTTCATAGGCCTCTGCGGCAGCAAGCGAATTTCCGACAACGCGCTGAACACGCTGCGAAAACCAAGCCTCTAAGCCCATGTTAATGGTCAAACCCGCAAATATAGCGACGGTCACAGTAGGTATAAGCGCCATCAGTGCAAAAACGCCCGTCAAACGCAGGTGCAATCTAGATCCAGCAGAGCGCGCCCGCCGAGCGGCGACCATCTGCGCGACACGCTGCAAAACCAAGGCGGCAACAACGAGAACGTAAACAAGATCCAGCAACAAAACCAAACGTAGACCCGGGCCACCGACATTTTGATCAAGCGGTCCAAGAACAAGGAACGTCGCAAAGGCCAAGGCGGGACCAAGCACGACGACACCCAAAGTAATCGCATTTTGGACCCGTCGCTGTCGGCGCAGATACGACAAGCGCGCCCACAAGGATACTTTGCTGCGCCACGCAAATCTAGCGGGCTCAGGTTGTGCTACAGGCTGGCTCACGCGCTGCCCTCGATCTATGGGAGCAAGTGCTCCACCGCCAAATACTGTGGCTCTCGTTTAGGAAATCGCAAAGCGATGCCATTGGGCCACGTTTATGTTGCGGTTTTACATCAACTTGCGCCGCCTTGTCACGCTAATATCGAGGTCAGTTATCTTCTTACGCAAAGTATTGCGGTTAATACCTAATAAATCGGCACATTTAGCCTGATTTCCACCTGTCGCTTCAAGTGAAATTTCTATCAAAGGTTGCTCGAACTCGCGTAAAATACGCATATAAATCCCTGCTGGCGGCAAAGCACCGCCGTGCAAATCGAAATATCGACGCAAATGGCGCTCTACTGAGGCCGACAATTTTTCGGTTGTGGTCCCCCCTGTGAGAATTGGTTCGAGGTCTGGTTGGTTGCCCAAGATCATCGCAATCTCAGCGCGCGTGATGACGTCCGTTCGCGTGCCAAGTCCCAAACGGCGCATCGCATTTTCAAGCTGACGCACATTTCCCGGCCAGCTGTAATCGTGGATCAGTTTGGCCGCCTCGGGCGACAAAGGGCGCGCAGAGGTTCCGTGCGCCTCCGCCTTGCCCAGAAAATAGTGCGCGAGCAATTCAATATCCTCAACGCGTTCGCGCAGCGCCGGCACCGTCAACATCGCACCATCCAAGCGGTAGTAAAGGTCCTGACGCAGCGCCCCACTTTCCAAGCGACTAGCCAAATCGACCAGCGAAGTCGCCAAGAAGCGCGGCACGTGATCACCGGGTGCATCCATCATCCGCACCAAGCGCGCTTGCGCCTCCAGATCAATGTCCGCGATCTCTTCGATCAACAGCGTGCCACCTTTAACCCGCGCAAGAACACGCGCAGGTCCTTCGATATCTTGCAGATCAGCCGTGGTGACGGTGACAAACGGCAACGTGCGTCTATCCGAAAAGTCATGGATTGCACGCGCAATAACCGTTTTTCCCGTGCCAGATTCGCCCGTGATCAAGACTGGAATATCCGTATTCATCACCCGCGCCATCAACGTATAGAGCGCTTGCATGACAGGTGTTTGACCCACCAACGGCAGTTCATCACCCGCCGCCGCGCCATCATCGCGTGCAGGCTTGGCACGCACGCTGTGCGAATCCAGCGCGCGCGCCGTGCGTTTCATCAGATCAGGTAGGTCGAAAGGTTTGGGCAAATAGTCATGTGCCCCCGCCTCATTGGCCTTGATCGCCGTCATGATCGTATTTTGTGCTGAAATGATAATCACAGGCAACCCGGGGCGATCTTCTTGGATCTTGGGGAGCATTTCCAAACCGTTGCCATCGGGCATCATCACGTCTGAAATCACCACATCACCACGCCCCTCAGCGACCCATCGCATCAAAGTTGTCAGCGAAGAGGTCGCGTGCACCTTGCACCCTGCGCGCGTTAACGCTTGGGTCAGAACCGTTCGAATTGTGCGATCATCATCAGCGACCAGAACCGTACCATCCATCAGAGATCATCCTTGTTTTTATGTGCGCCATTGGGTGCATCTGTGGGTGCGTCTGTGGGTGCGTCTGCTGGCGCCACAGGTAGTGAAATTCTAAACACCGTTTTACCGGGAACCGAATCTACGGACATCCAGCCGTCGTGGTCAGAAATTATCTTGGACACGAGCGCGAGGCCAAGCCCTGTGCCATTCTCACGCCCTGACACAAATGGCTCAAACACGTCCTCGGCCAGTTCAGGCGGAAACCCGGGTCCATCGTCGATCACTTCGATTTGCAACGGCAAGGCTTGGCCCAACGCCCCCGCGCGGCGCAAGCGGAACGAGTGTTCATAGAACGTACGCAGCCAGACTGTACCACCCTTTTGCCCCGCAGCTTCAGCCGCGTTTTTGAGCAAATTCAAGATGACTTGTAGCAATTGATCCCCGTCCACATGCGCGTGCGGCAAGGACGGGTCATAGTTTTCGACAATCTTCATTTGTGTGCCCGCACCCAGCAGTGTCGAGCGGCGCGCACGATCAAGCACATCATGAATATTCACCGCGCTCATATCAGGTGCGCGCAGGTTTCCGAATTGTTCGACCTGTTCGAGAAGCTTCACAATGCGACGCGATTCCTCAACGATCAGATCGGTCAGTTCCAAATCCTCAGAGGCAAGGTTCATCGACAGCAATTGCGCAGCACCCGTGATCCCCGCCAAAGGATTCTTGATTTCATGCGCCAACATTTCCGCCATGCCAATCGCGGACTTTGCAGAGGATTTCACCCCTTGGCTTTGATTGATCCGCCCCGCCAATTCACGCGGGGAAATCATCAAAACCATCGTGCCGGGGTGATCTAACAATGGCGCGATTTGCAGGTTGCATTGAACAGGCGCGCGATCCCCTGTGCCGATGTCCACATCGTTCACAAACAAGGGCGATGAATTGCGGCGCGCACGTGCGACAGCGTCCCCGATCGGGGCATCCACCGCCAGTCTGTCCCAGATCGGCGCGCCGTTCAGCGCTTTGGCTGAAGAATTGAAAAACCCTTCAGCCGCAGGATTAATGTCGGTGATTTTGTCATCCGCATCGATCAAAACCGTCGGAACCGGCAGCGACATCCAAATCGTCGTGTTGCTGTTCATGCCGCCACCTCTTGGTTTTGTACGGGGTCCAGCGCGCGCCCGAGCAGCGTTTGCACATCGGACGGATCACGCGCGGTCAAGACCGCTTTGCGCAACACAGTCGACGTTCCAGCGCTGTCCATATACCAACCCAAATGTTTGCGCGCGACGCGGCTGCCAAGCACGCTGCCATAAAAATCAAGCATGGCGCTGTAGTGATTTTGCACCATTTCTATCAAGTCTGCGCCGTGGGGGATCGTTGGTTTAGCGGTGCCATAAAGCTCAGCGGAAATGTCCGCCAACGCCCAAGGACGACCTTGGGCACCACGCCCAATCATCACACCGTCCGCACCGCTTTGCGACAACGCTTGGCGCGCAGTGGTCGCATCAACGATATCGCCATTGGCAATCACCGGAATGCGCACCGTGTCCTTAATGGCGCGGATCGCACGCCAATTCGCATGGCCTTTATAAAACTGACAGCGCGTACGCCCGTGGATCGTGATCATCTGAACGCCCGCATTTTCCGCGCGCCCCGCAAGCTCAGCTGCATTCAAAAGCGCGTCATCCCATCCAAGACGGGTTTTCAACGTCACAGGTACATCTACCGCGTCCACAACTGCCTCGATCAAGCCAAGCGCATGATCAAGGTCTTTCAGCAAAGCCGAACCAGAATAGCCGCTTGTCACCTTCTTGGCAGGACAGCCCATATTAATGTCGATAATCTTGGCACCGTTGCCCGCCGCAAGGCGCGCCGCTTCGGCCATCCAATAGGCTTCACGCCCTGCGATCTGCACAGATGTATGCGACGCCCCGAATCCAAGCTCTGCACGCTCGCGCACACCAGGTTTTGCTTGCACCATTTCTTGGCTGGCAACCATTTCACTGACCACAAGCCCCGCACCGAAAGAACTAACCAAATCGCGAAACGGCAAATCTGTGATACCTGCCAAAGGGGCAAGTAAAACAGGGGGCGAAAGAGAGACGTCGCCAATATGAAGTGTGGATGTCATGCTGTTTCATACTAAGCCTATGCAGTAGGCTCAATGAAGAGATGTGTAAAAAGGCAGCAATTCTGAAAAGTCGCACATTATTTAGGCATACGCCCTTTGATTGCGCCAAGGGCGTTGCAGGTTTATGCATCTCTCATGAGCACACAGAACCCAGATATGCGCATCGGCGCAGTGATTGTTGCCGCAGGACGCGGAACCCGTGCTGGCGGTGATTTACCCAAGCAATGGCAGGTGATCGCAGGCGCACGCGTTGCAGCATGGACCTGTGCGCGTTTTACAGCGCGTAGTGACATTGCAGAAGTCATCTTGGTGGTTCATCCCGATGATCAAGCGTTTGCGCAAGAAATTGCTGGCGTGCGTATCGTCCATGGCGGTGCAAGCCGTGATTCATCTGTGCGCCTTGGTCTAAAGGCGCTGGGGAACGATTTGACCCATGTTCTGATCCACGATGTTGCGCGTTGCACGGTCCCCACGCAAGTGATCGATGATGTGATTGCCGCCCTAAATCGCAGCGATGCCGCCGCACCTGCGCTTGCCGTCACAGATGCGCTTTGGATCGCCAAAGACGGCAGCGTCAGCGGCACACAGGATCGCACAGGACTGTACCGCGCACAAACGCCACAAGGGTTTGCCCTGCCTGCGATCCTGAACGCCCATACCAAACACACAGGCGGTGCTGCGGATGATGTGGAAGTCGCGCGCGCCGCAAGACTTGACGTTGTGATCACCGGGGGCGATGAGGCTAATCTAAAGATCACCACCCCCGTCGATTTCGCGCGGGCGCAAACCCTACTGGAGCAATCTATGGATATTCGCCTTGGCAACGGTTTTGATGTGCATGCGTTTGAGGACGGTGATCATGTGATCCTATGCGGCGTTCATGTGCCCCATGACAAAGCGCTCAAAGGGCATTCGGATGCCGATGTTGGCATGCACGCAGTTACAGATGCGATCTACGGCGCACTGGCGGACGGCGACATCGGCCAACACTTCCCGCCCTCAGATCCGCAATGGAAAGGGGCCGCAAGCGAGATTTTCTTGAAGCACGCTGTCGCTTTGGCGCAGTCACGTGGGTTCACAATTTCAAACATCGATTGCACGTTGATTTGCGAACACCCAAAGATCGGCCCACATGCAGGCACAATGAAGGCAACGATGGCCGAATTGATGGGGCTGGACGCGGATCGTGTGTCTGTCAAAGCAACCACCAGCGAACGCCTTGGATTTACAGGACGCGAGGAAGGCATTGCCGCCCTCGCAACAGCAACATTGGTGAAACTATGAACTTTCTTGCGCGCATCATCGGCACGGTTTTCTTCGTTGGTAATCTTCGATCTGCGCCTGGAACATGGGGGTCTTTTGCAGCCCTCCCTTTCGCCTATTTTTTCTATCAGGTCGGTGGGGTTTATCTGTTCCTCACAGCGATCGTTGTTGGCTTTTTTAAAGGCTGGTGGGCGACCGCGCAAATGACCAAAGGCGCCGCTGACCATGATCCATCCGAAATCGTGATCGACGAAGTCATCGGCCAATGGATCGCATTGTTACCTATACTCTACGCGGCGCGGTCGTTGGAGATAAATCCAATGGTGCTTTGGCCCGGATGGATCGCCGCTTTCATTCTGTTTCGTGCCTTTGACATTCTGAAGCCAGGTCCAATCGGTTGGGCGGACAAGCGCGATGATGCGTTTGGTGTCATGTTAGATGATGTCCTTGCGGGCGTGTTTGCAGCCATTGGCGTCGTCGCTTTGGCAGCCTTCTTTCACTTTGTACTGATGTGAGCACTGTCGCCCGAATTCTGGAAGTGAGCCGTGCGCAAAGCGTCATGATCGCGACTGCAGAAAGCTGCACCGCAGGCATGATTGCAGCCGCTTTAACCGATCTAGCTGGCAGCTCGAACATGTTTGAGCGTGGCTTTGTGACCTATACTAACGCCGCCAAGCACGAGATGTTGGGCGTGAAGCCAGAAACGCTCGATGCTTTTGGCGCAGTCAGTGAAGACGTGGCGCAGGAAATGGCACAGGGCGCGCTGAAACACTCCAAAGCACAACTCGCCTTGTCAGTAACGGGCATTGCAGGCCCGGGTGGATCAGATTTCAAACCCGAGGGTCGTGTGTGTTTCACGATTGCACAGGCTGGCATCTGTCACACGCAAACCATCGAATTCGGGGCCTTGGGGCGTGACGCGGTACGCAAAGCAGCGCGCGATCATGGGTTAGATATGATTCTTAAGGCGCTTTTGCAAAACGCCTAAATTTCAGGCAACCCGCATCCTCCAACGCTCATTCATCGGGCAGTTCTCAAATAGCATGTCCTTTGGGCGCTCAGAACCAAACCCGCCTCTTTTTTGAACATGCTTTGCGCGTCACTAACTGCGCGACAGTTTCTCATTGAAAGGAGGCCCGCCATGAACGGTGCCGATACAGCTTGGATTATGGTGGCCACCGCGTTGGTCTTGTTTATGACCCTTCCCGGTCTTGCGCTTTTTTACGGTGGTCTCGTGCGCGCGCGCAACGTGTTGAGTGTTTTCATGCACTGCTACGCGATTGCGTGCTTGATGAGCGTGCTCTGGCTCGCGTTTGGTTATTCCATCGCATTCGGTGACGCCAATGCCTATTGGGGCGGATTGGGGAAGATGTTCTTGATCGGTGTAACCGCTGACACTTTGGCGGGTACAATCCCAGAAGTTCTGTTTTTTGCGTTCCAAATGACCTTCGCGATCATTACGCCCGCACTAATTGTGGGTGCCTATGTTGAGCGCGTTGGCTTTGGTTTTGTCATGCTCTTTTCTGGCCTTTGGATGCTTCTTTGCTATGCACCTGTAGTGCATTGGATCTGGGACGGTGGCTTCCTCTCCGACGGTGGTATCTTCGGTGAGACTGGCGTGAAGGACTTCGCGGGCGGTATCGTTGTTCACCAAACAGCGGCAATCGCAGCGCTGCTGATTGCAGTCTTCCTTGGACCACGCAAAAACCAGACAACACCGCCGCACAACCCCGGCTTCGTGATGATCGGTGCCGCGATGCTTTGGGTTGGTTGGTTCGGCTTTAACGGTGGATCTCAATTGGCCGCAGACGGTGGCGCTGCAATGGCGATCACGGTCACGCATATCTCTGCCGCAACGGCATCCCTGACATGGGCGCTTTGGGAAAAGATCAAGTTCGGAAAAGCCTCTCTTGTGGGGATTGTCACAGGCACGATTGCAGGTCTGGCCTCTATCACGCCAGCCTCTGGTTTTGTTGGCCCCGTTGAGGCAATGATCATCGGCGCGATCGCGGGCGTGCTGTGCCAAGAAGCGGTCGTCTTGATCCGCAACAAGCTGAAGATTGACGACACACTCGACGTGTTCGCGGTTCACGGTGTTGGTGGTATCTTTGGAACAATCATGATTGCGGTCTTTGGTGCAGGCACATGGGCAGCACAGCTTGGCGGCTTGACCGTTGTCGGTGTCTACACGGTCGTCGTAACGGTTGTTCTGATTTATGTTGTGAAGGCTATTTCGCCCCTGCGCGTCGATCTGGAAACAGAAACCAGCGGTCTTGATCTGGTGGTTCACGGTGAACGCGCTTATGATATGTCGTCGTAATCGTTCAACATTTCTATGTTTTAGGCGGGTCCAATGCGGCCCGTCTTTTTTATTGCCCTCGGCTTAATTTTCCCACTGCGCCACACGCGGATCCATGATGCGACGCCACAGCGGCGGCATCAGAGCGATGATCGCCATCATGGGCAAGGGATAGGGAAGCATGGGTATCGTTCCCTCTACAAGTTGTAGCGCGGGGTAGTGACGTTGTGGATGCGTGTGATGATCCGAATGGCGCGGAGCGTTCAACATCATAGCCCCAGAAAAGCAGTGCGGCGTGTTCCAGCTGTGTTGCGGACCCACAGGTTCAAATTTGTCATTATCGGACATTTTGCGTCTTAAACCATAGTGTTGCACATAGTCGCTTAGGAAGATTTGCAGCTGCGCATAGAGCCCAATCGCGATGCAGATCACCACGCCCAAGAGTCCACCAATGGCGAAAGCCCCCAGCAGAGTACACGCCGCACCAAGATGATAGGACGTGTAGGGATGACGGCCCTGCCCCTTCATGCGCTAAGCCTCGGCTGCGTATCCTGCGCGGTAGGATCCTATCCAAGCACGTGCAAAGAAACGCCAAAATCCACGACCCTTCGGCGCGGACACAGGATCGCGTGACGTGCCGCAATGGACGTGATGCACCAAAGGATGGGCAGACGCGTGATGCCCCATAAGGATCGACATATAAAGCGCTTTACCCAGACGGCGCAGGTTACGGTTCGGGCGATGGATCAATGCATGCGCATTTGGGTGACCGATCTGGCCTGCAAAAAGCGCTGTTGCGATGAACAATGCGACCTTCTGCGCGGGCCCGATGTCAGGGTTGGATGCCAGCACATAAATCACCACGCCCAGCACTATGAAATGAGCGATGGCAAGACCGGCACTAAGAGTATCAGACGCTGGAAATTCCACGTCTGGGTCAGCATTGCCATCGGCCAAGGGCCAAGACGGTCAAACCCATAGGCAAAGACAGTGATGTAGATCAGCGCGGCCCATATCCACACACCGCCAAGCAATGCACCCGCAAGTAAAAGCACGACGATCATCAGCGTTGCGATGGTAAATTTCAGCATACTTAAGGCCGATAGATAAACACGTGGGCCGTGTACCACTAACCCTTCGGTGAATATAGCTCGTCAGCGCGGCCTTCAAATGCGCGCACGATACGTTGCATGGCCTCGTTGAATACCAATCCAATGATGCCTTGGAGGATAGCGTTCTTGAATTCGAAATCCACGAAGAATTTCGCCGTGCATCCCCCGCCCGCGACATCCTCAAACGCCCAATTGGATTTCATGTACTTGAACGGCCCATCCAGATATTCGGTGTCGATCTTCTTTTCGTGTGCAAACAACACAACGCGGCTGCCGAACTTTTCGCGAAACACTTTGAAGCTGATGACCAGATCGGCCAACATTTCCTCTGACGCGCCATGATCCGTGCTCGACCGAATGCGCGCAGCAGCGCACCATGGCAAAAACTGCGGATACGAGGCCACATCAGCCACCAGCGCATACATCTGATCAGCCGAGTACGGCATATGGCGGTTTTCAGAATGGGTTGGCATCGGCGCAGTTTTCCCGTTAACTCAGGTGTGCTGCATGTGTGTCGCATCGGCCGAAAAATCAAGGGGCAGCCATGCCACAGCGTCCATATGTCATCGACCAAATGATCTCTGCCAAGTCCATTGCCGCGCGCATCGAGGAACTCAGCAACGAGATTGAGCAGGAATTCAAAGGCACCGACAAGCTGGTTGTCGTCGGGCTATTGCGTGGATCGTTTGTTTTTATTGCTGACATTGTGCGTGAATTGGATTTGCCAGTGGAGGTCGATTTCTTAGAAGCATCTTCTTATGGTGACGGTATGGAAAGCAGTCGAGAAGTTCGTATTCTCAAAGACTTACGCGGCGCAATCGAAGGGCGTGATGTGCTGGTTGTTGAAGACATCGTTGACACCGGTCACACGCTTAATCACGTCACGCACCTACTGGAATCGCGCAACCCCGCACGTTTGAAATCGATTGCATTGCTCGACAAACCGACCCGGCGCGAAGTGGATTTCAAGTCTGATTGGATTGGCTTTCAGATCCCCGATGAATTCGTCGTGGGATATGGTATTGATTTTGCGCAACGCAATCGCAACCTACCCTACATAGGCAAAGTACGCTTTACAGACGGACCAGTCTCCGAATGATAAACCCACGCCACTTTTTGCACATGTCACGTTGGGCGCTTAACCCGCCCTCGGCAGCGCGTGTGAAAATGGGGATAGTTGTGATTGTGATTTGTGCCGTGATCTTTCTGATCGAGCGTTACGTCGGTTGGCCCGACGCCCTGACGCCCAATACATTCAAACTGCGCGGCTAACTAGCCGCAGCAGCCGTTTCGCGCACACGTACGATCATCGCTGTTAGACCGTTTGATCGCTGCGCAGACAAATGTTCATTCAAACCCAAGCGCCCAAGTTCGGATTTTGCATCAATCGCCGTTACCTCGGACACAGGCATGTCATTGTAAAGAATACGTAAAACCGCAATCAAACCGTTCACGATCATCGCATCACTTTCGCCATCAAAGCGAAATACACCACCCTCGATCTTGGGATGTAACCAGACTTGGCTGGCACAGCCATCAACCTTCGTTGCTTGCACTTTCAGCGCATCCTCAAGCGGCTTCATCGCCTTGCCCTGCTCAATCACATGGCGATAGCGCTCTTCCCAATCTTCGAGAAATTCGAAATCTTCGACAAGCTCTTCAAATGCTGCGTTGGCCATGATGCACCTCTCTTTTGTGTTGCACTTGAGGTAGTCAGCAACGCGCCAAAGGTCCAGTGCGCTCTTGCCGCTTTTCAAGTTGCAGGATGTAAGATAAATCATATCAAAACAAAGACGAGGTATTCACATGGCATATTCACGCACTTTATTGCTTTGCGGTTCGCTGGCATTGGCAGGTTGTGGCGGCGGATTGGCGAACAGTTGGGTCAACCCTGGGAATTGGTTTGGCAAGTCAAGCAATCAAGCGATTCCTACGGAAGGAACAGTCAACCCACTGATTCTACAGAAAAATGTGTTTGCGCGCAAAGAATTAGAATACCAAGGCTTTGCCGTAGACCAAATTAAAAGCCTGCGCATTGAACGTCGTCCGGGCGGTGCAATTGTGCGGGTCGTTGGGGTCGCAAATGCGATTGGTTCTTATAATGTGCGTCTGGAGCCGGACGCAGAAAACGGTCCCAATAAAGGCGTTCTAAGTTTCACATTGAACGCCGAACAACCCAAGACCGTAATCCAAGGCGGCAGCGATAATGCGCGTCAAATTACAGCGGCTAAAATCCTGAGCGACCAAGACCTTGCTGGCGTACGCTCAATTGTCGTTAAAGGTGCGCGAAATCAATTAAGTACACGCCGACGCTAAAGCAGAAAAAACGGTGGAACTAGGACCCTACACCGGGACTAAAACCACATCATTGCCTTTGGCGGAAAGCGCAATTTTTCCATCGCATAGCTTGAGTGCGTCTTCACCGAAGACCTCGTACCGCCAGCCCTCAAGCGCGCCCACGTCACGTTCACCAGCCGCAATCGCATCCAAGTCAGATGCGGGTGCCACCAATTTTGACGCAACACCAACCGCACTCGTTTTCGCTTTGAGCAACACGCGCAAAAGATCAGCCAAGGCGGGATTCACTTGCTGACGTTCATGCTTGCGCTCAACGCGCGGCAAATCTGCTTCAGGACAGGCCAAACCAACCTTGATTGCATTCAAGATACCGTCAGCGATGTCACCACGGCGGGCTTCGCGCAGCAGCAAACGGGAATTACCAAGGTCAGCGATATTTTTCGGCTTTGTCGCGGCAATTTCTGCAAGCGCGTCGTCTTTGTAAACACGGCTGCGCGGCACATTCTTGGTTTGTGCATAATCTTCGCGAAAGCGTGCAAGTTCGCGCACGATCGACAAGAAACGTGGGCTGTTGTTACGGGTTTTCACACGCTTCCATGCATCTTCTGGCTTGGTTGTATAGGTCGCAGGGTTGTTCAGGATCGTCATTTCTTGATCGACCCAATGCGCGCGCCCCGCATCCTTAAGGCGCTTGGCGAGATACTCATAAACCTGACGCAAATGCGTCACATCAGCAAGCGCATACGTGGACTGCGCATCGCTTAGCGGGCGGCGTGACCAATCGGTAAAGCGCGAGGACTTGTCGATCTCTTCCTTGGCGATTTTACGCACCAACGTTTCATATCCAACCTGTTCACCGAAACCACAAACCATTGAGGCAACTTGCGTGTCGAACAAGGGCGTTGGGATAACGCCAGCATCGACTTGGAAAATTTCAATGTCTTGGCGCGCGGCGTGAAACACTTTTACGACGCTGGTATCACGAAACAAATCATACAGCGGCTCTAGTGAAATGCCGGTCGCCAGCGGATCAACCAAACATCCATTGCTGTCATCGGTTCCAGGCATTGCAAGCTGCACCAAACAAAGCTTTGAATAATACGTTCGTTCACGCAAAAATTCTGTGTCTACAGTGACATAATCGTGCTTTGCAGCTTCGAGGCAAAATTTAGAAAGCGCGTCGGTTGTGGTGATCGTTAGCATATATCAGAGCTCATTCGCGTGTTATCCTTTGGTGCCTTACGCGATATCGCCCATGAAATAAAGACTATCGTCGGTGCCCCTAATATCGATTGATGAAATAAGTTGCAAAGCGTTGTAAAGCCATAGGATAAATCCGGTGTTCTTGGATCAAAACACGCGCGGCTAAGGTGTCTGGCGTATCATCCGCAAGGATCGGCACGCTTGCTTGCATGATGATCGGACCGTCGTCCAATTTGGCCGTGACTTCATGCACTGTGCAGCCTGCCTGTGTATCACCCGCATCTATCGCGCGGGCGTGCGTGTGCAACCCTTTGTACTTGGGCAAAAGCGACGGATGCACGTTAATCATGTGCCCCTCGTAGCGTGCAATGAAATGCGGTGTGAGAACACGCATGAACCCTGCGAGACAGATGATGTCCGTTTTGGCCGCGTCAAGTTGCGCCATAAGCGCGTCCTCAAACGCAGCGCGGTCTTTGCCGTAGGGTTTGTGATCAATCGCAGCGGTCGGCACGCCATGCGCCGCAGCTTTGGCCAAACCACCAGCCGAGGCGCTGTTGGCCATCACAAGGCACGGTTCAGCTAGATGATCCGCCCCCATGCTTTCCAGCAGCTTCACCATGTTAGAGCCGCCACCAGAAATCAAAATGGCAACGCGTAGCTTCAAAGCAGCGATCCTGTGTAGCGCACCTCGCCCGTGTCGGTGACGTGGCCAAGCTTGGCGACTGTTTCGCCCGCCGCCTGAAGCAAGGCGATCAATGCGTCCGCACGGGCCGCATCCACGCTTAGCACCATACCCATACCGCAGTTGAAGGTCTTGAGCATTTCGGATTCAGCAATATCGCCTGTCTTGGCCATCCATTGAAACACAGGCGGCAAATCCCAAGCGTTCAAATCAATCTCTATTCCACAGCCGTCAGGCAGCACACGAGGGATGTTTTCCGTCAAACCGCCACCCGTGATATGGGCCAGCGCGTGAACGCCCCCTGCCCGAATAGCCGCCAAGGATTGTTTTACATACAGACGTGTTGGCGTCAGCAAAGCCGCGCCAAGATTACCGTGCGCGAACGGGCAATCATCGTCCCAGCCAAGGCCGGACATTTCGACCAGTTTGCGCACCAAAGAATAGCCGTTGGAATGCACACCGTCAGAGGCCAGTCCCAGCAGAACATCGCCCAATTGCACGTTTGCAGGCAGTTCGCTGCCACGTTCCATCGCGCCAACAGAGAAACCCGCAAGATCGAAATCGCCCTTGGGATACATGCCCGGCATTTCCGCCGTTTCGCCGCCAATCAATGCGCAATTAGAGCGCACGCAGCCCTCTGCAATGCCTTCAATGATACGCGCAGCCACGTCTGTTTCCAGATGACCCGTCGCAAAGTAATCCAAGAAGAACAGCGGCTCTGCACCCTGACATACCAGATCATTGACGCACATGGCGACCAGATCAATGCCAACGCCGTCCACGTTGCCTGTATCAATCGCGATGCGCAGTTTGGTGCCAACACCGTCTGTCGCGCCCACAAGGATCGGGTCGCTATACCCCGCGCCTTTTAGATCGAAGAGCGCGCCAAATCCACCAAGACCGGACATAACACCGGGGCGATTGGTGCGCTTGGCCGCTGGTTTTATCCGCTCCACCAGCGCGTTGCCCGCGTCAATATCAACACCCGCATCTGCGTAAGTGATGCCGCTCTTAGCTATTTGGTCGCTCATGGAAATCTCCGCGCAAAGGGTGGTGTTAATCGCTTTGCGCGTCCGTTATCGCATCGCGGGTTTAAGTGCAATCTTGCGGTCGTGCTAATGCAGCGGTTGACCTGCGATATCTGATCCCTAATGGTTACAGCGAAGTTTAGGAATCCCACAATGGCCGACCATCAAGGCAAATGCTACTGCGGCGCTCTGCGCTTTGAGATGAACGCAGAGCCCGTCATGCAAGCGCAATGTCATTGCCGCGAATGCCAGTATTTTTCGGGTGGCGGTGCGAATTACTTCATGGTGATCCCTGAAGCAGGTTTCAAATATACCTCTGGTACGCCAAAATATTTCACGCGCTCTGATCTAGAGGCCCCCGTCACACGCGAGTTTTGCAGTGATTGTGGTACACACATCGCGACATGCCGACCAAACCTGCCGATGGTTATCCTAAAGGTCGGGACATTGGAGGCGCCAAGCAATGCCTACACGCCCCAATTGGCAATTTTCGCCAATGACAAGCAGGCGTTCCATGTGGTTCCCGAGGGCATGCCATGCTTCCAAGAAATGGCGCCACGAAAATAGCTGGTGCAATCGGGGTGCGTTTGCCTTGACGCGGACAAACCGTCTGCTAATCAGAGGGCAAGGTAGGGCCTGTAGCTCAATTGGTTAGAGCAGCGTGCTCATAACGCGTTGGTTGCAGGTTCAAGTCCTGCCGGGCCTACCAGTTTTATTCGCAGATATTTTCTTTGATGAAGCAATTGGACCCAATACAGCCGTTCCAGCCTTCGTCTTTTGCGGATTGCGATTTTTCACCGAAATCCCCGACGACCAGCTCAACAGCTTTCACCTTTTCAAGCTTAAAGATGCGCTTTGCTTCAAAATCGCGCCCCTTGGTGCAGCCGCGGCTTTGCCAGCCGTGCATGTAGAAACTGCCATTGTTGCCGATTGCCACTTGATGCACATCGATGATGCGCGGCGCGCAGCCTTTACTGGCGTCTTTGTCATAGACCAACTCGACGACGCGGCCTGTTTTGGCGGCTTCGCACAAAGATGCTTCGAATTTGGATTGGGCAAATGCGGAGGAAGCAAGCCCGAGGCTAATCAGCATTGATGTTGTTACAAGCTTCATTCCTCGTCCTCCTCATTACTTTCACGTCGCCCCTTAAACCCTGTCGCCACAACGAATTTTTCAGAACTGTCTTGGCGTGAACTGGGTGGCTTCATATGTGCGACCTTAGTGAAATTCTGCTTGAGAACCTTCTGCAGCTCTCCTTCTGCGCCACCCGCCAGCACCTTGGCAACAAACGTTCCGCCATCCGCAAGGACGTCGAACGCGAAATAAGCAGCGGCTTCACAAAGGTGCATAATGCGCAGGTGGTCGGTTTGCTTGTGCCCAGACGACGAGGCCGCCATGTCAGAAAGAACCACATCCGCCTGCCCGCCAAGCCAGCCTTTGACCAGATCATCCGCGCCTTCATCAAGAAAATCGAGCACGTGGAATTCGGCGCCCGCCATGGTTTCGACCTCTTGCAGATCAATCCCAAGGATCGTGCCCTGCGCTTTGCCGCGACGATCCCCAAGCGCGTTGATGCGTGGGACCGCGACCTGACACCAGCCACCAGGGGCACAGCCGAGGTCAACAACGCGTGCACCAGGCACCAAGAAGCGATATTTATCATCCACTTCCATGATCTTGAATGCAGCACGTCCACGATAGCCTTCGGCCTTGGCGCGTTTGACGTATGGATCATTCAACTGACGTTGCAGCCAAAGTGTCGAGGACATGCGCCGACCGCGCGCTGACTTAACCTTAACAGTTAGATCACGCTGGCCGCGGCCTGAATTATTTTTGCCGTCTGGGGTCTTTGCCATGTCACTTAACTTTCTGAACATCTGTGCGACGCGGGATACGATTTTTGCCGGAAAAACTTTCAGCAATATCGCGCCCTCTAGTATACGCTGTCTTCTAAAACACCATCTGCGCTCATTTGGGCGTAGAGTAAACCTTCGCGAAGACCTCTGTCAGCAACGGAAAGCTGATCTGTTGGCCAACAGCGCAAAAGCGCTTGCAGGATTGCAGCCCCTGACATGATCAGCGCTTGGCGATCTTGGCCAATGCGCGGATCGCGACGTCGGCCATTCGGGCCTAGTTTGAGATACATGTGGATCACCTTGTCGATCTGATCCGACGTCATGCGCAATCCATCAACTTTGTTGCGATCATAACGTTTAAGCCCAAGATGCGAGGCCGCAACAGTCGTGACAGTCCCAGATGTGCCAACGATCTGAAATCCTTCGCGGGTCTGTTCGTCCTTATAGGGCGCAAACTCGGCCAAATGTTCTTCGAAATACCAGCTCATCAACGCAAAGCGTGCAGAATCGTCTTCAACGTCATCGAAATGATCGCGCAGCGTCACAACGCCCAAAGGAACGGAAATCCAATCAACCACTTTTGCCGCAGCAAACGGACTATCTTGCGTGTGAAATCCAGCATGAAGCCGCATAATCGCTTTGGGCCGTTCGCGCATTGGAACCGCCGTCAGATCGATCCAGACCAATTCAGTCGAGCCACCACCAATATCAACCACCAACAATTGTTCTGTCTTGGTCGACACCAAAGGCGCGCAGGAAATAACGGCGAGGCGCGCTTCTTCCTCTGGTTTGATGATATCCAGCGTCAGCCCAGTTTCACGGGTGATTTGCTTCATAAAGCCCGCGCCATTGCCTGCACGACGACAGGCTGCTGTCGCCACAAGGCGCATGTGCTTTACTTTGTGGCGCTTCAGTTTTTGCTGACAAATGCGCAGCGCTTGGATCGTGCGCGCCATTGACGCACGACTTAGCTTGCCCGTGCTTTCCAGACCCGCCCCCAATTGGACGGATTTAGAAAAGCTATCGATCACATGAAACTGACTGCCCTTTGGCTGGGCAATCAACATGCGACAACTGTTCGTACCCAAGTCCAGCGCCGCATAAAGCGCAGCTGAATCAGGCGGTTTCGGCGCGGGGCTCTCTACCGGTTTCAGGAATGCGCCCGCACCTTTGGGACGCTTGGGCGTCATAATACGCCCTCCATGTATCGTGTTACCCCTAGCCTACGCCCGCCGCAGCGCTCTCGCAAGGGGCTTGTCAGGCCGCCGGCCTTCATAATCACCATGAATATTATGACCCTCTTGCCCTGTGGCTAAATGTGCTGCGCTGCGGCTAAGATCAGGCGTCGCTCAGGCG
>NZ_JABBAM010000081.1:42426-46969 GCF_018607965.1 Planktotalea sp.
CTAAAGGCACGCGTGCTCTACGACGGAATAATAGATTTAAGAATGAGGAATCAGCCATGCCAGACGTAACAGTGGTCTTTTGGCGCGACATCCCCGCGCAAGTGATTGTGGGCAAAGGACGTCGTGGTTCCAAGCGCCAGCTTGAAGAGCGGTTTGAGCAAGCGATTGATCGTGCCGCCATGAAGGTGAATGCCAAGGATGCTGACGCATATTTGGCAGAGTGGCGCAAAGCTGATCCCTACACAGTTGAAGGCCAGCCTGACGCGATCGTCGAGGCAGAAGCGCTGCGCCTAGAGGCTGAATACGACAACGCGAAGCTGAAAGAGCTGATTGCAAAGGATGGCTGGGCCTAAGCGCTTGCCACGTAGATTGATGGGATTGGGAGAGACGATCATGGCCTTGTTGAATTTCAAACGAAAAGTCGCGCCGAGCGATGCTGGAAATAATGCCGAAGTAGAGGCTCTGTTGCAGGACTACTCTATCGAGGTGATGCCCCGCACGGCCGAAAAGGTCGAGGATTTTACGGCCCTCTTGCCCACAGGCACACGCGTCTACATTGCCCATATCGAGGGCACGCCGATTGAGGAAATGGTTGCCACCGCCGCGCGCATCAAGGCGGAAGGGTATGACGTCATGCCCCACTTCCCTGCGCGTATCGTCAAAGACGCGGCCACACTGGGCGATTGGATCGCACGCTATCAGGGCGAAGCAGACGTGACCCAAGCACTGTTGCTGGCAGGTGGCGTTACGAAACCCCACGGCGATTTCCATAGTTCTATGCAGTTGATGGAAACGGGTCTGTTCGACAAAGCGGGCTTTAAACGCTTGCACGTTGCGGGCCATCCAGAGGGCAACAAAGACATTGATCCAAGCGGTTCAGACGCGAACGTTATGGACGCGCTGCGTTGGAAGCAATCGTTCAATGAACGCACTGATGCAGACATGGCGCTGGCAACACAGTTCGCGTTCGAAGCAGGTCCGATCATTGAATGGTCAGATGCGATCAAAGAAGCAGGCATTGATATTCCGATTCACATCGGCATCGCGGGACCTGCGAAACTGCAAACACTGATCAAGTTCGCGATTGCGTGTGGCGTCGGTCCGTCCCTGAAAGTGCTGCAAAAGCGCGCGATGGATGTGACCAAGCTGCTGCTGCCCTACGAACCAACAGAGGTTCTGGCCCAGCTTGCCGCGCACAAAGCCGCGAACCCTGACTTCAACATCGAAAAAGTTCATTTCTTCCCCCTTGGCGGCATCAAAACCAATGCCAATTGGGCCATCAACAACGGCGGTGCCTCGGCCCGTCCCGCAAACGTATCCTAAGGATCAACAGGCATGACGCGTACAGTAATTGAATCGAAAACCAAAACCGCCATCATGGGCTTTGATCAGCCGTTCTGTGTGATTGGTGAGCGGATCAACCCAACGGGTCGCAAGATCCTGAACGAAGAGTTAGAGCGCGGTGATTTTTCACGCGTTGAAGCTGATGCAATCGCGCAAGTCGCAGCGGGCGCGAACATTCTCGACATCAACTCTGGCGCGGTTTTCTCTGGCCTAATGGCAAGCGATCCGCGCTACGCAGACAACAACTTTGTTGAGCCAACGTTGATGCGTCAGTTGATCGAAGTCGTTCAGGCCGTCACCGATTGCCCTCTTTGTATCGACAGCTCTGTTCCCGGTGCTTTAGAAGCAGGTCTGGCCGCAGCAGAGGGTCGCCCCCTTTTGAACTCGGTCACGGGCGAAGAAGAGCGTCTGGAACTGGTTTTGCCCTTGGTGAAGAAATACAACGTTCCAGTTGTGGCGATTTCCAACGATGACACGGGTATCTCGGAAGACCCCGACGTGCGTTTCGCGGTTGCTAAGAAGATCGTTGAACGCGCTGCTGACTTCGGTATCCCTGCGCATGACATCGTTGTTGACCCGCTGGTCATGCCAATTGGCGCAATGGGAACGGCTGGCTTGCAGGTGTTCACGCTTGTGCGTCGCTTGCGTGAAGAGCTTGGTGTGAACACGACATGCGGTGCATCAAACATTTCGTTTGGTTTGCCGAACCGTCACGGCATCAACAACGCGTTCCTGCCAATGGCGATGGGCGCGGGTATGACATCTGCAATTATGAATCCCGTGGCTTTGGCAACCGGACCAACAAAGATCGCTGCAAAGCGCGCTGAAGTCGAAGCCGCAGGCATCGTGCTCCCAGAGGGTATGGACGATGAAGCGTTCTGTCAGATGTTCGGCATCGGATCAACAAAGCCACGCTCTGGCAAAGAAATGGAAGCCATCCGCGCGGCGAACTTTCTGACGAACAACGATGATGGTGGCGGTGAATGGATCCGTGCCAACAAGGTTGCGCCTAAGGCTGGCCAAGAAGGTCGTGGGCGTGAAGGTCGCACAGGCGGGCGTCGTCGTCGGGGTTAACCAAAAGTTCACTTTAATATGTTCGGGTGTTGCCTATGGATGGCAGCACCCTTTCCTATGTGCGCAAAGATTGGCTAGAGTCGGTCTTTAGCGCAAAAGCAGCCCGCAATGGCGGTGTCATTCGGCGTAAGATTAGCTGGGTCGAGCAAGAAATTGGTCGAGACCTCTTTGAACTGGAAGTTCACAGACGCGGTTTTCGATTACTTGAAACTCGCACGCAATTGATCGTGATCTGCAATTCACAACCCATCCGGATCGTAATTTAAGAAGCCAGATTTTCTAGAAAATTTTGAATACCCGATTTTTAAAAAAAATCGTTGTTACGCGTAATAAAGCGACTGCCCATCCTTAAAGACCTGTACCTTTTCCGGCACTGCAAAAAAGCGAATCGCTTGCCCGCGCATATCCTTGTGCGTGCCAGCCAGCTTACCAATCACAGACGTGTCGCTGCCAACTGTCTCCATATAGAGCAATGTCACTTCATCGAGTGTTTCGACGAAATCTACTTTTCCTTCAAAGATATAATCCCCACTCGATTGAACCAAATCCTCTGGACGCACACCCACATTCACTACCGCGCCCATATCGCCCGCAACGCTTGGCGCGTTAGAAATCGCCGTTCCGCCACCATCCAGCGGAACTTTGGTCTGCGCGCCTGTCTCGACGATCTTGCCCGACAAGAGGTTCATCGCAGGTGATCCAATGAACTGTGCCACGAATTCATTTTCGGGGCGTTCGTACAATTCAAGTGGTGTACCGACCTGCGCGATGCCTTTGTTCGCTAAAACAACGATCCGCGTGGCGAGCGTCATCGCTTCGACTTGGTCGTGGGTTACATAGATCATTGTACTGTCTGGCATATGCTCTTTCAAACGCGCGATTTAGATACGGGTCGCCACGCGCAACGCGGCATCCAAATTAGAGAGCGGTTCATCAAATAGATACACCTTGGGATCGCGCACAATCGAACGTCCAATCGCAACACGTTGGCGTTGACCGCCAGACAGCGCTTTGGGCAAACGATCCAAGAATTCTGTTAGCTGTAGTTTATCCGCCGCCGCATTTACCGCCGCATCAATCTCGGCAGTTGATTTCTTGGCCAGTTTTAATGCAAACGCCATGTTATCCCGCACGGTCATGTGCGGATAAATCGCGTAGGATTGGAACACCATCGCGATGCCACGCTGGCTGGGCGGCGTGTTGTTCACGACCTGCCCTTCGATTTCTAATACACCGCCCGTGATTTTTTCCAAGCCCGCAATCATGCGCAAAAGCGTAGATTTACCGCAACCTGATGGACCCACGAACATGATCAACTCTCCGGTTTTTATATCGAGGTTGATACCTTTTAAAACTTCGACGCTGCCGCCATAGGTCTTCGCCACATCGGTAAGTTTGAGATCTGCCATACTGTGCGTTCCCTAAATTGTGCGGCGCAAGATCGCGACGCCCCATTGTTTCAATGTCAGCGACCCATTGACCCGTGTCGCACCGCCTAGCGCGCCGGCAATGTCGTCGTATTCGCCGTCAAGCGAAACAGTGTGCTCTGCGTTTGACAAGTTTACCGCGCAAAAAACCTCTAAGGTTTCGAGCGTGCGTTAAAATACAGCCACATCGCGATGGCTTTAACTGTAACTTGCGCACCTTTGCCAAGGGCCTGATGCTGTGCGCGAAATGCCAAGGCGCTACGATAGAAATGCAACATTGCCTCTGGATCGCTTTCTTGCGAACCCACCGAGCGGTTCAAGTGTTCGGGCGAAACAGGCAACCAAGGTGCGGCATTCCAAAAGCCCCCTGCTGAATTAGAAGGCTCCCACACCATTGGTTTACGACATCCATCCCGGCCTTTGAATTCTGGTCAGAATTCGATGCCATAGGGATCTTGCAGATCTTCAAAGGCAACGTCCGCCTCTGGCAAGGCCAGTTCTTCACCTTGGTACAAACACACAGATCCACGTAGCAATAAGAGAAGCATCAGATAGGCTTTTTGGGCGTCTTCTGTCAGGTTCCAACGTGTTGTGTGGCGGATCACGTCGTGGTTGGACAAAGCCAGCAGGCCCAGCCATCACTTGCGACGCGATCAAAGCGTTCAAACACTTCTGCAACGCGCGCTGCGCTCAGCGGT
>NZ_JABBAM010000105.1 GCF_018607965.1 Planktotalea sp.
CTGCCATCGCTCTCGATGCAACCGTCATCTTTTGGTTATGAGTCCTGACCCTAGGAGTGTTGCAACTGTCGCACTAAAAACAACAGCGAGATCGATCCAAGTGAGAGTAATGAACATAAGTGAGCCCCTTCAATTATATTCTTAAAACAGCGCACTCTTCGTTAATGAATGATTAAATACCCAAATTAGTGTGTTTGGTTGCGCATATTTTCACCCGTCACTTGTGCGACTGCCGAAAAGGCAGCGTCGATCTTTTCGCGGGGCCACACTACTTCGATAATCGCGCCGCGCTTGGGGTTATTTTTCCGACTTGTTCCATTGGCAAAGTTCAATTCTGCACCAGATCGTTCGAGTAATGTTTTCGCAATGAAGAGGCCAAGTCCCATCCCTTCATATTCTGGTCGCGCACTTTTTTCCTTTTCCGAACTCCGGTGTCGCATGAAGGGATCGCCAATGCGACCTATCAGATGCGTGGGGAAACCTGCGCCATCGTCGACTATGCGAATAGAAATTTTATTCTCGCTCCACGCGGTTTCGACCCAGACGGTTGCGTCCGCAAAATCAACAGCGTTCTGAACCAAATTACGCATGCCGTGAATGATCTCTGGACGACGCAGTATTTCAGGTTGGGCACCAATTTCGTCTATTTGGAAGGGTTGTTCAAAAATAATACGTTTGCTGCGATCAATGTGGGGTTCAGCGGCTTCTTCTAACACTGCACTTAGCGGCGCTTTGCGCAAATGCAGATCGTCTTTGCCAGCGCGCCCCATGGAGTGTAGAATTTCACGACATCGATCTGCCTGCTCGCGGATCAATGCAGCATCTTCGGCCAGATCTGGCCTGTCTGACAATTCGTCCAATAGTTCAGAGCTTGCCAACTTGATCGTCGCCAAAGGCGTCCCAAGTTCGTGGGCTGCCGCTGCAACGACGCCGCCGATATCTGTCAATTTTTGTTCGCGCGATAGTGCAAGATAGGTCGCTTGCAGGGCTGCTGCCATGCTGTGCATTTCGTTAGATGTCTTCCAGCTGTACGCGCTGAGAAAGACTAAAGCGATGATGATCGCGACCCAATTTCCGAAGACGAACAGGTTTGGAATCTGCAAGATAAACCCCTGCTCTGTACGCAGAGGCAGATGATATAGTGCTAAGAACGTAACGATTACAAAGGCCAGCACACCTAGAAAGACGGTTGATCGAAGTGACATTACGGAAGCGGATACAGTCACAGGTCCAAGGATCAAAAGCGAGAATGGATTGTGAAGTCCCCCTGTGAGAAATAGCAAGAACGACAACTGCAACAGATCAAACACGACCATCAAAAGGTTTTCGCCCTCTGACAATCGTTTGCTTTCAGGAAAAACGAAGATCGCGATGAGATTGCCGACGATGGAGCACCCGACGACAAGATAGCACAGCCCAAGCTCTAGCTGCAGGCTATACATGCGTTGGGCGACAGTGATTGCGATCAGCTGACCTATGATCGCAGCCCATCGCAACATGATGATCGTGCGCAGGCGAACCCAGTTGTGGCGTTGTGTGCCTGTGGGTGAGTAAAAATTCATGTCCATCCGTTAGCCGATCGCCTACTTTGTTTTGGTGCTACATTTTGGTGCATATGCAAGGCCTAAGCCAAGTGCTAACCGCTAGGCGTCCAGCACTTCAATACCCGAGACATACCACGTGGAGATTCATATGACCCGACTTCTTGCCATCTTCGCCACTTTAGCAGTGGTTCTTGCCCTTGCAGGTGTCTGGATCGTTACGTTATCTACTGGACCAGAGGATCAGTTCACCCAATGTCACACCAGCCAGATCGCTGGAGGAAGCGCCCAGATCGGCGGGCCGTTCACGTTGATTGATAAAACTGGAACAGAGGTGACAGACACCGATGTTATTACTGAGCCGTCGTTGATTTACTTTGGATATACGTTTTGCCCAGACGTCTGCCCGCTTGATGTTGCGCACAACGCCGAGGTCACGGATGTTTTGCAAGAACGAGGCATGTCGATCACGCCTGTTTTCATCTCAATTGATCCGCAACGCGATACGCCCGAAGTTGTTGGTGAATTTGCAAGTGTGATGCACGATAAGATGATTGGTTTGACCGGGACACCAGCGCAGGTCAAAGCCGCCAGCCAAGCTTATCGCACGTATTACAAAGCGCAGCCCGCTGATGACGAATACTACCTCGTCGACCATTCGACATTTTCATATCTCGTTTTGCCCGAACATGGCTTTGTGGAATTCTTTCGCCGCGGCGTTAGTTCAGAGAGAATGGCAGATACAATCCAGTGTTTCGTCGATCAAAGCTAAGGCTAGGTGCAGCATCAGTAGGGTTTGACCCGCTTGCTGCGAATGCGTAGTGTTTGGTGACGACGCTCAACCCGGAGGTCCACGCGTGAATACTGAAGCGCTTCGAGAAATTGGCGAAGATAAGACTCTTCTTCTGGTCGATGATGACGAACCTTTTTTGCGGCGTCTTGCAAAGGCGATGGAAAAGCGTGGGTTCGAAGTTGAAACCGCAGGTTCCGTCGCTGCAGGCAAGGCAATTGCAACGGCGCGTCCGACTGCATTTGCAGTTGTTGATCTGCGTCTAGAGGACGGAAACGGCCTTGATGTGGTGGAAGTGCTGCGTGAAAAACGCCCTGAAAGTAAGATCGTTGTTCTGACGGGGTACGGTGCCATTGCAACGGCTGTTGCTGCCGTGAAAATCGGTGCAACGGATTATTTGTCCAAACCAGCCGATGCCAATGACGTTATGAACGCGCTTTTGGCGGGGGATGACGAACTACCGCCGCCCCCAGAAAACCCGATGAGCGCGGATCGTGTGCGTTGGGAACATATTCAGCGTGTGTATGAATTATGTGATCGCAATGTCAGTGAAACAGCGCGGCGCTTGAATATGCACCGACGTACATTGCAGCGCATCCTGGCGAAACGCAGCCCGCGCTAAGCAAGCCTCATTTATAGCTGCATGGCAATCATCGTGCGCGCGTCTTTTAGATCGCGCGCGAGGTCCTGTGTACGGTGCTTTTGAACAGTCAGATTACCATGGCACGTCGCTTGCGCGCTAGAAAGCGCGTTGAATGTTGTGGACGCGCGTGTAGCGCTGGCGTCCAAAGAAGATAGCAAAGCTTTGCGATAGGTTTGGATTGCCTGCATCCGTTGGTTTAGATGATCTTTAGTTGCCAATCCATTTGAAACGTCCTGACGCAATTCAGCGATTTCGACATCTTGGTCGGCTAACAAAGACGGCAAGTTCATGTGAATTTGATCCATCTGCGTCGTGCTCATTTCTAGGTCACGGTTCAATTTTTTGACGGAAGAAAATTCAGACGTTGCGTGGCTTTCAAGGTTTTGTGTCATCATCAAAAGTTCGTTGGGCTGGCTGCGTACAAGGCTGTGTAGATCGAGTTCAACCTGAGCATTTCGTGTAGCAAACGTCGCTTCAGATATATGTGAACATCCACCAACAACGACAGCTAATCCTAGAAAAATTCCGCAAATTGAACGACGCATATTTTGTTTCCTTGTCTTGATCTCGCAATCATCGCGAGTGCTTAGGAAACGTTAAGCAACCCAATTGAGGCAACAATGTGGACTGTTTCCAAATATCATACGGATTGTTCACAGAACGTAGCTACGTTGCATCTAAGCCCTACCAGAAACGGAAACGGCCACCCGAAGGTGGCTGATTATCACTTTAAAACAGGCGTTTAGCTTAGAGAAGTGTAATTGCCGAGCGCGCAGACGTGGCATCGCGCGCTAGATTTCTCGTCGCACTTAGATGCCAATCAAGTCCTGTTTGGCCTTGCGCCTGTGCGGATTGTAGATTGCGATGTGCCTCATTTGCTTGGACGGCACTTAGGCTAAGGGCTTCGGCCAATTGTTCGCGGTTTGCTTTGATGACTTCAAAGCGATGCGCATATTGGCCTTGTGTAATTTGGCCGCTTTTCATTTTCGCGTTTAAATTAGTAACCTCGGTGTCTTGCTGCGCAAGTAAGGTTGGTAGATCGCGTGTAACTGCGTCCATTTTATCATCTGCTTTGCCAATCGAACGCACGAGCGCGCTTGGCGAAACAAGTTCAACATGTTTTGCAGCCTGCTTGTTACCGGCGGCAGTTCCGACGAGGGCACCAACAACTCCTCCCGTAATTGCGCCAGTCACGCAGTTCTTTGCGTTCGCTGAGGAGATGAGCACTAACCCACATCCTGCGAGCGCGCCGATCGCGGCACCCTTAACAGTGGATTTGCGAACAATGTCGCGTGTCATGTTGGACAATGCTGCTGTTTGTGCGGACATTTGTGTTTCTTGGATCGAAGCACTTGCATTCATTTCAGTTGCCATGCCGCGCGAGCTAAAAATGGGCTCTTTCGATTGCATGCAGCCTGCGAGACTAAGAATGATTGAGCCTGACAAAATGACGTTTGAAAAGCGCTTGTAGATGATCCTTGAAACAGTGGTAGTCGTTAAGGCACCTTATCGTTAACGTTTGAGGCGCAATTATGGCATGTTAAGCGTATTGTTTGATTATTGTTTAAGAATGTGTTCAAAAACCCGCTTACAGATCAAACCGTTTGTGGGTCTTTCCAGTAATACGCCCGTCCGAAAGTGTAGCTTCGGGTTCTAAATGCCAGTCATTGAAGCCGATTTTGGAATAATAGCTTTGCCCGCTAACATTGTCGGACCGGATCGATGCGTTCAGCCAAGAGAACCCAAGAGAGCGCGCATTTTTGGTTGTTTGTTCGAACAACTTTGAGCCAATTCCAGCACCTACTACACCTAAGCGCACAAAGGACGCAACGCTTGCGGCCTCAGGTGGCAATAGGTGATGTGGTTCTGCCCATTGAAAACCAACAACGCGATTTATGTCATCTAATGCAATACTCCAAGACGCCTTACTACCACCACGCGCGACCCATTGCGCAATGTCATTTTCAGAAAGGGGAGACAGGTATGCGGTAGTTCCCCCAATCTCGATTATTTCGTTCAGGATTTCCGTCATTTGCGGAATATCTTCATCAATGAAAGTGCGTACTTTGATTTGCATTACATTTGCTCCAAAAGCGCGGTGTGACGCATTGTGAATTCATTGCGTGCTTCAAGTGATGGGCGTAATACGATAGATAAGCCTTCGCATAATTCTGGATCGTGTTTACCGAATAGTTGATCTGCCTCGATCTGTGAAAATCCGGCAATCTGTTCGGCTTCAAGGCGCGCACTCACCATATCCGCCCTCTTTATTTGCTTTTTAATTGTAACGGGAAGGGCCGCAGGCAGGCCAAATCGAATATGTATCGCCGCAGTAAGACGTTCATCCAATGTACCGTAGCTTGGACCAACCGCCGCCTTCACTGGGCTGATCATATCGCCAATGACATATTCAGGGGCATCATGTAACAAAGCAGCCAACCGCCATTTCACAGGGGCCTTGGGCTGCATTCTGGTAAAAAGCGTTTCAACCAGCAGCGAATGTTCGGCAACAGAATAGGCAAAATCCCCTTTAGTTTGGCCATTCCAGCGCGCCACAAAGGCTAGACCATGGGCTATATCTTCGACTTCGATATCCACTGGCGTGGGGTCCAAAAGGTCTAAACGGCGACCCGATAGCATGCGTTGCCAAGCACGTTTCTGTGACATGGGGAGACTCCGCGAATTTGAATTCCTATTTTGAATTTAAGATGTAGCGCAGCCAGCGCCCAAATGAAAACTGTTGAAAAGGAAACCTGATCATGAAGCTTACACGCCGATCATTTACTGTCCTCGCACTTTCAAGTCTGGCACTGCCTGCCTTCGCCGCGACAGAGCCGCGATGGTACAATGCTGGGGATGATCTTGCTGCGAGTGGTCGTGACGTGGTTGCCTATTTCGGCCTTAGTAAGGGTGAAGGGATTATGGGCAGCGCTGAATTTATGGCGCAACACAAGGGTACTACTTTTCATTTTGAGAGTGCTGAAAACCTCGCGACGTTTCAGGGCGATCCAGATAGGTATGCGCCGCGTTTCGGTGGCTACTGTGCGTTTGCCATGGCAAGCGGCTATTTCGCATCTGGCGATCCGGATACGTGGACGGTCCATGATGGTGCGCTCTATCTGAATGTTTCGAAAACGATCCGCGCGCGCTGGGCTTTGCGTCGCTCGGCTAACATTGCATCCGGAAATGAAAACTGGATGGGCCACTTCCCGGGCGAGCGCTGAAAGCAGAAATAGTCACAGTTTTGCCGCTGTCTTAACTTCCTTACTACTTTTATTTGAAACTAAAGGCACCCGGTGCTACGTGCGCTTCAGAATAGACGTAAGAGGATAGCGGCACATGGCCAACGATTATAATGTAAAAGACATTGCCCTTGCAGACTTCGGTCGCAAGGAATTGGACATCGCTGAAACAGAAATGCCCGGGCTGATGTCCCTGCGGACCGAATTCGGCGCAGAAAAGCCGCTGAAAGGCGCGCGCATTGTTGGATCGCTTCACATGACGATCCAGACAGCGGTTCTGATCGAGACACTTGTTGAGCTGGGCGCTGACGTGCGTTGGGCCTCGTGCAACATCTTCTCCACGCAAGATCACGCGGCAGCGGCGATTGCTGCTGGCGGCACACCGGTCTTCGCGATCAAAGGCCAGACATTGACCGAGCACTGGGACTACCTCGACAAGTCCTTCATGTTCCCAGAAGGCGCTAACCTGATCCTTGACGATGGTGGTGACGCGACTTTGTACGTTCTGCTTGGTGCACGCGCGGAAGCGGGCGAAGACATCATTCCTGTTCCTCAGTCCGAGGAAGAAGAAGCGATCAAGAAGCAGATTGCAAAGCGCATGGCAGAAACGCCAGGCTGGTTCACTAAGACCCGTGATGCGATCCAAGGTGTTTCCGAGGAAACAACAACGGGTGTTCACCGTCTTTATGAATTGCACCGCGATGGCCAACTGCCATTCCCTGCGATCAACGTGAACGACTCTGTGACCAAGTCCAAGTTCGACAACAAATACGGCTGTAAAGAATCCCTCGTCGACGGTATCCGCCGCGCGACGGACACAATGATGGCCGGCAAAGTTGCGGTTGTTATGGGTTACGGCGATGTGGGCAAAGGTTCTGCTGCCTCCCTCGCGGGTGCTGGTGCACGCGTTAAGGTTACCGAGGTTGACCCAATCTGCGCATTGCAGGCGGCGATGGACGGCTTTGAAGTTGTGACGCTGGAAGACGCTGTTGAAACGGCTGACATCTTCATCACAACGACTGGCAACAAAGACGTGATCCGCATCGAGCACATGCGCATGATGAAGGACATGGCGATCGTTGGAAACATCGGTCACTTCGACAATGAAATTCAGGTTGCGTCGTTGAAGAACCACAAGTGGACCAACATTAAAGAGCAAGTGGACATGATCGAGATGCCAAATGGCCATCGCTTGATCTTGCTGTCCGAGGGTCGTCTTTTGAACCTTGGCAACGCAACGGGCCACCCATCTTTTGTGATGTCCGCATCCTTCACAAACCAGGTTCTGGCACAGATGGAACTTTGGCTGCGCGGCAACAAGTACAAGAACGAAGTCTACATCTTGCCAAAGCACCTCGACGAAAAAGTTGCGCGTCTGCACCTTGATCGCATCGGCGTGAAGCTGTCCAAGCTGGATCCAGAGCAGGCTGCGTATATTGGCGTGTCTCCAGACGGCCCGTTCAAGCCTGAGCATTATCGTTACTAATTTCCTTGGCTAACGAGGAACAAAAACCGAAGCGCCGCAGACCTTTATTAAGGATTGCGGCGCTTTTCATTTTGGCGACGATTACGTTGGTTGGTTCTGAATTTTTGCGCCATCCCGATGCTTTGGTTCCACAGCGCTGGAACGTTTGTGAACCGCTGTCAGTGAGTGAGCCGATCACATCGATCACGGGATGGAAACTGGATTGGGCGACGAATGATCCTCAATTGTGCGCTGACATCATGCAATCCGCTGGCCGCATCTCGGTGATAACCGATATAGTGGTCGACGAAAACTGTGGCATCGAAGGTCGTATTCGGTTGCGCAGCGCTGGTCGCGCTACATTGGATCCGATTGAAACATCTTGTGCGACGGCTTTGCGTTTAGCAATGTGGGAACACCACGGCATTCAACCCGCAGCGCGCGAAATTCTTGGATCTGACGTTAAAAAATACGCCACATTGGATCGTATAATTGCCGCCCAATCGCAGGGACTGAGCGTTAGAGCACGCATTATACAGCGTCTGCAATTGATATCACAGGGTTTGATCTGACAGATGGCACACGCGTGCGTCTGCTAAAAGACTGGGACGATGATGATCCTAAGGCGCAGTTTTTGCGCCGTGTTCGTGACGCGTCGTGTTATTGGTTTGGGACAACGTTAGGCCCTGATTACAACGCAGCGCACGCGGATCATTTCCATTTGCAAAACCGTGGTTGGGGAACGTGTCGCTAAGGGGCGGTG
>NZ_JABBAM010000112.1:0-1528 GCF_018607965.1 Planktotalea sp.
GCAAGGATACCAAACATCCATGCTATTGGGAATCCTCTAGTTATGCTGAGGTCTCTATTTCTTAATCAAAGGCAGGTTTTCGCCGCGTTACGTATACTCTGCGTTGTACCAATTCACAAAATTCGCCACGCCGTCTTTTAGATCTGTCCTATTCATCGGGCCAATCAGATCATGCAGCAAAGTGGCATCGGCCCAAGTGGCCGGCATATCGCCCGGCTGAATATCGAGCATGTTTTTCTGCGCCGTCTTACCAAGCACGTCTTCAAGCGCTTCGATGAAATCGGTAAGTTTTGTTGGGGCGCCGTTGCCGATATTGACCGCACGCCAAGGCGCGATGGGGGACAGATTGTCCGCTTCGCTTACAGGTGTTTTGCCGGGGACGGCATCCATCAAGCGACGCACAGCATCGACTAGATCCGTCACATAGGTGAAGTCGCGTAACATATCGCCGTGGTTATAGACATCGATCGCGCGGTTATTCTGAATAGCGTCAGTGAATTTAAACAGGGCCATATCGGGGCGCCCCCACGGGCCATAGACTGTAAAGAAGCGAAACATTGTGGTCGGAATATCGTAAAGATGCGCATAGGTCTGCGCCATCGCTTCGGTCGCTTTTTTAGTCGCTGCATAGAATGACATTTGAGTGTCAACTTTATGGGTTTCGCGATACGGCATTTCTGTTTTGGCACCGTAGACGGAGGATGTGGAGGCGATCAGCAAGTGCTTTGGCGTATGATTGCGCGCGGCTTCCAGCAATTCAAATGTGCCGTTGATGTTGCTCTCTACGTAGCTGCGTGGCGCATCAATGGAATAACGCACACCCGCTTGCGCTGCGAGATGGATGACCATGGCAGGTTTCTGTGTGGCGAAGAGCTCTTCCAACACGCCAGGAGTTTCGAGACGCTTGGGAACAGGGGTGAAGTTCGCATGTACTTGCAGCATTGCGTGGCGTTTGTGTTTCAATGTGACATCATAATAGTCGGTCATCGCATCAAGCCCGATAACGTCGAATCCCTCTGCAAGAAGACGTTCAGACAAGTGATACCCGATGAAACCTGCGGAACCTGTGACAAGGATAGGTGCTTTCATGGCGGATCTCCTGCTGCACTGCTTTGCGAAAGCTATGCCTTTCAGGGGGATCAATGACAAGTCGCCCAAAATGTTTCGCGCGCGAAACATATTAAAGGTGACTGGCCCTCGTGTGGCAATGGACATTTTGAAGAGGGCAGGTGTAAAAACTTGTGCGGCAGGATTAGTTCGCAGGTGAAACTTGAAAGAATTTAAGTGATTAAGCAATACCACGTGCTGGCGGCGTCGATCTTTCTGTTGGGGCTATTCCCTGTTTTCTTCTTATCTGTTTTGCAGCTGATGGTGCTGATCATGCTGGCTAGTGTGGTGGTCGCATTTAAACAGTTTGATAGGGGCGCGCTAAAACAACTTTTAAATTGGCGCTATATCGCTTTTGCGCAATTCTGCATTTTTTTTCTTATCAATGCGGCTGTTTACCCGGTTTGGGACAGCCCACGTA
>NZ_JABBAM010000112.1:1538-8071 GCF_018607965.1 Planktotalea sp.
GCCCACGTATGCACTACCGTGCGATTGCTCTGGAATCTTGGAGCGTGAGTTTGTTGTGCGTTGGTATTCTGGCGCTTTGGCTCCACATTCAAAAGGCGTCTGACATCAAACGCGCTTTGATTGTGTGGCTGCCTATTGCGCTAACACTGTCCTTCTTGATCGCCACTTTTTTCTATACCTCAGGCACTCAAGGCAAGCGAATATCACTCTTTACCCCTAACCCTTTGATCCCGCCATTCTGGTTTTTAGTTTTTTCTGTACTTAGCTTTACTTGGTTGTCCGAGATGATGCGTTGGGAGAGAGTTTGGCGGCTCGGACTTTTTCTCATGGCCGGATTGATGACAGTCTACGGTGGGGCACGGTTGGTTTTGTTGGCTTGGTTTCTGTGTGGATGCGCTTTGACTTTGTGGCTTTATATGCAAGCGGAGAAAAAGAAGCGGTTAGGGCTGCTTTTGAGAGTTGGTTTGGTTTTTTCGATTTGCTTGGCCGGCATGGTCTTAGTGGATTTTTTCGCGGGCGGAAAAATGTTGGCGCGAATGGCGATTTTTTCGCAGGTGGATTTCACCTATGAGAGCATCAGTGACAAGTTCCTGAGACTGCGCATTTGGACCGGTGCATTGTCGATTATTTCTGAGAACGTTCTGCTGGGCATTGGGCAGGTCAACGAGCGTTTCTCGATTCAGCAAGAAATGGGTTGGGACAGATGGCTGCGCGCGCATCAAACATATCTGTCTTACCTTATGGCTGGTGGCATTCTTGCATTGATATCCGGGCTTTTGATGCAAAGCCCGGTACTGGCGTTTGTCAGTGCGGCCAAACGACCAACGTTTTTTCCGGCCTTCCTTGGACTTGGCGTGATCATCACATTGAACTGCCTCACAGATTCAATATTTCAATCTGCAGTGAGTGTACAAGTCTTCATGGTGACCACGTTGATCGTTTTGCGCGCGAGCGATGCGGATTAACCGACCTTCATGCCTCAGAAACAGGTTTCATCCGCCATCATATAGCCGTCAAAGCTGCGAAAATTTCCCTGTAGTTCAACCGTGTCACCTGCACTCAAAGGGGTGAGGGTTTGCAAGGGTAGGGTGGTTGTTTCGCTATTATGCGTGCCGGTGATTTCACCCGTTGTGCCAGGAATCGCAGTGACACCGTTCAATACCAAGCGCCCTTGCATGCGCGCACCCGCGTTGCCGTTGGTTTTGTAGGTGAGGTTCGCACCAAGCAGATAGGTGCCATCCACAGGGGCGGTGAACAGGTTGGTGGCTGCGTCAAAGCACGCTTGATCATTATATTCAGCTACGTTGATGCCAAGCTTTGTCCAAGTACCAACACCAATATAATTGTCGTAATTCGTGTGCGCCTTAAAGCGGGGCAGGGCCGGTTGATCAGCGATGCCTGTGCTTGTGTCGATGCTCAGCGCATCGTGAAACGTGCTGCCATCCGGAGTCACGGAAAAGCGCAAATTATTGTCGGCAAAGAGACCAATCAGCGCGCGCGTTTGGAAATTGTCTTGCAGCACAAGACCCGCATCTGTCGCACTATTTTCCCTGTTTAGGGTCTGTATTAGGCTACCTGTTCCCCCATCGGCACTGTAAAGCGCGCTCTACAAAGCCGCGTTAAGTTTCGCAGCGAAAGGCGAGGATGCATCGGCCGCCATCCCCAATCCGATCCGCTCTGCGTCTTGCAACTGGCTGGACGTGACTTCGACCCAATCAGTGCCATCGAACACGGTCAGAATACCTTGTGCGATGACATATCCCTGCCAGCCCGCGCGCGGAGTTTGAAACTGCCAAGCGCCATCTAGATAGGCGGCAATCTTGCGGTCTTGCCCGATCCAATCACCACTGCCGCCAGCGGCCACGATGTAGCACTCCCCAATCTGCGGTGCCACGGGAGGTGCTGTTTGCGCATCATCCTCAAAGCTGAGCTGCACAAGTAGATCAAGCGCGCGCTGGGCCTCGTTATGGGTGACATGCTTTTGCGCTTGTGCAGCTTGAATGAAAGGCAGGGACAGGCGTGGGCTGGACTGGGACATGGATGCTCTCCGTCAGGGCGATCTGAATTGGTCCTGACGGTGCGTTAGTTGTCTTGTCGCAAGCTTACCTTGTCGTGCGTTTGATTAGTCTTTTTTCAATCTTTCTGAAACCCACCCAGCGCTGATGTTTGCTCTTGAACTGACATGTCGAGCACGCTGTGGTTTTCCTCAAAAGAAATGTGAGGCCAGTTTTTGTCAATTTATGCTTTCATGTGCTCAAATGCTGGCCCCTTAGCTCGAAAATCTATTCGAATTGAAGTCATTCATTTTTAATTTGGCTACAATTCATATAAAGATGCCTTTGGCTTGATTAGTTTGCGGTATTTGCTTGATTTGTGCCTCGTTTCTCTCATATCCCGCGCGCAATGATTAGCGCAGTTTCACTGCGAAAAACCGTGATGCAAGAGAGCAGAATATGAAAATGACTCCGAATTTGGCCCCGATTCCAGAACTTTACGTTTCTTATGAGAACGCTCAAAAGCTGAAACTCGAAGCAGCGGATTTGACGTCGCATGACATGTCTCCCCGCCAGATTTGCGATCTGGAATTGCTGATGAACGGTGGTTTCAATCCGCTCAAAGGGTTCATGTCTGAAGCGGACTACGACGGTGTTGTCGAAAACATGCGTCTCGCGGATGGTGCGCTTTGGCCCATGCCGATCACTTTGGATGTCTCTGAAAAATTCGCAGCCTCTATCGAATTGGGCCAGGACATTGCGCTACGCGATCAAGAAGGCGTCATTCTTGCCACCATGACAGTCACAGACCGTTGGGAGCCGAACAAAGCGAACGAGGCCGAGAAGGTCTTCGGCGCGGATGACGATGCGCACCCTGCTGTGAATTACCTGCACAACCAAGCCGGCAAAATCTACCTTGGTGGTCCTGTCACAGGCATCCAGCAACCGGTTCACTACGATTTCCGCGGTCGTCGCGACACGCCAAACGGACTGCGCGCCTATTTTCGCAAACTTGGCTGGCGCAAGGTTGTGGCCTTCCAAACCCGCAACCCATTACACCGCGCGCATCAGGAACTGACGTTCCGCGCTGCGAAAGAAGCGCAGGCTAACTTGTTGATCCATCCCGTCGTTGGCCTGACAAAGCCAGGCGATGTCGATCATTTTACACGGGTTCGCTGCTACGAGGCGGTTCTGGATAAATACCCACAGTCCACAACAACTATGTCCCTTTTGAACCTCGCCATGCGTATGGCCGGTCCACGCGAAGCAGTTTGGCACGGGCTGATCCGCGCAAATCACGGCTGCACGCACTTTATTGTTGGTCGCGATCACGCGGGCCCCGGCAAAAACTCCGCAGGCGAAGACTTTTATGGCCCCTACGATGCCCAAGATCTTTACCGCGCCAATCAATCTGAAATTGGTTGCGAAATGGTTGATTTCAAACACATGGTTTGGGTCGCTGAACGCGCACAATACGAAGCCATCGACGAAATCAAAAACAAAGACGAGGTCACGATCCTCAACATCTCCGGCACCGAATTGCGCCGTCGTTTGTCGGAGGGTCTTGAGATTCCTGAATGGTTCTCGTTCCCTGAGGTCGTAAAAGAGTTGCGCCGCACCAAACCACCGCGCTCCAAACAAGGTTTCACAGTCTTCTTCACCGGCTTCTCTGGGTCCGGTAAATCCACCATTGCGAACGCTTTGATGGTTAAGCTGATGGAAATGGGCGGTCGCCCTGTGACGCTTTTGGATGGTGATATCGTTCGTAAGAACCTGTCCTCTGAATTGGGTTTCTCAAAAGAGCACCGCGATCTAAACATCCGTCGCATCGGCTATGTTGCGTCTGAAATCACCAAGAATGGTGGCATCGCCATTTGCGCGCCCATCGCGCCCTATGCAACAACCCGCCGCGCGGTTCGTGAGGACGTTGAAGACTTTGGTGCTTTCATCGAAATCCACGTCGCGACATCGATTGAAGAGTGCGAAAAGCGCGATCGCAAAGGCCTGTATAAATTGGCGCGCGAAGGCAAGATCAAGGAATTCACAGGTATTTCAGATCCCTATGATGTTCCAGAGAATCCAGAACTGCGCGTTGAAACCGAAAACGTCGAAGTAGACAATTGCGCACATCAAGTGCTTCTCAAACTTGAGAGCATGGGGCTTATTGCAGCATCTTAAGGGTTTTGCTCACGCGGTATTAGAGGGCAGTATAGAAATATGTTGCCCTTTTTCACCTCTCAAAACAGTTAAGTTCAGTGCTATTTTAGAACTTCACGTCAGTTGAAAAGTTCTGTTTTAGATCACGCAGGGTTAAACCCCATACGTCCGATGCTGTCATAAGCTTCGAACCCGGCGCGTTTGGCGTCTTTGATGGAATAGACATTGCGCAGGTCGGCCATACGCGGGGTCGCCATTTTGCGCGCGAGCTTGTCGAGGTTTAGCGCGCGAAACTCGTTCCATTCAGTCAGCACAACGACCAGATCAGCGTTCTGTGCGGCCTTATAAGGATCATCGACCCAGTTCACACCGGGCAAGAGCGCTTCGCCTTCATGTTGTCCTTGTGGATCACAGACGCGCACTTTGGCGCCGCCACCAACCAGTGCGGGCACGATCGTCAGGGCAGGGGCGTCGCGCATATCGTCTGTGTCGGGTTTGAAGGTCACGCCCAGCATGGCAATGATTTTGCCGTTGAACGAACCATCGCAGAGGTCTTCGAGTTTGGTGATCATGCGGCGTTTGATTTCCTCGTTCACGGTAATCACTGTTTCGGTGATCTGCATAGGGACGGCGTGCTCTTGACCGATGCGCGCGAGGGCTTTGGTGTCTTTCGGAAAGCATGATCCGCCATACCCGGGACCCGCTTGTAAGAAGCGGCTACCGATACGTGCGTCCATGCCCATTCCGTTTGAGACTTGGTTAATGTCAGCGCCAACTTTTTCGCAGAGCATTGCGATTTCATTGATGAAGGTGATCTTCGTGGCCAGAAACGCGTTGGCGGCGTATTTGATCATCTCGGCGGATTCGAGATCAGTGACAACAACAGGATAGTCGCGCTGCGCAAGCGGGCGGTAAAGCTCGTTCATCGCCTCGGCGGCTTTGTCGGTTTGCACGCCTACGACCACACGGTCAGGCTTCATGAAATCATCAATGGCCGCGCCTTCGCGCAGGAACTCAGGGTTGGAGGCAACATCGAAATCAAGGGTCGGATTGGCCTTTTTGATCGTCTGTTTGACTTGGCGATTGGTGCCGACTGGCACGGTGGATTTGGTGACAACGACCACATAATCGCTTGCCATCTGCGCGATTTCTTCGGCAGCAGCCATCACATAGGTGAGATCCGCATGCCCGTCACCGCGCCGCGTGGGCGTACCAACAGCTATGAACACCGCTTCGGCACCCTCGATGGCGCTGGCCAGATCAAGGGTGAAAGACAGACGGCCTGCCTCCACGTTCTTGGCCATAAGTGCGCCGAGCCCCGGTTCATAGATCGGCACTTCGCCGCGCTCTAACATCTCGATCTTCTTTGGGTCTTTATCGACACAGACCACATCATGGCCGAAATCCGAAAAACAGACACCGGAAACGAGACCCACATAGCCTGTCCCGATCATTGCTATTTTCATGGGGTATCACCTTACTGCTTTGCCTCGTGTTTTGTATGCGTCAAAGGCACGGTAGGGGTCAACGGGGAGTTAGCGGCGTAAAAAACCATGGCACTTGCATCACATTGACATGATAGTCGTGCCATTGCTCTAACAGAGCAAATTGCGAGGGTGTTGCGTGCAGATTGAACAAACAAAGTTATCTGGTGTTTTGGTGCTGAAACCAAAGCGTTTCGGCGATGTACGCGGGTTCTTCTGCGAAAGCTGGTCGGCGGCGCGCATGGCAGAGGCAGGCCTGCACTATGAGTTTGTGCAAGACAATCATTTCCTGTCTGAGGCGGTTGGCACAATGCGTGGCCTGCACTTTCAAGCGCCCCCTCATGCGCAGGCCAAACTGGTGCGTTGCGGGCGTGGGCGGTTGTTTGATGTGGCTGTTGATATTCGCAAAGGCTCGCCCACATATGGGCAATGGACAGGTGTTGAGTTGAGCTATGAGAACGGCAAGCAGCTACTTGTACCGCGTGGCTTCCTGCATGGATTTGCGACCTTAGAACCCGATACAGAGATCATTTATAAGTGCGATGGTACCTATTCGCCCGAGTGTGACGGCGCTGTGCGCTTTGATGATCCTGATATCGGAGTTGAATGGAAAATAGGCTCTAATAAAGCTATTTTGTCTAAGAAGGATACGGCTGCGCCATACTTATGCAATTTTGACAGCCCCTTTGTCGATGAGGAGAGCAGCACATGAGACTTCTCGTAACAGGCGGTGCTGGTTTTATCGGATCTGCCGTTGTGCGCACAGCAATCAGGCTAGGGCATAGCGTCGTCAATGTCGATAAACTGACTTATGCGGCCTGCCTTGATAACGTCAAATCCGTTGCCGATAATGAGAACTATGTTTTCTTTCAAGCCGACATCTGTGAACGCGCTGCGA
>NZ_JABBAM010000102.1 GCF_018607965.1 Planktotalea sp.
AATCAGTCGTTGGTGCATAACGCGTCTTAGGTCGGCTGGGTGCGGAGTGATCAGCCATCGGGTGGGGTAGGGTGACGCTGGTGACGCTTTTTTTTACTGCGCTCTCTACGATCAGTATGAGAAGAGGCTGTCATCGTAGAGCGGACATTCATACGTGACGCAGCGAATGGCCGTTGAGAGCCGGTTGCGGAAGTCACAACACTATGCCGCGCGCTCGCAGCGTGAAAACTCGCCGCGCCGCCGTAAGATCAATGCTGCATCGCAGAGGTGAATGCGTCATTCGGACATTATGCAGCAATTCTGAAGATCTGAATTCACAGACTGGGGAGGTTTTTTAAAAATGTCGTTTGGTTTTATGCTTTGATGTCAGGCTTCGACCCATCCGTCAGACGTTTTCAGTCGATGTTTGATCGTATTTTTCTGACTAAGGGTTTGCTCCAAGAAACAACCCTTTTGGGCCGCTGCGACCAACTCAAGCTGCTTTTTCAACGGATCACTGCTCTCAATGAAAATATCGATTTCGAACGAATGGGGGCCAGTTTCATAAACCTTACCCTTGGCTTCCCAATCCCAAATGACACGGGTTTCAACGTTCAGATCATCAATCGACACTTTAAGTCGTTTCGCAAAGGCGCGGATTTGAGTCATGATGCACCCGGTCAGACCCGCGACGAACAATGCAAGCGGTGGCGGTGCTGATGCGTCCCCTCCGTGAAAAGACCCTTCATCCGTTGCCATGACAAACGGGCCTTCTTCAAAAGGTTGGCTCATCATCACGTCCAGATCGTTGCGCATCTTTCCAGTGGCGCGTCCCTTACAATCAAATTGCACTTGAGCTCGTTGGGGTAAACCCGCGTTGTCGTTCATTTTTATGTTCTCTCGTTCCAGTGGATCATGGGGAGGCCCGCAATGGGGGCCATGAAGTAAGGGATTGTGCTGCCGCGCAGGCTGCCGATGTAAACTGTGCGCAAATCGGGGCCCCCAAACGTTAAGCTGGCCATCCAGTTGGCGATGGTGCCCCCGCAGGCAAGTTGCAATTCCGGTGTGACACGATCCTGTGCAAAGGCATCCAGCAGCGCCTTGCCCTCTGCCGAGCCGTTGTCATCATCCAGGAGAATGCGCAGATCACCCTCTGGTGTGATCGCGAAAATCCGATCCGTCATGATGTGGGTGCCCCAAAGATTGCCAAAGGCATCAAAGGTAATGCCATCGATGAAGGCGTTGTGGTTTTCTGGGCCAAAGGTTTCACGGTGGCTGAGTGTTGCATCGGGACACACCCGAAAACGGGTAATTTTCATCCCACATGTTTCCACGGCGTAGAGCCATTGCTCGTCCGCATCGAACCGGATTTCATTGGTGAAATGCAGACTGTCGGCCACAATGCGCAAGCCTTTTTCGTCAGCCACCGCAATAAAACCGTCAATGATGTTGGGGCTACAGGCCTCCATCCAATTGGAAATTGTCGTGGAGACGGTGATCCAAACACGGTCTTTTCTGTCACGCAAAACGAAATTGACCTTGCCGATGGGGCGTCCATTTAGAGTGTCGTGCAGGATTTCAGATTCACCCGTGCGGGTCATCAATTCCAAGCGATCCGTGCCAAAGTTTGAAACCAATATGTCGCCATTGCGCGCGAAGGCGAGGCCGTTGGGCAAGGTGCCCGAAGTAAATTTACTTGCTTCATCTGTCGTGTTTGCAAATCCGCTTGCAACGTTTTGTGCAATCAATGTCTGACTGCCATCGGGGCGAATGTGCATCACGCCGCCACGGGCATCCGCAGACCAAAGGGAGCCGTCCGGCTCGGCCAAAATACACTCTGGTCGTTGCAGATTCATGCCTATTGTCTTTAGCGTCGCAGGGTCAATTTCAAAGCCATCGATTGGGTTGTCCATCGTTATCTCGCCTTAACGATCCGGTTGGCGAGGATACCGATGTTTTCGATTTCCAACTCGAAGGTATCGCCGTCTTGCAGTCGTTTTCCGATTTCCAGCCCACATCCGGTTCCAACGGTGCCAGAGCCGATGACTTCGCCTGCATAGATGGTTTCGGATGAAGAAATATGCGCTAGAATATCCGCAAAACTATGTTGCATCTGGCTGCTGTTGCCGCCCCCCCAACGTTCGCCGTTCACCCGTGCCTCCATGTTAACCGCGATTGGGTGCACAACCTCATCCACCGTTAGAATGTAGGGTCCAAGGATATTACCTGTGTCGAAATCTTTGCCTTTACAGGGGCCAAGTTGCCCCGGCATCTCGCGCATTTGCGCGTCACGAGCGGAGACGTCATTTAGGATTGAATAGCCAAAGATATGCGCAGGTGCTGCGTCTTTGGAAATGTCTTTGCCCGTTTTGCCAACAACGATCGCTAGCTCCAATTCAATGTCTAGAAACTCGGCATAGGCGGGCCATTGCACGTCGGTGCCGTGACCAATGAAGGACATGCGATTGCCTTTGTAATAGAGCGGTTGATCGTACCAAACCGGAGGGATCGAGGGTGGTACAGGCATCGTTGTCCCCATCACCCTGAAGCAGTTGGCCAAATGCTCTTCGAACACCAGACAATCGCGGTATTGCACGGGCATGATGGGAGGCAGAAACGACACGTCACTTACTGCCATAGTAACGTCTTCATCTGCGGATTGCAGCAAAGCGCGGGCCGTCTTGAGGCCGTTTTCACCTGCGTTGATCAAGGAGAGCATGTCCGCAAATATCGTGCCATCTTCACCGCTGTGCTCAGCGGCTTTGCGCAGATCGAGCAAACGGTTAGTTTCAGTCGCGGCCACAACTTTGGCCTGACCCTTATGTGAAACAGTGGCTAAACGCATGGGATTACTCTTCAAATATAGCAACGGTGCGGGTAAAGCCCGCAGAGGCTGCTTTGATTTTAAATGGGAAACAGGAAATTTCGAAGCCATGACCCGGAAGGCTGTCAAGGTTGGTCAATTTCTCCATCTGACAATACCCGATGTCCATGCCAGCGCGGTGGCCTTCCCAGATGATGGATGCATCACCGGTTTTAGCGTATTCTTGCGCCGTCAATGCGAATGGCGCGTCCCAGCTCCATGCGTCTGTACCGACCACACGCACGCCGCGTTCGGTCAGATAGTTCGTGGAGGTGCGACCCATGCCGCAGCCTTTCATTAGGTAATCGGGCTGACCATAGCGTTCTGCTGCTGAAGTGTTCACCACCACAATATCAAGCGGCTGCAGTTCATGGCCGATCCGTTGCAACTCCGCCTCAACATCTGCAGGCTGCACGATATACCCATCAGCGAAATGTCGAAAATCCAGCTTCACCCCTGGACGCAGGCACCAATCAAGCGGCACCTCGTCAATTGTGATCGCCCGTTCCCCTTTGCTCATCGTCGAATGATAGTGATAGGGCGCGTCCATATGGGTGCCGTTATGGGTGGCGATGTTCAGACGCTCCACCGCCCAACCTTCGCCATCTGGCAGATCTTCTTTCTTGAGTCCTGGAAAGAACGACATGATTTGTTCTGCCGTTTCCTGATGATTCATATAGATGATTTCCGGCATCATAATCGGTGGATCAGAAGCAATCCCCATTTCGAGCGAGACAGACAGATCTACAATACGTCTAGGCATATCAGTTCCTTAAAGCAGAGCAGTGACGAGAATTGGAAAAGCCAACACGAGGCCCAAAACGATAAGCATCAACACCGCAAAAGGCGCGGCACCGATGAAGATATCGCCTAGTGTGATCGTTGGATCATCAAGCGAGGATTTGATGACGAACACCGATATCCCAAAAGGCGGGGTTAACAGGCCGATTTCAACTGCGATGATGGTGACAATGCCAAACCAGATCAGGTCAACCTGCATTAGGCTGAGCATAGGCAACATCAGCGGTACGAGGATCAGCATAATGCTGGAGCTATCAAGGATCGTGCCCATGAGGATTACCAAGAGAACATATGCAAGGATCACGCCCCAATACCCAATCTCAGCTGTGGCCACGAAATTGCCAAACCCAGCGGGCACACCGGAAAGCGCGAGCATGCGTGAATACATTTGCGCCGCGATGATCAGGAACGAGATTGAAGCCGTGACCAAACCGGTATCAGTCAGCACTTCCCAGAAGTCCGAAAAGCTGAGCGCGCGGCGCAAGAGCCCGATCACGATTGCCCCTGAGCATCCAATCGCACCCGCCTCAATCGGAGTGAAAAAGCCACCATAGATACCACCAAGGACAAGCCCGATGAGGGCGGCCAATGGCATTCCTCTAGCCATAACTTCGCGTGTGCTCAGGACGTCGCCGTCTTTGGCAGGTACGTCGATGTTGTCGCCAATCAGGCTCGGTTTGATCAGCGCCACCAGAAAAATACTAAGGCAAAACACAAATGCCAGCAGCAGGCCAGGAATGACGCCCGCGATGAATAAATCACCGACGGATTGTTCAGTTAACAACCCGTAGAGGATCAACAAAAGGCTGGGCGGGATCAGCATCCCGAGAACCGAGGATCCAGCGACAACACCGACCGCGAACCGTTTGTTATAGCCGTGCCGGGTCATTTCTGGCACCGCGATGCGGGTGAATACGGCAGCAGAGGCAATCGAAATGCCTGTGATCGCGGCAAAAATTGCATTGGCCCCAACCGTACCAATCCCAAGCCCACCACGAATGCGTCTGAATATATGGTTCGCCACATCAAATGCATCCCGACCCATGCCCGTGACAGACACGATAAAGCCCATCATAATGAACAGTGGCACGACGCCGAAAAAGTAGCTGGAGATTGTTTCGGATGCGGCCAAGGCCAACAACTTACCTGCCAAGACGGGTGATCCTTTGATCATCCAGACCCCAACAAACGATGAAAGCATCAACGCGATGGGCACCCAAAGTCCAAAGTAGACCATCGCGACCATGGCTCCAAAAGACGCCATTCCAATTTCAAAAGGGCTCATGTCTGTGTATCATTCTTTGCAAACAGACGGAACGCGGCAGTTCCTGCGTGCAAGATCAATTGTACCAACAAGGCCGCGCAGCCGATCAGGATGATCAATTTTACAGGCCAGATCGGAGCGGTGAAATTACCCACTGTGCCCTCATATGTACCTCGCACCCATGCTTTCATAAACAACGGCTGGCTGGCCCAGAATAGTTGCCAAATCAGTGCGATAGCTGCGAAAGAAAACAAGAGCTCCAAGACTTGCCTGAACCGAGGGGTGTGTTTTCCAAAGAAATCCAGAACAGCCTCAGTGCGCGTCAGACGCCCTTTGCGAAAGGCTTGCGCCACTTGCAAAAACACGATTGCCACAATGGACATAGACACCATTTCGGGAACACCGGATATGGGCGCGCTGAAAAAGACGCGGCCAATGACATCGGCGTTCACCAGTAACATCACCGCAACAATCAACAAAGTGCCAAGCACATTTAGCAAATTGGTGATTAGATCAACGGTCCTACGCATGACTAAAAACCATTTGGGCAAGTGAGTATCGGACATTGCATGCACCTTAGTCGTTAAGACGGGTAGACGGAGAAGTCTAAATAGAAGCGGGCGCGCTAATTAGATTAAGCGCGCCCGATCAAAAGTTTTATTCCTGATCCCAGTTACGAACAGGAGTCGCACCGGCAGCGCGCATCGTGTCCATGTAAGTCTTGAGAACCGCAGTTCCAGCAACGCCTTCGCTGTCCAAACGATCCGCCCAATCCTTGGCCACATTGTCCATGCCTGCCGCCCACTGTTCGCGGAATGCCTGATCGACTTCATTTACTGTCGCACCCTGCGCTTCCATGATCCCCAGGAACTTAGTCACGGTGGCATCCAGATCTTGCTGGTAGGCTTTACTGTTTACCGTCGCCGCTTCTTTCAGCGCAGTTTGCACGTTAGCGGGCAAGCCATCATACCAGTCTTTGTTGGCGGCAAGGCCACCAGCGTACTGTGCGCCAAAACCGATTTTGGTGATGTGGGGCGCTACTTCGTACAACTTGCCCGGAACAGCGGCAGAGGCAAACACAATCACCCCATCATACACACCTGTTTTGATTTCGTTGTAATAGGTCGTCAGGTTGCCCGAAACGCCAACAGCGCCTGTGCCCTTTAGCCAGTTGACTGCAGGTCCGGGTGCACCAATTTTCTTGCCCTCCAGATCCGCAATCGAATTGATCGGAAAATTGGTCATCAACAGATAGTCATCAATACCGATTGCACCGCCCAGATATTCCAACCCGTTAGCTGCCCAAGACGCTTTCATATCCGCATTTGTATGCTGCAAATCGTCCATCCAATTGGCAACAAGCGTACTATCGCTAGATACAAATGGCGTGAAATAAGTGACATTCTGAACAGACAGCTTACCGGGATCAAACAGGCTTGAAACCAACCCGATTTCAGCAAGCCCTTCTTCCACGGCCTCCAGCTCGTCGCCCACTTTGGCAAGTGATCCGCCGTATTGCTCGCTCCAAGTTATCGTCGTGCCTGATCCTTCCAATGCGGTATTCACCGCAGGAATAAAGGTTTGGCTGGCATGTTTCACCCAGCGAAACACTGGCGGGTGGCCCGCGACGATTGTGGCATTGACCTCTTCTGCTGAGGCAAAGGTACCAAATACTGTGCTCGACGACCAAATTGCGGCAGCCAATGCACCTTTTACTAGACCTGTCTTCATGTTCTTCTCCCTAGTCGTTTAAGTGGTTTGATAGATTAATCTGTGAGCGCGCGAATTCCAGCGCAGATAAATGGCACAATTTTTGAAAGCATGATGTCGGCGTCGCCATCGTCGCAAAGCCCCTCCGACAATCGACCTGCGCGGCCGGTTTTTGCCATCATCGTCATGCCCACACCAATGGCAAACATGTAGGCCCAAACCGCGTTGTCACGGCTCAACCTAGGTTCAATCCTTACGAGCGCGGCGATGTATTTGTGCGCTATGGGATCATAATACTTTTCTGTGAGCGTTTGCTCCCATTCGCCTGCGGAATTGGCAGTGGATACAAGTATTCGTGCAAATGCACCCCCATCACCCGCTTGGGAGATTCCCGCCACAATTGTGGGTCGAAACAGGGCCTCCACAATGCTTTCCAGTGTTGGGTTTTCGTGCTCTTCGAAAAGCAGGGTTAGTGAATGGGCTCGTTGATCGTTGATATGCCCTGATCTGCGAGCGACCATTGCTTCGAACAGGTCTTCTTTGGTTTTGAAATGATAGTGAATTAGGCCCTGTGCAACGCCAGCACGCTCGGCAATCTCGCGCATTGTTGCACCCCTGTAGCCTGAATGCGCAAACACGCTTTCTGACGCACTCAGAATGGTCTCGTATCGCGTCTCCGGCGCGGCACCACTAGTGGAGGCCCCGCTTTGATATTGGACTGCTTGCTGCATCTTAACGTTCTGTCCTTCCTGTGATCAGAATTGAGTCAAAACCTGACTGTTTGATCAGTCAAATATTGATCGAAACGAAAGAGAAGTCAAGCTACATGAAAGTTCAGTAATTTCTGCATGGTGTTGTTAGATCAAGATTGCCCGCTAAAAGCGACTTCGTGCATTCACCGGGGTGTTATTGACAGTGCAGCATCCGACATTAATGGAATGTAACCGCAGCGATGAGGTGTCATTGCGGATGCGCGTGCTGATCCTTGGCCTTCAACAAGACTGGATCTGGACGGACAAACGGATCGGGATGACGACGTCCGAGATCAGATATGTCAATGAAGTCGAGGCCTGTTGTCAGCGTTTCATGACTATTCCGGGTATGGGGGGGGTATCTCAACTGCAGTGGTCGCGGCAGTCGGGGCCGGTGAGACCTATGACCGCGTGAACGACTGGTTTGGTTAAACGTGCTGCACTGCCGCATGAGCGACGCTGCAGCAGCGAGCTGATGCTGCGTTAGTAATAGCCGCAGCTGCATTAGTCCGCTTCTTCCGCGTCGTGTGAGTTCAGACAAGCCGCAGCGAACGGCGCGTATTCCCGAACCAGTCG
>NZ_JABBAM010000044.1 GCF_018607965.1 Planktotalea sp.
AATTCCCACGTGGGCTTGCGAGCAGCGCGCACGCCCGTTAAATGCAAACCAACTGATAAAGCCGGAGACCTTGCCCGATGTCGATTGATGTAGAAACAGCCGCACGCGTTGCGAAATTGGCCCGCATTAAAGTGGAGCCAGACGCGCTGCCCGCATTGGCGCAGGAATTTACCAATATTCTCGGTTTTATAGAGCAACTCAATGGAGTCGACGTCGAGGGCATTGAGCCTATGACATCTGTAACGCCGCAGAAATTAAAGCGCCGCGTAGACGCTGTGACTGATGGCGATCAACAACCCAAAGTGCTCGCGAATGCGCCAGATGCGCGCGAAGGCTTTTTTGCGGTTCCGAAGGTGGTTGAATAATGTCTGATCTGAACAAAATGGGCTTGGCAGGCGCGCGCGATGCTCTGCGCAAGGGTGAGACGACATCGGTTGAGCTGACCGAGACGTTTTTGAAAGAGATTGAAGGCGCATCCGCGTTGAATGCATTCGTGCATCGCACGCCAGAGATCGCGATGACACAGGCCAAGGCCGCCGACGCAAGGATTGCTGCGGGCGACGCGCCTGCGATGTGTGGATTGCCGATTGGTATCAAGGATTTGTTCTGCACCAAAGGCGTGCCGTCCCAAGCGGCCTCTGCCATCCTGAACGGGTTCAAGCCTGAATACGAAAGCACAGTCAGCCAGAACCTGTTTGACGCAGGGGCGGTAATGCTGGGCAAGTTGAACATGGACGAATTCGCCATGGGTTCGTCTAATGAGACGTCTGTTTACGGCGATGTGGTGAACCCATGGCGTCGCGCAGATGAAGACACGGCGCTGACGCCGGGTGGTTCTTCTGGTGGGTCGGCCTCTGCGGTTGCCGCGGACCTTTGCCTTGCGGCGACGGGTACAGATACAGGCGGTTCTATTCGCCAGCCAGCGGCCTTTACGGGTATCACGGGTATAAAGCCAACTTACGGCCGCTGTTCGCGTTGGGGCACGATCGCGTTTGCGTCCTCGCTTGATCAAGCGGGTCCGATGACCAAAGATGTGCGCGACGCGGCGATCATGTTGGAAGCGATGTGTTCGTATGATCCAAAAGACAGCACCAGTGCAGAGCTTGCTGTGCCGAATTTTGAGGCCATGCTGACAGGTGATATCAAGGGTAAGACCATTGGTATTCCGAAAGAATATCGTATGGATGGCATGCCCGACGAAATCGAGCAGCTTTGGGCCAATGGCACAGCCATGCTGAAGGATGCAGGCGCGAAGATCGTTGATATTTCTTTACCGCACACGAAATATGCGCTGCCAGCTTACTATGTGATTGCGCCAGCTGAAGCGTCGTCCAACCTCGCGCGCTATGATGGTGTGCGCTATGGACATCGTGCGACATTGGATGCGGGTGATGGCATCACAGAGATGTATGAAAAGACCCGCGCCGAAGGATTCGGCCCAGAAGTACAGCGTCGCGTGATGATCGGAACTTACGTTCTGAGTGCTGGTTTCTATGACGCATATTACAACCGTGCGCGCCGCGTTCGCACGCTGATCAAGAAAGACTTTGATGATGTATTCGCTACTGGCGTCGATGCGATCCTGACACCAGCAACGCCAAGCGCTGCGTTTGGTTTGGGCGAAATGAAGGATGCGGATCCTGTTCAGATGTATCTCAATGACGTCTTCACCGTGACTGTGAATCTTGCGGGTCTTCCCGGTATCGCGGTTCCTGCTGGTGTGGATAGCCAAGGATTGCCCCTTGCGCTGCAACTGATTGGCAAGCCGTGGGAAGAGGGCGATCTGCTAAATACCGCCTATGCATTGGAACAAGCGGCAGGTTTTGTGGCAAAACCAGCCAAATGGTGGTAAACGCGTCAAAAAGAAGAATGAGGCAGTTTAAAATGAAGCGGTTCACCTTTTCAGCGATCACCCTTTGTGCAGCCGTTGAGCTGGGCGCATGTAGTCCAACTATTCCTGATAGTGGGGCTGGTGTAGCTTTTGGCGACTACAACGAGTTCGAACAAAAACAAGCTGCGCGCGAGGCGGCACTTGCAGGTAGAAACAGCACTCTGCCTGCTCCGCAATCAGTAAGTGCTCAAACGCTTGCACCCGCAGCGGCATCGGGCATTCCCGAGGCGAACACAGCGGTTCAGGCGAACCCTGCCAATGCGGCCCCAGTTTTGCGCGCAGGCGGCATCAGTGCTGAGAACGATTTCAGTGCAGTTTCTGGTCAACGCTCGATCGAGGGCGACGCGGCTAAACGTGCCGCTAACCAACAGGAATATCAGGTTATTCAACCTGTTGCGTTGCCGACACGTCGAGGTAGCGGTGGGCCAAATATCGTGGCTTTTGCGATTGCCGCAAAGAATGCCAAAGGCGAAAAGGTTTATCGCCGCAACCGCTTTAATGCTGAGCGCAAGTATCATCGGTCCTGTTCTGGTTTTGCGTCGCAAGATCAAGCGCAGCAGGCATTTATGGCTGCAGGCGGTCCTTCAAAGGACCGTGGCGGCATGGATCCTGATGGCGACGGTTTCGCGTGCGCGTGGGATCCGGCACCCTTCCGCAATGCTGTGAACGGCTAAGCGATGAGCGGCGCTGTTTGTGTGCAGCGCCCATCGCCAAATTGCGGCCCGCGCAGAGGTGGTATTGTCGCGCCCGATATGATCGTGATCCATTACACGGCCATGCAAAGCGCTGTGGCGGCGATAGACACGCTGTGTGATCCCGAAAAAGAAGTCTCTGCGCATTATCTGATTGCGCGCGACGGTGTGGTGACGCAAATGGTCGACGAGACCGCGCGCGCATGGCACGCGGGCGCTGGGTGCTGGGCAGGGTGCGATGACATAAATTCACGCTCTATCGGGATCGAACTGGACAACGATGGGTTTTCGCCGTTTTCCGCGCCTTTGATGGATGCTTTGGAAGACTTGCTTGGCGGAATCCTGTCGCGGTGGGATATTCCTGCACATCACGTGATTGCGCATTCAGATTTAGCACCGCTTCGCAAAGTCGACCCTGGGGGCCGTTTTGATTGGCGACGCTTGGCTTTGGGTGGCTTTTCTATTTGGCCGGATAAGAGCGATGAACTGCCAATGCGCGAAAGTCTTGTTGCGCTGGGCTACGCGGTAGATGAGTTCGGGCTAGAAGCGTGTTTGTCCGCGTTCCGCTTGCGCTTTGCGCCGATGCGAGCAGGGCCCGAATCTGAGGCAGACAGACGCGATGCTGCTTCGCTCGCGACGCGATTGGGAGTTGACCCAACCAATGCCAACAGCTAGGCGACATCTGCGCACGGAAGGCTGGGTGGCTGCGGTTCTTAATTGGATCGAGGAAAGTCCGGACTCCATGAAGCAACGGTGCCGGGTAACGCCCGGCCAGGGTAACCTGAGGGAAAGCGCCACAGAGAACAGACCGCCTTTGTTTCGGCAAGGGTAAGGGTGAAACGGTGCGGTAAGAGCGCACCGCGGGACGGGTAACCGAACCGGCAAGGCAAGCCCCACCGGGAGCAATGCCAAATAGGGATGCCACGTGGGTGTGATCAGGCAACTGATATCCTCACAAGGGCGCTTCAGCCTAGGCATCCGGGTTGGCAGCTAGAGGGGCGCAGGTAACTGCGCGCTAAGATGAATGGTCATCCATTTGCATCCCGTATGGGGTGCTTTGGACAAAATCCGGCTTATAGGCCCTCCGTGCGCATTTAATTTGTTAGTCTGTTTAGGCTTCATGGTTTAGGCGGATACTCCGCGCTTCCAGTTTAGTTGTGTGGAGTGGCGCGCGCTGTTTGAGACGACTGGAATTTGTCTAAAGGGTTAGTCGGCAAGATTGCTCGATTTTCACGAATATTCTTGTCGTTTATTCTTAAATAAGGAATTAAACCTAATCCCTTCGGAGAGTGAGACATGTTTCAGGAATTCGTGGAAGAGCGTATTGAAGGCGATGGTGCGACTTTGTTTGTCCGCCGCGCTGGACCTAAAGACGCGCCGCCGCTTGTTTTGCTTCATGGATATCCACAGACTTCTGCCATGTGGCACGGTGTGGCACCAATTTTGGCGCGTTCGTATCAGGTCGTTTGTCCGGATTTACGCGGATATGGTCGCTCAGATAAACCAACGTCAAACGCATCGCACGAGCCTTATTCAAAACGCGCGATGGCGGGTGACATCGTCGCAGTTATGCGGCGTTTGGGGCACGAGCGATTTCTTGTCGGTGCCCATGATCGCGGGGCGCGGGTTGCGCATCGGATGGGCTTGGATCATCCTGATTGCATAGCGGCTATGGCTTTGCTCGATATTGCGCCAACCCGTGAAATGTATGCAGGTACCAGCCCTGAATTTGCTCAGGCGTATTGGCATTGGTTCTTTCTAATTCAACCAAATCCGCTGCCCGAACAAATGATCGGGGCTGACCCCGAAGGGTTCTGGAAACTAAAATGCTTTAATCAGGCACGTGGGGTAAACCCGTTCTCTCCCGAGGCACTGACTGAATACCTATCGGCCTTTGCTGATCCGGCCGCCATTCATGCAAGTTGCGAAGACTACCGCGCCGCTGCGGGTATCGACATCGAACATGACAACGCTGATCAGGGCCGAAAACTCGACATGCCCATACTGACGCTTTGGGCAAAACGCGGTGTGATTGAGACATGCTTTGATGCGCTTGGCCTTTGGCGTCAGCGCGCCTCGCACGTTGAGGGCGAAGCGCTTGATACGACACATTACCTGGCCGAAGAGATCCCGGATGATATCGCCGCGCGAATGTCTGAATTCTTTACTCGTAACCCAATTCATTTGGAGGCTGCCAAATGAGCCGCACGCTGTATGACAAATTGGTCGACGCCCACAAGGTCTGTGATCTGCCCGACGGTGACATGCTGATCTACGTCGATTTCCACATCATGAACGAATACACGAGCCCGCAGGCTTTTTCGGGGCTCGATACAAAGGGTTTTAACGTTTGGCGACCCGAGGCGCATTTGGCAGTGGTCGATCATGTGAACGCAACACGCGGCAGCGCGCCACATGATGCGGCGTCCAAGCTACTGATCGACAATTTGCAAGCAAACTGTACCAAACATGGCATAGCCTTTTACGGTCTTGGTGATCCGCGGCAGGGCATTGAGCACGTCGTTGTACCGGAACAGGGGTTGGTTGCGCCGGGAATGCTAATCGCGTGCGGTGATAGTCATACGACCACGTACGGGGCATATGGTGCTTTGGGCTTTGGGATCGGCACATCGGAAGTCGAACATGTGCTGGCAACGCAAACGCTACGCTATAAACGCATGCAAACCATGCGCGTTACGATCGATGGCGATACAGCCCTTGGTGTGACGGCAAAGGATATCATCATGAAAGTTGTGCAAACCGTTGGCGCAGGTGGGGCCAATGGTTTTGCGGTAGAGTTTGCGGGGGCTGCTATTCGCGGCCTTGATATGGCGGGGCGGATGACTGTTTGTAACATGGCGGTAGAGCTGGGCGCGCGCGCGGCTTTGATCGCCGCAGATGAAAAGACTAAAACTGCGTTACAAGGTCATTCTCATAGCGGTCAGTTTGCATTCAACGGTGAAAGCTGGATCAGCGATCAAGACGCAATATTCAACCAAGAGGTCTCTATTTCAGGGGCCGATATTGAACCTCTTATTACTTGGGGCACCAGCCCAGATCAGTCGATACCTATCACGGCGAATGTGCCTTGTGCCGTGGACTATATCTCTTCCGAGGCCAAAGCCGCGTTGGCACGTTCATTGCGCTACATGGGCTTGTCTGAGGGGCAATCGGCCCGGTCGATACAGATCGACACGGCATTTATCGGCTCTTGCACCAACTCTCGTATCGAAGATCTTCGGGAGGCAGCCAATATACTGGATGGCCGACAGGTGGCTGCAGGCGTCGAAGCGATCGTTGTGCCGGGCTCTGCCATGACCCGCATCAAGGCCGAAGCCGAAGGTCTGCGCGCCATCTTTGAGGCGGCTGGGTTTGAATGGCGACCTGAAGCAGGCTGTTCGATGTGTCTGGCAATGAACGACGACATCGCAATGGATGGCGAACGGGTCGCATCATCAACCAACCGAAATTTCGAAGGACGACAGGGCCGCGGTGCACGTACCCATCTAATGTCGCCCGCCATGGTCGCGGCTGCGGCCATCGCAGGACACCTCGCGGACGTGCGTGATTTCAAATGAAAGACAAGCAGATGACGAAAACGATTATGGGGATCGCCGCCCCATTGCCATTGGCCAATGTCGATACCGACGTGATCATGCCGAAGCGGTTTCTGATAACGATCACCCGCGAGGGCCTAGGTGACGGCGCTTTTGCCGACCTGCGTTTTGATAACGCGGGGCAACTGCGCCCAGACTTCATCTTGAACAATGCGCCTTGGACGCGGGCCAGTATTTTGATTGTTGGTGATAACTTTGGCTGCGGGTCTAGCCGGGAACATGCTGTCTGGGGCATGCGCCAACTGGGGATAAATGCCTGCATCGGGACAGGGTTTGCTGGAATATTTTACGACAATGCCCGCAAAAACGGTCTGGCATTGCCTATCGTTTCCCCCGCGACGCGTGATTTTCTTTTGCAATTTTCCAGCGATGCCAGAGGCCACGAGATATCGATTGATCTTGAAAGTCGAATGATCACAGCTGGCGATATTAGCGCATCATTCGAGATGGATGATGCTACGCAAACGGGGCTGATCAGGGGCCGTGATGATACATTGGACACTTTGGAACATGCGGGTGCGATCCGAGATTATGAGGCCGGATTGAACAAAGAAATGCGGATAAGTGTCCTTAAGTAGACCACCGAGGGGGCAAGTGGACATCTGAGAGTTGGAATGCGTCGCCGCTCAGGCGAACGTTTGGGGCTGAAGTAATCTGCTCCGCTTTTGTTCGTCGCATTTCGGGAAACTGGAAAGTTTGATCGCCGACGATGAGGCCGCTAAAATGCTGCGTGATGCATGCAAGGCAACAACGCAAAAACTGCGCTGCGCCAAAACTGCTGTTGGCTGTTTAGCAAATTGACGTGGTTTGCCCCTTCATCAGGGTGGCCAAGCCTAGTGCAGATGGATACGGGGCAGTACACTTGCAAAATTCGCGGAATGGGCGGGAATCCTTCATGTCGCTCCGAAATGCCTGTTGACTCGGGCGCGGCGCGCGGTAGAAGGCACTGATAAAGAATTCCCGAGCAGCAAAAGTATGCTCGAAGTAGGAGATGACCCATGGCGAAGCCAACCACGATCAAGATCCGCCTGAACTCGACCGCGGGTACAGGCCACTTCTATGTCACAAAGAAGAACGCACGTACGATGACCGAGAAAATGGTTGTCCGTAAGTATGACCCAGTTGTGCGCAAGCACGTTGAGTACAAGGAAGGCAAAATCAAGTAAGCTTGGTTTTCCGACTTCAGTGCTTTGAAAAAGCCGCTCCTTCGGGGGCGGCTTTCTTTGTTAGCAAGCGTTTATGCGATATCTAGTGATGACCGACGTTAACGTGATGCTTGTGGGTGTGGCGATGTTTATGGCCATGCTTGTGCTTATGCGTGTGATACTTGTGATGCGCATTGTGGCCCTTGTGCTGAACCGAGCCGCCACAGGGTTTACCACGCAGAAATTTGCTTGAGACCCAATAATGTTTCCCATTGTAGGAAACTTTCGTCCAGCCATGCGAATGCCGAACCACGTGAACCTTGGTGCAGCGCTTAAAGCTACGCAAAACATGATGGCCGGTACCGGGACCGGATCGCGCATTAAGCGTCGTATTTTGCGATGTCCAAGCGCTTGATGCCGCTGCGCTAATCGTCGATGCGGCAAGCATTCCGAAGGCTAATGTCCCTGCTAA
>NZ_JABBAM010000059.1:0-7082 GCF_018607965.1 Planktotalea sp.
GTTTGGGCAAAGGTTAACCCATTAGATCGACGCCTTCAAAGCGCAAATTATCAAGGGCGATGCCTTGCGGGTCGGTGTTCAAAATCAAGATACCCGCAATATCGGGCTGCATTTTTTGACGGGCAAAGCCGTAGCTGGCTTCGCTCAGCGGGCCAATGGTCAAGGTGTCGATCGCAGAACCGTCGCGTCGTAGGAATTGCACGGATGCAAATTCCTGTTCGCCGCCTTTAATGTCGAAGGACAAGGCAGGTTGATCGCGATCAAACAGGATTGCGATTGCGCCTTCGCCGACGGCTTCAACACTGGGATAGACCCGTGGGCCATGTCCTTGCAGAACAATGGTGCCGCGCATATGCATCGCACCAAGCGTTTCTCCGGCACCGCCGTTGACAAGCACGTTATCGATGCGACTGCTCAGCCCGATGGAGGCAGGAACATCCTCAAAGTCTATGAGCTTGGTGAAGTTCATGTCGTCTTTCGGGACGATACACATCGCGCGTTCGCACGCGGCCTGTGCCGCAATAGGGGCGAGCGAAATAAGAAGCGGAGCGAGGACGGCTGACATACGCATGCCGCCACGCTAGCATAATTCAGAAAAACTCCAAATTCCGCAAGGGAGGTGGGTGAAGCCACGCACCTTACGGGATCAGACCAGACGCGAGTTTTCTTTGGCCGCGCGCACGAAATCCTTGAATAAGGGATGCGGATCGAACGGCTTGGATTTAAGTTCGGGGTGGAACTGAACGCCAATAAACCATGGGTGATCTTCCCATTCGACGATCTCGGGAAGTTTGCCATTTGGGGACATGCCTGAGAACTTCAGGCCCAAACCTTCGAGCTGCTCTTTGTAGGCAGTGTCCACCTCGTAACGGTGGCGATGGCGCTCTTCAATAGCCGTGCTGCCATAGATTTCGGCAACCTTTGAGCCAGCAGTAAGCGTTGCATCGTAAGAACCAAGGCGCATCGTTCCGCCCTTGTTGTCGTCTGCTTTGCGGTTCACTTTGGCGTTGCCCTGCACCCATTCTTTGAGGTGATACACAACGGGTTCAAAGCGCTTCTTGCCAGAGGATTCGTGATCGAACTCCTCAGAGCCCGCAGCCGAAACACCCGCAACATTCCGCGCGGCTTCGATGACGGCCATTTGCATTCCAAGACAGATGCCGAAGTAGGGTATCTTGTTTTCGCGTGCATATTGCGCTGCTCGGATCTTGCCCTCGGTCCCGCGTTCGCCAAATCCACCGGGGACAAGGATCGCATGATAGCCCTCAAGATAGGGGGCAGCGTCTTCGCTATCAAAGACTTCCGCGTCGACCCAAGAGACATTCACACGCACACGGTTGGCCATACCACCATGGGTGAGTGCTTCTTTGAAAGATTTATAGGCGTCCTCAAGCTGGGTGTATTTACCAACAATCGCGACGTTCACTTCTCCGTCTGTGTTGTGAATGCGATCTGCGACATCTTCCCAAACGCGCAGGTCTGGTTTGGGGGCAGGGTTGATATCAAACGCATCCAGAACCGCCTGATCGAGGCCTTGGTTGTGATAGGCCAAGGGGGCCTCATAAATCGATTTCAGATCATAGGCCGCGACGACGCTTTCCTTGCGCACATTACAGAACAGCGCAATTTTCTCGCGCTCTTTTTCGGGGATCGGATGTTCGGAACGACAAACCAGAATGTCAGGGGCAAGGCCGATGCTTTGCATTTCTTTGACAGAATGCTGTGTGGGTTTGGTTTTCAGCTCACCCGAGGCTGCAAGATAGGGCAGTAAGGTAAGGTGCATGTAGATACACTGGCCGCGTGGGCGATCGTGGCTAAATTGGCGGATCGCTTCAAAGAAGGGCAGGCCTTCGATATCGCCGACCGTGCCACCAATTTCACAGAGCATGAAATCAACTTCGTCCTCACCTATTGCGATGAAATCTTTGATCTCGTTGGTGACGTGCGGAATAACTTGGATTGTTTTGCCCAAATAATCGCCGCGTCGTTCTTTGTTCAACACGTTGGTGTAAATGCGACCTGATGAGATGGAATCAGTTTTGCGCGCAGGCACGCCTGTGAAGCGTTCGTAGTGACCAAGATCCAGATCGGTCTCAGCACCATCATCCGTCACAAAAACTTCGCCATGTTCAAACGGGCTCATCGTGCCTGGATCGACGTTAAGATATGGATCAAGCTTGCGCAAACGCACAGAAAATCCACGCGCTTGCAAAAGTGAGCCAAGCGCGGCTGACGCCAGACCTTTGCCAAGGGAGGAAACAACGCCACCGGTAATAAAGATAAATCTAGCCATGTGCGTAGCGCTCCCGTGAGGACCAAATTGCGTGCTGTGAGCAGCACAAATATAGTCAAATTTCATGTATTCAGCGTCGTAAAAATGCCGAATATCACGGGATTTGAGCGATAAAGGATTCGCAGCTGTTTGGCAAGGCAACCGCTACATGATGTTGCGGAAACCTTGACTTACTCAAAAGCTGGTAAATTTGGTGGATGCAATCAGTCTGCGCGTGGCACAAGCGGAGCGTTGTCATCCGCAGACGGAGGCAGCAAATCGCTTCCCACACCAAGACCCGAAGGCGCGGATTCTTCAACTGCAGCCGGTGCATCACCTATACGATCCAGGACTGAGCTGCCCGCTGCCTTTTGAGCCGCGATGATTGTCAGTGTGATAGATGTGATGATGAAGGCAATCGCCAAGATCCAAGTCACTTTACCCAAAGCCGTCGCAGCTGCGCGGCCAGACATAGCGCCGCCGCCACCGCCGCCACCCATTCCAAGACCGCCCCCTTCAGATCGCTGCATCAGAACAACGCCGATCAAAGAAAGTGCCAAAAGGAGGTGGATGATCAGAACGACGTTTTCCATGGGAGCCTGCGAGTTTGTGTACAGCGTGGTATCTAGGCAATCAAAGTGGTTCGTGCAACCCGTCAATCGGGATGTGTGACCTCAAAATAACGTGCTTTGATTTTAACGGGGAAATTTACGGACCGTGCGATGAAGCAATGGTTGTGAATTTTGCCGTGAACCGCGTCGGCCAATTGCGTGTCGCTGCCGGGGATCAAACCGATATTTGGCTGCAAAAGCGCAGATATAAAGCGACCTGTGCCGTCAGGCAGGCTTTCCCCCGTGCCGATTGGGGTATCGGTGTAGGAATGGACCGTGAGGCCTGCATCAGATGCAAGGTGCAAGAACCAGAGCATATGGCATGAACTGAGGGCCGCGATAAGCATATCCTCAGGATTATAAAATGCGGGGTTGCCGCCAAGAAGTGGGTCGTTGGACATCGCGATGGCTGGTTTGCCCACGCTTTCTAAAGTCCAATCGCGGGTATACGCGCGGTAATTCGCGGTGCCTTTACCCGTGTTTCCTGTCCAGCGCACGGTTGCTTCAAAGTTGTGTTGCTTACTCATCGACATCATGCATATCTGCTTGACCGGAAAGGGATCGACGAATTTGGGACCAGCTAAGCCCGATGCCGGGCACAAAGCTAAGTGTGACGAGACCAAGCCAGAGGTTCATCGCTTGGTTCTGTAGACTGAGCCAACCAAAATCATAGAGGACCCAAAGCAAGGCCACGACGAGTGCGAGGACAAGTGCCATACCGAAAGGTCCGATAGAACGAAGGGTTGCGCGCATGTAGATGATGCAACCGACCAGTAGAATCAGACTGCTGAGCACGATGAGGGGCAGTTGATCTATATAGTTTTGTACTGACCAGCGGACCCAATTGAAGCTTGTCGGATTATAGGTTGCGGCGAGCAGGATGAAGGCAAGCAGCCAGCGGATTGTGATACGGATCATTTGGGCATTCCTTGTTTCACACATAAATTGCGTATGATCGCGCGCATGTCCAGTGGTGCGCTTTTTGTGGGTTTGGGGGAGCCTCCGGCGGAAGTTTATTGGAAAGATGAAGGAGTGCGATGTCTCTTATTGGTGTGGTGCGGCGAAATAGGTGTTTCGCTTGTCTGGTGTCGGCTCTATACGGGCGCGGGTTGGACGTAATGTGAAAGGTCTGTCGGATGGCGAATGTAGTGGTTGTTGGCGCTCAGTGGGGCGACGAAGGTAAAGGCAAGATTGTCGATTGGCTGAGCGAGCGGGCGGACATCGTTGCGCGGTTCCAAGGCGGGCATAATGCAGGTCACACGCTGGTTATTGATGGCACTGTGTACAAATTGCACGCACTTCCATCCGGTGTTGTGCGCGGCGGTAAATTGTCAGTGATTGGCAACGGCGTGGTTCTGGATCCTTGGCATTTAATGAAAGAGATCGAAACGATCCGTGCGCAGGGTGTGTCGATCACGCCTGAGACGTTGATGATCGCAGAGAATACACCATTGATTTTACCGATCCACGGCGAATTGGATCGTGCGCGCGAAGAAGCATCCTCAAAAGGCACGAAAATCGGTACGACCGGCCGCGGCATTGGGCCCGCCTATGAAGACAAGGTCGGGCGCCGTTCTGTGCGCGTTGCGGATTTGGCCGATGACGCCACACTGGTTGCGCGCGTTGATCGTGCGTTGCAGCACCATGATCCCTTGCGCAAAGGTCTTGGAATTGCAGCCATTGATCGCGATGCACTCATTGAAATGCTGCGTGAGATTGCGCCGAAGGTGTTGGAATATGCAGCGCCCGTTTGGAAAGTGCTTAACGAGCGCAAGAAAAAGGGTCAGCGAATTTTATTTGAGGGAGCGCAGGGCGCGTTGCTTGATATCGATTTCGGGACATATCCTTATGTGACCTCGTCCAATGTGATCGCGGGTCAGGCCGCGACGGGTGTTGGCGTTGGACCAGGCTCGATTGATTATGTGCTTGGCATCGTGAAAGCTTACACGACGCGTGTTGGTGAAGGCCCGTTTCCAACGGAGCTTGAGGACGAAGACGGTCAACGTCTTGGTGAGCGTGGTCACGAATTTGGTACGACAACAGGGCGCAAGCGTCGGTGTGGTTGGTTTGATGCGGCTTTGGTGCGCCAGACGTGCGCAACATCGGGAGTGACAGGGATTTCCCTGACCAAGCTTGACGTTTTGGACGGGTTTGAGACGCTGAAAATCTGCACGGGCTACATGCTGGATGGAGAACGTATTGATTACCTGCCAACAGCAGCGGATCATCAAGCGCGCTGCACACCTATATATGAAGAGATGCCTGGATGGTCTGAGAGCACAGAAGGTGCGCGCTCGTGGGCGGATTTGCCTGCGAATGCCATCAAATATGTGCGTCGCATTGAAGAGTTGATCGATTGTCCGGCTGCGCTAGTTTCTACTTCACCTGAACGCGAGGACACGATCCTTGTCACTGACCCTTTTGAGGACTGATGGCTCTTTCATATAAAGCACGTAGGCGCTGGTCGCTGATAATTCTCCTGATCGGCATGCCGCTCTATATCATAATGGCGATCGGCTTGGTCGCAGGATTGTTTTATGTCGTCGGGCGACCACCCATCTGGGCAGAGTTCATTCTCTATGTGATCTTGGGCGTTGTTTGGATATTTCCGTTCAAGTCTGTTTTCATGGGCATTGGACAAGCTGATCCAGACGCGCCGCCAGAAGATTAAGTATATATTTTAAAAAAGAAAACGGCGGCTCCGAGCAGGAAGCCGCCGTTTTTACGTGCTGCAAATAACTAAGATTTAGCCTGCTGCGCGTGTATCTGGTTTGAAGCTGATACGATCCGACACCGTAAAGCGACCACCGCTGATTTTCTCGATCTTGCCTTGGCGCAACAGCTGGCCGAACGAGCGTAGTCCGTCTTCACGCGAAAAGTTCTCTTCTTGAACCATACGTACCTTGGTCATGAGTTGCGGGCGCGAAAACTGGTCTTTACCTTCAACATACGCAAGGTAAGCGGCCGCTGCTTCGAGCAAGTCAGGCAGCTCTGTTGCACTCATTACCTCAGCAAACTCGTTGAATGTACCACCTTCGGGTGCAACATCGAATACTTCTGAGGGTGACGCTTGCGCAGGCGCATCGCTAACTTTTATGCGGCGTGGACGCACAGGTTGTGGTGCGTTTGTTTCAGAGGCGACAGGATTGGATTCTGCGACCGTTGCATCAACGCGTTGTTTCTCAACAAGTTTCAAAGGGGGCGCGCGCGGTTGCCGCGGGCGCGTCATTAGAACTCAGACGACGAACAGGGCGGCTTGGTTGAACGACGGTGTCCAAATCAGCGCGGTACTCTTCGGTTTCATCCACAGGGTCTACATTTGAGCCGATTTTCTTGTCAGCGCGGGCGGATGCAACGGCTGCGCGTAAATGGCCAAGTGCATTGCGACGCTTTTTCCCATCGGGTTCGTCCAGTTCTGTACTGGCTTGATCCATCAAGCGATCCATCTCGACGTCTGGCGCAACAGCGAGGTCGTCGACACCACGCGCGTTCTGCACTTCGATCTCCTCGTAGAGCGAGGTTTCATCGTATTCCAAAGTTTCCAAGTTTACAGGCTCTGCCATTGGTTCTGAAATTGATACGTCATCAGGCAACTCCGACAATTCGGCTTCGACTGCAGCAAGTTCACGTGCAAGCTCGGCTTCGTCGTCTACGGACAAAGATGTCTCTTCTACACGATCATCGGCTTCTTCTTCGATATCGCCACTTGCAATCGCCGCTTCAAATTCTTGGCGCTTCATTTTGATGACGCGGGCGCGAATAGGGATTTTTGGTGCGACAACGTCTGCAACAGCTGGCTCGGCGTCGATCACGATTGCAGTTTCGTTAACGCTATCGAGTTCAGGCGTGGCTTCAGCAAGCCGCGACATGACACCCGAAATGGTATCTTCAACGGCTGTCTTGATGTTTGTATCTTCGACGGAGTCTTCTACGTTCGCATCTGCATCCATCTCCAAAATATCTTCGAGATCAGTATAGTCTTCGCGGCCTCGCATGATGTCGCCAGCGTGTTCGTCTTCAGAGAAATCTGTAGCGAGCGGAGCAATGCTTGGCTTGCCAACAACGGCGCGAATACGAGCAAGTTTTGCCGCGATGGAATCAGGCTCATTTTCAGAGACGTCTTCAACATCGTCTTCTTCAAGTTTTGCAGCATCCTCGTCAGCTTTGCGCTTTGCCTCAGCCTCGATCAGGGCTTCTGC
>NZ_JABBAM010000059.1:7182-18562 GCF_018607965.1 Planktotalea sp.
GGCCTGTTCAGCTTCACGCGCGGCTTGTTCTGCAGCTTGCTTGTCGGCAGCATTGGCAGCTTCTTGGGCAGCCTTGTCTTCGGCGGCAGGTGCAGCACGTCGGGTGGCGCGTTGCTCTGCGCGGGTGGTAGCTTCGTCTGCGACGCGCTTCTCTTGTGCACGAGTGTCTTGCTCTGCTTGCTCGGCAAGGTGGACTTGTTCGGCGGACTGATCGGCTTGCGCTGCATCAATCGCATCAGCATCTGCACTTAAAAACGTTGCAGCAGCAGGGGCAATTTCAGTGTGGGGAAGTTTGGTGCGTAGGACGATATTCCCACCTTCGCTGTGGGCTTCCACGCGGCGAGAGACTTCGCGCTCTGCAATCTTTGCCAGCATTTCAGCATCTGGGGTGGGTGGTTCGGCACCGAAATATCTGTCATCGGCAGCCAAGTCGCGAAAATACTCGGCGATGGCTTTCATCGTATCAAATGAATCGTCGAAGCCTTCTAAAGTACAGGAGAAGGTTCCGTAAGAAACGGTGAGAACTTTGCTCGTATTTACAATGATTTACTCGCTTTACATATTTGGTGCGGCATTACTAACGTATGAGTGTCGACGAAAGCGGCCCGAATCTGTGACTTTGATGGTATCATTTCGTGTCCCAATTGTGATCTGTTTCCCAAAAAGGCGGTAATTCAGGATGATTTCTAAAATTGTTCACAAATTGGAACCGATCGCATTGGTTGGAGGGGCAGACCTTGAACGTTCTGTTTTCGAAAGGGCTATTGTTCATACTTCGTGCATTATCGCTGCGGACGGCGGTGCGCGCCATGTTCTGAGGTTTGGGGCAATACCGGACGCGGTCATAGGCGATATGGATTCGCTTTCGGGCGAAATTAAGGCCATGCTTCCAAAATCGACCGTGCACTGCGTTGCTGAACAAGACAGCACCGATTTTGAAAAATGCTTAATGCGGATCGACGCCCCTTTGATAGTGGGGATTGGTTTTTTAGGGGGGAGGTTGGATCATCAACTCGCCGCGTTTCACGGGCTGATCCGTTTCGCAGATCACAAATGCCTTTTACTTGGCGCAGATGAGTTGGTGTTCTTGTGTCCGCCTCAGATCGAACTGCCGCTAGAGGCGGGAACGACTGTTTCACTGTTTCCCTTGGCACCAACGCGCATGAAGGCAAGTGGGTTGAAGTGGTCTTTTGAAGCGCTTGATCTTGAACCCGGCAAACAAATCGGGACATCAAATGAAGCGCTTGGACCTGTTCGCATCGCGGTAGATACGCCAGCGTTACTTTGCATTCTTCCAGCGCATTGTTTTGAACTGACGCTTAGAGCGCTTTTGCACCAATGCGGCTCATGGCCCGCTCACGCTTAACGATGTAGAGCCCCGCAGAAATCGTGATTGCGATGCCAAGAGATGCCAAGCCATTGGGCAGTTCCGAGAACACGAACCACCCGATCAGCGTTGCGAAGGGTATTTCTAGGTACTGCATGGGCGCAACTGTGGCCGCCGGTGCAAACCGCAAAGACCATGTCATTAACAAATGAGCGAACGTTCCAAGAAGGCCGATTGCAAAAAGGAAAAGGACCTCGCCCGTCGTCGGCAGCTTTAGTGCGAAGAGCTCGATATCGCTCCCGCTGAAAAGAACAAGCGCGGGCAATAGGATCGCGACGGCCATGAAACCGTTGACGGCTTGCAATCCAATTGGATCCACGTCCTTTGCGATTTTGCGTGTGACCAACATAAAGAGCGAGAAGACAACGGCAACGACCAAGGGCAGTAACGCAGGCCACCCTACGTTGTCGAACGCAGGTTGGATAACCAGCAACGTCCCAATGAAGCCGACACCACAAGCGCCAAATCGGCGGATACCGATTTCTTCACCAAGAACATAATGCCCAAGAGCCAGCATGATGAAGGGCATCACAAAGGCAATTGCGACGGCGTCTGCAAGCGGTAGATACATAAGCGCAGAAAACATCGCGCCGATCCCGATGATATGAAGCAGCGTGCGCAACCACGCCAATTGTAATGTGCGCTTTTTCATATGCCACGGTCGTTTAGTCAAAATGACCAAGGGGAGCAATAAAAGCGCTTGTGACGCAAACCGTGCAAGAAGAAGAATGCCAAGCGGCACAGTTTGGCCAATAATCTTGGCCATTGCATCACCCACCGGGGCGAGCAAACAAAAACCAAGCATCAGCACGATACCAATAAGGGGACGATCAGAGGCCATGTGCGGACGCTACGAACGCATTTGTTTCAATGCAATCGTCCATTAACAATTCGGGATGTTTACGGCCAACCCTCCGAGCGAGGTCTCTTTATACTTTTCGCTCATATCGACACCCGTTTGGCGCATGGTCTCAATGCAGGCATCCAAGGGAACCAAATGTTGACCATCACCTCGCAGCGCAAGGGATGCAGCGCTCACTGCTTTTATGGCACCTAGACCATTTCGTTCGATGCAAGGGACTTGAACCAAACCTTTTACAGGGTCGCAGGTCATGCCCAAATGATGCTCCAGCGCGATCTCGGCGGCGTTTTCTACTTGCTCAGGTGTTCCCCCTAGCACGGCGCATAGTCCAGCGGCGGCCATGGCGGCGGCACTTCCAACTTCGGCCTGACATCCTGCTTCTGCACCAGAGATGGACGCGTTGAACTTGACCAAGCCCCCAATCGCGGCAGCAGTCAGCAGGAATTCCTCAACCTTGCTTTCAGATGCGCCCGAGACATGATCTAGATAATAACGGATCGTCGCAGGCACGACACCAGCGGCGCCATTGGTCGGGGCCGTCACGACTTGGCCGCCCGCAGCGTTTTCCTCATTCACAGCCATCGCATAAGTGCTCATCCAGTCGTTGATCGTGTGAGGCGCGTTCAGGTTCATCCCGCGTTCAGCCAGCAGCGCATCATAGATACCCTTGGCGCGCCGGCGTACGTTCAGACCACCGGGCAATATACCATCGCGCACTAACCCGCGATCGATACAGTCGTTCATCACTTGCCAAATGCGTGCGGTGCCAGAGCGCAGGCTTTCGCTACAGCCTCGCGAAATTTCATTCGCGCGCTTCATCTCTGCGACGCTTTTGCTAGCGATCTTCGCCATTTCCAACATCTCGGCGGCAGACTTGAACGGGAAGGGGACGGGCGCGCCTTCATCTGTGTCTTTGCCTGCGTCCAACTCGGCCTCGGTCATCACAAAACCGCCGCCAATGGAATAGAAGGTGGTTTGTAGGATCACATCGCCCTGCGCATCGGTCGCCATCAGGATCATCCCGTTCGCGTGACCGGGCAAGTTTGGACCAAAATCAAAGTTCAGATCGGTCTTTGGATCAAACGAGAGGGTGCCCAGACCGTCTGGTGACACCGATTTCGAGGCAATGATTGTAGCCATAGCAGCGTCTGCTTTTGCGCCGTCATAGGTTTCTGGCAGAAATCCAGCCAAGCCCAGAACCGTCGCGCGGTCCGTGGCGTGCCCAATTCCTGTGAAAGCAAGGGATCCATGCAGTGACGCACGCAGTCCTGCGAATTCAAAAGGCGACGCGCGGAGTTGATCGAGAAAACGACCAGCTGCCACCATAGGCCCCATTGTGTGCGAAGACGATGGGCCGATGCCCACTTTGAACATATCAAATATGGAAAGGAACATTATGTTGCACTGCCTTCTGGGGGATTTGGATGAATAGGGGCCGAGAATGGCGTTGGGCCAAGACCCTCTGCTGCTTGGACCTTGATAATGGCGGGGTGTTTATCGACACGCGCTGCAAGCGCCAAAAGGTTTGGGTAGGTGTGAATCTGTGCCCAACCTTTTGCGTACGTTTTCGGGTATAGCTGGGCCCATCGTAAACAAGCACAAACATAGATGTCGAGAAGGCTGAGGTCCGCGCCACCAAGCCAATGCATATCAGGATCTGAGATCACTTGATCCAATTGCGCGAAATCAGCGCAAATGCGCTGGGCGAGACCATCGCGCAAATTGTCCATATATTCTGCGTCAATGAACTTCTCAGGGTAAAACATTTGACGCAGGCCCGCGTGGAGCGAATTGGAAATGAAGAACATCCATTTCAGCGCATGACCGCGCGCAGGGTCATGAAGTTTTGGAAATAGCGCACCGTGACGATCCGCAAGCCAAAGCAAGATTGCCCCCGTTTCAAAGATGGCGCCCTCTTCGGTTTCAAGCGCAGGGATCATCCCCAAGGGATTGATGGTACGGTATTCAGCCGAGCTTTGGGCCTCCAAACTTCGATCCACAAGAACCGCCGTGTAGGGCGCACCGATATATTCTAGCGCGATCCGAATAATCAGAGATGCATTGTCGGGGGCATAGTGAAGGGTGTAAATATGGCTCATTCGGCCTGTTTACGCGTAACCGACACACCGTCCACGCTGAAAAGCGACATTCCGCTCTCGCACCCCGTCCAAGCTGTGTTTATAAGGCGTGCAACTGCCAAGGAGACTCGTGCACATGACCGGAGAACTGTCCCCCATCGATAAAGCGAAATTTGTGGCCGCAAAACGCGCTGCAGCTTTTGTAGAAGACGGCATGCGCGTCGGCCTTGGAACGGGTTCAACTGCGGCATGGTTGGTGCGGTGCTTGGGCGAAATGGTGCGCGATGATGGCTTGCGTATTCGTGGTGTTCCGACATCGACACGCACGGCCGTTCTAGCGCGCGAAGTCGGTATCGAAGTAATTTCGCTCGACGAAGCGCGCTGGCTCGACATTACAATCGATGGCACAGACGAATTTGACGGTGATTTGAACCTGATCAAAGGCGGCGGCGGCGCGCATTTGCAAGAAAAGATCGTCGCGACAGCCTCAGATCAGATGATCGTCATTGCGGACGCGGGAAAAGAAGTCGAAACACTAGGCGCGTTCCCTCTACCCATCGAGGTCGTGCCATTCGGTTGGCAAACCACGCGTGCACTTGTTGAAGAAACACTGGTGTCCATGGACGTGCTTGGCCGCCAAATTAGTCTGCGTATGAACGGTGATTCCCCTTATATTACGGATGAAGGCAACCATATTTTGGACCTCAGCCTAAAGCGGATCGGCAACCCGCGCCAGTTGGCGATGGTGATCAACCAGATGCCTGGTGTGGTCGAGAACGGTTTGTTCATAGATATATGTGACGTAGTTGTGATCGGCCATGGGGATGGAAAGGTCGAAGTGCGCGACATAAATACGGGAACGGTAGAACATGATCGACTTGCTTTTGTGGAAAACGACAATCTTTTCACAGACCTGACTGACTGACTGAGCTGAGCTGAACTGGATTGAATGATGGCATTTGACTACGATCTATTTGTAATTGGCGGCGGTTCTGGTGGCGTGCGTGCGGCGCGCGTTGCCGCGCAAGAGACTGGCGTGAAAGTGGCCTTGGCGGAAGAGGACCGTTACGGCGGGACGTGCGTCATTCGTGGATGTGTTCCCAAGAAATTGATGGTGTTTGCCTCTGGATACGGCGCAATGGCGCAGGATGCACGCGCATATGGCTGGGACGTCACCGAGAACGGATTCGACTGGAGCGCCTTTCAAAAGAAGATGCATGCCGAACTAGATCGTCTTGAGGGCATCTATCGCTCGCTTTTGAAGAACGCTGGCGTTGAGACATTCGACAGCCGTGCAAGGATTGCAGATCCGCATACAGTTGAGTTGGCTGACGGCACGCGCAAAACGGCCAAGCATATTCTGATCGCGGTTGGTGGTCGCCCCGTTAAGCCTGACATGACTGGTGCAGAGCACGCGATCACGTCGAACGGAATTTTCGATCTCAAAGAGCTGCCGAAATCCATGCTGATCGTTGGCGGTGGCTATATTGCGTCTGAATTTGCAGGCGTGATGAATGGAATGGGCGTAGCAACGACGCAATTCTATCGCGGTGCTCAAATCCTGCGTGGGTTTGATGATGAAGCGCGCAATTTCGTAGCCGAGGAAATGGTCGCGCGCGGCGTTGATCTACAGCGAGAGACAAACATCACCGAATTGCGCCGTGAGGGCGCAGGTGTTTGGACCAAAGACACCAACGGTATCGAAAAGGTCTATGATCAGGTGATGTTCGCAACGGGGCGTTGCCCGAACTCGGATAACCTTGGTCTTGAAGAGGTTGGCGTTGCGCTGGGCCGCAAGGGCGAGATCATCGTTGATGAGTATAGCCAGACGGCTGTCCCTTCGATCTATGCGGTCGGCGATGTCACGGATCGAGCAAACCTGACCCCCGTCGCGATCCGCGAAGGAATGGCGTTTGTTGAGACGGTTTTCGAAGGCAACCCGACCAAATCAGATCACGATTTGATCCCCACGGCGATTTTCACGCAGCCAGAAATGGGTACAGTGGGCATGTCCGAAGAAGAGGCAAAAGCCCAAGGTCCGATCGAAGTTTACAAGACATCGTTCAAGCCAATGCAGCAAGGTTTTGCGGGGCGGGGCGAGCGCGTGTTCATGAAACTCATCATCTCCCAAGAAAACCGCAAGGTTCTGGGCTGCCACATCGTCGCACCAGGCGCGGGTGAAATGATCCAGCTTGCGGGCATTGCAGTGAAGATGGGCGCAACAAAAGAAGACTTTGATCGCACATGCGCAGTGCATCCGACGATGTCCGAAGAATTGGTAACACTGAAAACACCTGTACGTACGGGTTGAAATTTCGGGAAACCTGTCCAAATTAGTTTGTAAGGTAACCCAAATGATTTAATTGAGGGGAAGTAGCTTAAATGGCTGGTAACAACGGCGGCCCATGGGGTGGCGGTGGCAATAACGGATCAGGCGATGATAATCGCGGATCTGGCAATAATGGCTCTGGCGGCGGCGGACGTCGTCCCGAAGGTGAGGGGCCGCAAATCCCTGAAATCGACAAGCTGATGAAAAAAGGCCAAGAGCAACTGCGCGTCCTTATGGGTGGTCGTGGTGGCGGAAATGGCGCAAACGGATCTGGCGGCGATGCTGGCGGGCCAGCGTTCACGCGCGGCACAGTTGGTTTGGGTGTCTTGGCGGCCGTTGTCCTTTGGGGCATGGCCAGTTTTTACACGGTCAAGCCAGAAGAGCAGTCCGTTGAACTGTTCCTCGGCAAATACTCAGCGACGGGCAATCCTGGTCTAAACTTTGCGCCTTGGCCCATCGTGATGGCTGAAGTTATTCCCGTGACGCGTGAACAAACCGAAGATATCGGTGTTGGTGCGCGTGGCTCTGAAGCGGGTCTTATGCTGACGGGTGACGAGAACATCGTTGATATCGATTTCCAAGTTGTTTGGAACATCACTGACCCAGCGAAATATCTGTTTAACCTGCGTGATCCTCAAATGACGATCCGCGCGGTATCTGAATCAGCGATGCGCGAAATTATTGCGCAATCAGAGCTGGCTCCGATTTTGAACAGAGATCGTGCCAGCATTGCAGAGCGTTTAGACGATCTGATCCAAAGTACGCTTGATAGCTACGATTCTGGTATGAACGTTGTGCGTGTGAACTTCGACAAAGCCGACCCACCCCAGCAGGTGATCGACTCGTTCCGTGAGGTCCAAGCGGCCGAGCAAGAGCGTGACAAGCTTGAAAAGCAAGCCGACGCCTATGCAAACCGGATTGTTGCGGAAGCCCGTGGTGAAGCCGCGCAAGTTCTGGAAGAAGCCGAAGGCTACCGTGCACGTGTTGTGAACGAAGCCCAAGGTGAAGCAAGCCGCTTCACAGCGGTTCTTGCCGAGTACCAGAAAGCACCAGAAGTGACCCGTAAGCGCCTTTATCTTGAAACGATGGAAGAAGTTCTAGGTCAGGTCGATAAGATCATTTTGGATGAAAATGCAGGCGGTGGCCAAGGCGTCGTGCCTTACTTGCCACTTAACGAACTGCGTAAAAACGTAGGAGGGAGCAACTAATGCGTAAAACCACATACCTTCTGCCGATAGCAGTGATCGCGATTGCCGCGATCCTGTCATCGATGTTCATCGTGGACGAGCGCGAAAAAGCGCTGGTTCTACAATTTGGTCGCGTCGTTGACGTGAAAGAAGAGCCGGGCCTCGCATTTAAAATTCCTCTCATCCAAGAGGTCGTGCGCTATGACGACCGTATCCTTAGCCGTGACATCGATCCGCTTGAGGTAACGCCTTTGGACGACCGTCGTCTCGTGGTTGACGCGTTTGCACGCTACCGGATTTCGGACGTGAACCAGTTCCGTCAAGCGGTTGGTGCGGGTGGAATTCCAGTTGCTGAGAACCGTTTGGACAGCATCTTGCGCTCTGAAACGCGTGAAATTCTGGGTTCTGTTTCGTCAAACGACATCCTCAGCACAGACCGTGCAGCCCTGATGCTTCGTATTCGCAACGGCGCAATTTCTGAGGCACGTAACCTTGGCATTGAAGTCATCGACGTACGTCTAAAGCGGACAGACTTGCCGACGGCTAACCTCGAATCCACATTTGCGCGTATGCGTGCAGAACGGGAACGTGAAGCGGCTGACGAAATCGCCCGTGGTAACGAAGCCGCGCAGCGTGTTCGTGCGCTTGCGGATCGTACTCAGGTTGAAATCGTCTCGGATGCCAAGCGTTTGTCTGAAATTACACGTGGTGAATCAGATGCGGAGCGTAACGCGATCTTTGCGACGGCCTACGGTGCGGACCAAGAATTCTTTGAATTCTACCGGTCTCTTGAGGCTTACCGCGGCGCTTTGAAAGGCAACAACTCGACTATGGTTCTTTCGCCTGACAGTGACTTCTTCAACTACTTGAAGTCAGATCAGGGCAAGGATTAACCCGATGATTGCCAACATTTTATTGGCAATTGGGTTGGTAATGATTATCGAGGGGCTGGTGTACGCACTGGCCCCTTCGCTTGTTGAAGACCTGCTCGAAGCCTTGCGCAACCTCTCTCTTGAGATGCGCCGCACGTTCGGCCTGCTGGTCATGGTGCTTGGGGTTTGCTTTCTATTCGCTGCGCGTGCGCTTAGTGCGGGTTGAAAAACGGCGTTGCAATTTTGAAGCATTGTTCACGTAATCTTCACATACGCTTGAAACACTGAAACGATATTTGCGTTGCACGCAAACGTACCTAGATAGATGGTGAGTACCAAGGTCGGCATCACTTCTTGATCCGGAAAAGTCTCAGACCATAAGGAGGTCTACTTACAATGTCGCAGGCTCTTGCCCTTTCATATGACACGCAACGTGAAACCCCTAAAAAGCTGCCAATGGGGCTTGCAATGGGTCTCAGTGTTGCTTTGCTTTTACTCCAAACGCTCAGTGCATCCGCGCGCGGGGCCCCTGAAAGTTTCGCGGATCTTGCAGAAAAGATCAGTCCAGCCGTGGTTAATATTACCACGACAACAACTGTTGCGCGAAGCACAACACCGCAAGGCGTGGTTCCTGAAGGATCACCATTCGAGGACTTCTTCCGTGAGTTCCAAGACCGTAATCGCGGTGGTGACGGTGCCACACCACGTCCTCGCCGGTCTTCCGCGCTTGGTTCTGGTTTTGTGATTTCCGAAGATGGCTTTGTTGTCACCAATAATCATGTCATCGACGGCGCTGATGAGATTATGATTGAATTCTTTGAAGGCGGCGAACTGCCTGCAAAGGTCATTGGCACTGATCCAAACACAGATATCGCACTGCTAAAGGTGGAAGCGGAAGTGCCGCTTTCCTTTGTTAGCTTCGGTGACAGCGACGTGTCGCGCGTTGGCGATTGGGTGATGGCAATGGGTAATCCATTAGGACAGGGCTTTTCTGTTTCGGCTGGTATTGTCTCTGCACGCAACCGTGCGCTTAGCGGATCCTATGACGATTACCTGCAAACAGATGCTGCGATAAACCGTGGTAATTCAGGTGGTCCCTTGTTCAATATGGACGGTGACGTCGTTGGCGTGAACACAGCGATCTTGTCACCCAACGGTGGATCGATCGGTATCGGTTTTTCCATGGCGTCAAACGTTGTTGTGAAAGTCGTTGATCAGCTCAAAGAATTCGGTGAAACGCGCCGTGGTTGGCTGGGTGTTCGTATCCAAGATGTGACCGAGGATGTTGCAGAAGCAATAGGGCTTGAAAAAGTTGCGGGCGCTTTGGTGACAGACGTTCCAGAAGGTCCCTCCGCTGAGGCCGGTATCAAAGCGGGTGACGTGATCCTAAGCTTTGATGGCAAAGATGTCAGCGATACACGTTCGTTGGTACGCACTGTTGGCAACACACAAGTTGGCAAAGCGGTTCGTGTTCTGGTGTTCCGTGAAGGCAAAACACAGACACTCAAAGTTACACTTGGTCGCCGTGAAGAAGCCGAAGGCGCTGTTCCTGCGGCGCAACCTGCTGAACCAGAAGCCCCTGCAAAGACAGAAATTATGGGTCTTACTGTGTCCGAAATCACAAACGAGTTGCGTGAGCAACTTGATCTCGCGGACACGGCGTCTGGCCTTGTTGTTCAAGATGTAGATCAGGACAGTAAAGCCTATGAAAAAGGTTTGCGTGCGGGCGATGTTATCACTGAGGCGGGTCAGCAAAAACTGGCAAGCGTCGATGATTTGAACGCTCAGATTGACGCTGCGCGTGAAGCGGGACGAAAATCACTGCTGCTTTTGGTACGGCGTGCTGGTGATCCGCGCTTTGTCGCGCTTGCGCTTGAAGACAGCTAAAGCAAGCACAAACAAAACGAAGGCCCTGCATATGCGGGGCCTTTTTCATTTCTGCTTAACCTTATTGTTGATCAGGTCCGTACGCGCTTAGCCCTAGCTTGCTCGATGCGGCCAAAGATAAAATTGAACTATCTAGACCTTGTGGCGCTTGGTATTTACGGATCGCGCTTCGTGTCTTCTTGTCGATGTAGCCTGTCACACTTCCACGAAAATGCCCACGTGCCTTTAGTGCGCGCTGCAAGGATGAAATAAACTCGGGCGTTAATTCCGGGGCGCAGCGGGTTTCAAACCATAACTCACGCCGTTCTTTGGTGATGCTTTGGGATGTTTCGGTTTTGTATATTGCAGGTGCGCTCACGGTTCCATCGGATCGGATCTCAGCGGGCTGCAATTGAATATGATGCGTAACCGTTTCCAACTCAGCAGGTGTTACATGTTTCCCCCAACAGCTGCCTTCCACGGCACCGGGCGGGGGTGTTGACTGGGTGTACACCAAATCAGGTTCATCAAATGCAGCGCGTGTTACTGCTTCAAAGGGGGCAGAGCAAGACGCCAGTAAGCACAGCGTAGCCATACCGGAAACACGCCGGATCACCGTAAAACACGGGAAGGAGCTGTGTCGCAACGCCTGTCTCACTGCTTGCCGCCTTGATGGCGATCTGTGTTCATCCCTAACTACTTTTTCTCCACAGGAACAGTCTGAACATAAAAACAGCGCTCTAATGGGGCGAATGGACATCACGTTGGCGTAAATGGGGCTGGAACGCGGGGCGTAGCG
>NZ_JABBAM010000059.1:18662-44053 GCF_018607965.1 Planktotalea sp.
TGGGGCGAATGGACATCACGTTGGCGTAAATGGGGCTGGAACGCGGGGCGTAGCGAGGCTAGGTATTTGTCAAACAAACGGTAGGATTGAAAATGACTAAGATCACTTATGTAGAACACAGCGGCAAAGAGCATGTTGTAGATGTTGCGAATGGCATGACCGTCATGGAAGGCGCGCGCGACAATAATATTCCGGGTATCGAGGCGGATTGCGGTGGCGCATGTGCATGTTCAACCTGCCACGTTTATGTGCATCCCGACTGGACGGAAAAGCTGCCAGCCAAGGATGACATGGAAGTCGACATGCTTGATTTCGCATTCGAGCCTGACGAGACGCGATCGCGCCTTACGTGCCAGCTTAAAGTGACGGATGCGCTTGAGGGGCTGATTGTCCAAATGCCTGAAAAGCAAATTTAATGCGCTTTGCCGCGTTTTTTCTGATCGCCACTAGTTTAGCAGCGCCCACTTTTGCGGGCGTTGCAGATGCGAAATACACAGAGCCAACAACGCGTTATCCCCATGGTATTCTAGGAGATGCCATAGAATTTGGTGCGTTAGAGATTACGACAGACTCTGGCCAAAAGGTGACATTGCGCTTGCCCGAAATGCGCGTCTTCGAAGATCTTGCCCCACGCCTTGTTGATGTCGATCTTGATGGCGATAATTAAGTTATTGTTGTCGAACCTAGCATGATCCAAGGAGCACGGCTTGGGATTTATGATGAGAAAGGCCTTGTTGCGGCGACGCCGTATATTGGTCGCTCAAACCGCTGGCTTGCCCCGCTTGGCGCGGCTGATTTGGACGGGGACGGTGCGATTGAGATCGCATATATTGACCGTCCGCATCTGGCTAAAACGCTGCGCATTTGGCGTTTTCTGAACGGGACATTGACGCATCTGGCGGACCAAGCTGGCCTCACAAATCACAAAATTGGTGAGGATTTTATTTCTGGGGGCGTTTTAAGTTGCGCTGGCGGCGTACCGCAGATCGTAACCGCGAATGCGAATTGGAGCCGTGTCATGGTTTCGCAATTTGAATCAGGACAAATCACCACGACAGACGATGGTCCATTTTCGTCTGCACGTCTAAAACAGCGCGCATCGACGTGCCCATAAATAAGCGAACGGTGCGCTTTTACAAAGCGCGCCACCCAATGTCCTTGCGATAAAATCCATCTGGCCAATCAATGGCGTCAACCATGTCGTAGGCGCGTTTGTGGGCTTCTGCCAATGTCGCACCGCGGGCAGTCACGTTTAAAACGCGTCCACCTGTAGCCGTGATTGCACCGTCGTTTTTAGTTGTACCAGCATGGAACACAACGTTGAAACTGTCATCGGCGCAACCATCTAAGCCGTTGATGACAGAGCCTTTTGCATAAGACCCTGGATACCCGTTCGCCGCCATAACAACCGTCAATGCATGGTCATCAGCCCAGTTCACTTTGGTGTCTGCCAAGCGTTCCTCAGCGGCGGCTTGCAGTAAATCCAAGGCTTGCCCACCAAGGCGCATCATCAAAACCTGGCACTCTGGATCACCAAAGCGTACGTTGTATTCCACCAAACGAGGGACGCCGTCTTTAATCATAAGGCCCGCATATAACACGCCTTGATAAGGTGTGCCGCGTTTCACCATTTCAGCCATACACGGCTTTACGATCTCATTCAGGGCACGATCCGCAATCGCGTCTGTCAAAACGGGGGCGGGAGAGTACGCGCCCATGCCGCCTGTGTTGGGGCCGGTGTCACCTTCACCTACGCGCTTGTGATCCTGCGCAGTCCCGATAGGCAGCACGTTTTCGCCGTCACACAGAACGAAGAACGACGCTTCTTCGCCGTCCATAAATTCTTCGATCACAACTTCCGCGCCCGCATCACCGAATGCGCCGCCAAACATATAGTCAACGGCCTCAAGCGCTTCGGCCTCATCCATAGCAACCACAACGCCTTTGCCTGCGGCCAAACCATCCGCCTTCACAACAATCGGCGCGCCATTTGTGCGGATATAGTCTTTGGCGGCCTGTGCATCGGTGAAATGCCCATAGCCCGCTGTTGGCGCGTTGGCCGCATCGCAAATTTCTTTGGTAAAGGCTTTGGAGGCTTCCAGCTGGGACGCGGCTCTGGACGGACCAAATACTAAAAAACCGGCACTGCGCAAATCGTCAGAAACGCCAGCTGCCAGCGGTGCTTCGGGGCCAATTATTACGAAATCAATCGCTTCGGCCTGTGCAAATTCGATCACAACAGCGCTGTCTTCGATATCCATGGTCGCACAATCGGCGATTTTGGCGATGCCCGCATTTCCGGGGGACACAATCAATTTGTCGCATTTCGGGTTCTGTATAACCGCCCAAGCCAACGCATGTTCGCGCCCGCCGCCACCGAGGATAAGAATATTCATTTGGAACTCCGTGTATGTGACGCCTTGGCCTTCTGCTTGGCGCGTTCTAATCTGGTGCAAAGCGATGCACAAGCGAGGCGCTATGTCTGATCTGATAGATGATCCCCGCGAGGGGGCAAACGAGCCTGAATTTACGGTTTCTGAGATATCAAGCGCGGTTAAGCGCACGATTGAGGGTACGTTTGATCACGTTCGGATTCGCGGTGAAGTCGGGCGCGTTGTGCATGCGCGTTCAGGGCATTTGTATTTCGACATCAAAGATGATCGCTCTGTTCTGGGCTGTACGGCGTGGAAAGGGCAGGCGGCCAAGCTGACTGTCATGCCTGAAGAAGGAATGGAAATCATCGCAACGGGGCGTTTAACTACGTTTCCGGGCCAGTCCAAGTATCAGATGAACGTGCAAGATGTGGCCGTTGCGGGCGAAGGCGCGCTGATGGCGATGCTGGAAAAGCGCAAAAAAAAGCTGGCTGGCGAGGGCCTGTTTGATCCTGAGCGTAGGCAAGACATTCCATATTTGCCCGAAGTGATTGGCGTAATCACCTCGCCCACAGGGGCGGTTATTCGTGATATTCTTCATCGATTGCGCGATCGTTTCCCGCGTAAAGTGCTGATCTGGCCTGTGGCTGTCCAAGGCGAACGCTGCGCACGTGAAGTTACCCGTGCGATTGAGGGCTTCAACGGGTTTTCGGCTGGTGGTGCTTTGCCGCGCCCTGATTTAATTATTGTTGCGCGCGGTGGTGGATCTATCGAGGATCTTTGGGGCTTTAACGAAGAGATCGTCGCGCGCGCTGCTGCAGCCTCTGACATTCCGCTGATATCAGCGGTCGGCCATGAAACAGATACGACGTTGATAGATTTTGCCTCTGATCACCGTGCCCCCACACCGACAGCGGCCGCAGAGCGCGCTGTTCCCGTGCGCGCCGAACTGCTTGCGCGCCTTGAAGAAACCGAAAGCCGTCGCATATCAGCGATGCGCGCAACGCTGAACTACCGTGGAGAAAAACTACGCGATCTCAGCCGCGCTTTGCCGCGAACAGATACGCTAACTGCACATGCTCAACAGCGCCTTGATCTGGCATCCGCGCGTTTACCGAGCGCGCTCAACGCGCGCGTGAACCGTGGTCGGACGGCGCTCAGCGAAGCCGCGGGTGCGTTACGCCCGTCCTTGCTTGCTCGTACGATCCAAGGCGCAAAGGACCGCACGCGGGATCGTAGCCAGCGTCTTGGCCCCGCTTTGGAGCGTCGCCTCAATACCTCGAAAACCGATCTTGACCGTCTATTACCGCGCTTTGATAGCCTCTCTCTGACACCGCAGATTGATCGTCGTTCACAGGATCTAAGTGCCTTGCTCAAACGTTTCAAGCAAGCCGCAGATGCGCAACAAACGCGACACTTCAACAAGCTTCTTGCGCTGGAACGCCTACGTTTGACGCTTGGATATAAGGCTACGCTGGATCGCGGATATGCAGTGGTTCGCAGCAGCGATGGGAATGTCCTGACCAGCCGCAAAACTGCCAAGTCCCACGCTACGTTGGAAATCGAATTTGGTGATGGAACGCTTGATATTGGAAACAAAAGTACAAGCAAACCTAAGGCGAAAACAATGCCCGTGGATGACCAAGGCAATTTATTTTAAGGCAATATTAACATTTTGTTAACTTTTTCAGGCTTTTACCAGAATCACGCGATCAGATAAAGTGCGACACCGATTCCCAGGATTGCTGGTAAGTATGTTAACCGACGGTTGTAAAATGGAGTGTACGTGTAGCAACGTCCACAACGCTTAGTTCCAAACCGCAGTATGTGGACGCAATCTAAACATGTATATAGTCTCATATGATACAATTAGCCTAAGTAAATAATTCATTTGAGAAAATGTTTACTAACAAAGCCTTAAAAGCAGGAACCCAAAAATACACATTGGTTTTGCATAATCGTAATTTTGCAAGATACTTTCATTTCATACGCCAATTTCAGGCCCGATACAATGCATCGGCTCGTCAGATTGCTGGGCTTCATAAAGGTCCGTGCTTTGGCCATCGTCCATGAAGGTTGCACGCAAACCACGCGCCGTTAACTCGAACTGCCAACACTGTGGCTCGGGGCGATCTTCGTACACGAAGCAAATTGCTTTATCTTGCGCATACCACTCGCCTTCTTTGCAATCACCGTCCAGAAAAGACCATTCCACACGACGATTGGGCAAATACCGCTCGGCACCGTAGGCTTGCCCCGCTTCGCTAAAGTACAAGGTTTTGCCCAATGTATAATCGTTGAAGGCCTCTCCAGATAAAGGAGCTCCCGAAAGCGCAGGCGCGCTAATCAAAATGAAAAGCAAGGTAATAGGCGTTCGCATAGCAGCACCTTAGGGGGGGGTGTATTTTCAACAATGGCCCGCTTTGGTTTTGAATTCAACCGGCCAACCCTTTCAAATCACGCCATTCATCTTTAGGTGGAGGTCACTAGTGGAGTTTTGCGCATGGCGTTTTTCAAGAAGCTTAAAGACAAATTGTTCAAGTCGTCCTCCAAGCTCGAAAAGGGTTTAGATGCGATTATTGAAGAGGGTGGTGAAGTTGACACGGTCGTGCAAGACGATGAAGCGTCATCCGAACCCGTGTTGAATACCGTTGAGTTCGCTGAGATAACTCCAGAGCCAGAGCCAGAGCCAGAGCCAGAGCCAGAGCCAGAGCCAGTTGCGGTCATGCCGACGCTGAAGGTTGAAGTCGCACCTGCTGCTGAACCCGAGCCCACTCTCGCTCCCAAAAGCGGTCTTTTGGGACGTCTTATGGGCCGCGCAACACCCAAGGCGGTCACGCGACGTGTGCTTGACGACGACATGCTCGAACAACTTGAAGAGCTGCTCATCAGTTCAGATATGGGCGTCGATACAGCGCTGCGCGTCACAGCGAACATGGCCGAAGGGCGCATGGGGCGAAAATTGTCCACGGATGAAATCAAAGACCTGCTTGCCACAGAAATCGCGCGAATCATGGAACCCGTTGCAAAACCGCTGCCGATCTATCCCAAAAAACCACAGGTTGTGCTGGTTGTTGGTGTCAACGGCTCGGGCAAGACAACAACAATCGGCAAACTTGCCAGCCAATTCAAAGCGGCAGGCAAGCACGTTGTGATCGCAGCGGGGGACACGTTCCGCGCAGCTGCGGTGGAACAACTCCAAGTCTGGGGCGATCGTGCGGGCGTTCCAGTCCTTACTGCGCCCGAAGGCTCTGATCCTGCCAGCCTTGCGTTTGATGCAATGACCAAGGCCGAAGCAGATGGCGCAGATCTTTTGATGATCGACACCGCTGGCCGTCTACAAAACCGCGCTGACCTGATGGAAGAGCTCTCCAAAATTGTGCGCGTTATCCGCAAGAAAGACCCAAGCGCGCCGCATAACACATTGCTCGTGCTCGATGCGACTACGGGACAGAACGCGCTGAACCAAGTGGAAACCTTCCAAAAACTCGCGGATGTTTCAGGTCTTGTCATGACTAAACTAGATGGCACGGCAAAAGGTGGTGTGCTGGTCGCACTTGCGGATAAATTCGGTCTTCCAATCCATGCCATCGGTGTCGGCGAACAAATTGACGATCTCGATGCCTTCGATCCCCAAGACTTCGCAAACGCCCTCACAGGCCGCACTCTTTGACCTTCATCTTTCCAATTAAACTTCGGGGGAGACGCGCAAAGCGCGGCGGGGGCTGGCCCCCAGCACGTCAGACATGAGCCTGTCTGACTGGCTCATCTCACTCGAGGGAACAGAAGCGGGCCATGACGTCGCTCTTGTGCTCGCACTCAGTGCGGCCTTCCTTCATGCGGTCTTCGGTGCGCTCCAAAAGGGGCGCCATGATCCATGGCTATCACGCGGCGCGATTGACGCCAGTTATTGCATTATGGCAGCTCCCATCGCGTTCTTTGTGGTGCCGTGGCCTGAACCGCACATGTGGCCAATCTTTGCTGGCGCATTCTTCATCCATCTTGGCTACAAACTGCTCCAAGCGTTCGCATATACCAAGGGCGCCTACACTGTTGTCTACCCGGTCGTGCGCGGGACGGGGCCATTGTTTGCGGTCTTTGGCGCGTATCTGATTTTCGGCGAAACGTTCAATGCCGTCCAATGGTTCGGCGTTCTTGTCCTGCTGTGCGGCATCTTCGGACTTGCGGCCTACAACTATTTCTACCTCGTGAGAGATCGCGCGACATTGGTCCCTGCATTGTGGCTGGCCGTCGCGACGGGCCTCTTCGTGGCGTTTTACACGACATACGACGCTTACGGCATTCGTGCGACGGCTGACCCGTTCACATTTCTTGCATGGTTTTTCTTTATTGATGGGATCGCGATCCCGCCAATTGCGTATCTCCACTATCGTCGCATGCAAAACCCACCCGCGTTGCCACCGCTTGCCTTGCGTGGGATTACAGGCGGTTTAATCGCATTTGCCTCATTTGGCTCAATTATGCTGGCAACGCGCCTTGACAAGGTCGGCGAAGCCGCCATTTTGCGCGAAACATCAACGGTTTTCGCGGCCCTGATCGGTTGGCTGGTTTTGAAAGAAACAGTCGGCCCAAGACGCATCGCCCTCATGGCACTCATCGCGCTCGGCGCTGTGATCGTAGAATTTGCTGGCTGAGCGCCAAGAAGGAGCCGAACATGGCTGACGAAAAGACCATCAACCCGATCTTGAAGCAGGTGCTTGAACTGGGCCCCACACTCGTGTTTTTTCTGCTCTACCTCCGGATGCGCGACAACACATATATGGTTTTTGGAACTGAATATTCCGGGTTCATTACAGCTACAGTCGCCTTTGTGCCGATCCTTTTGATCGCAATGGGCGTGCTTTGGTTTCTTACGGGTAAGCTAAGCCGTATGCAAGCATTCACAGCGTTCATGGTGATCTTTTTCGGTGGCCTTACGGCCTATTTCAACGATGAACGCTTCTTCAAAATGAAGACGACACTGGTCTATGGTTTCTTTGCGGTGATCCTAGGAATCGGCCTTGTACGTGGCAAAAGTTATCTTGCTTATGTGCTTTCTGACGCGCTTCCGATGGCGCAAGAAGGCTGGATGATCCTGACCCGTCGCCTAACTATGATGTTTGGCGCACTTGCAGTGGGCAATGAACTGATCTGGCGCACAATGTCCACGGACGCGTGGGTGAAAATCGAAACCTTTGGCTTTCCAATTCTGCTGTTCGGCTTCCTTTGGGCGCAATTTGCAGCCCTTCAGAAATACATGGAAATCGAAGAGTAGGTGAAATCCGCGTTGACGCCCTGAACGCGCAGCCTTAATTAGACCATGTGGCGATTTGATACCGGATTGTGGGCCACTTTAAATATGCCGCTAAAAGGTCAGTGTTCGGGATCCCCGTTTGCTTGACCGCATCGGGGTTTTTTCGTGGGGCAGGGCCCCGCGCATGGAGAACGACATGAGCGAAGAGTGGAACACACGTACAAAATTAGTTCACAGTGGCGTCAAACGTAGCCAATGGGGCGAGGTTAGCGAAGCGATCTTTATGACACAAGGCTTTGTCTACGACACAGCCGAGCAAGCCGAAGCACGCTTTATCAAGTCCGAACCAGACGAATTTATATACGCACGTTACGGCAATCCTACGGTCGCAATGTTCGAAGAACGCATGGCCGCGATTGAGGGCTGTGAAGACGGTTTTGCAACGGCCTCTGGCATGGCTGCTGTGAACGGCGCGTTGATGTCTTTCTTGAAAGCTGGGGATCACGTGGTTGCATCACGCGCATTGTTTGGGTCGTGCCTGTATATCCTTGATGAAATTCTGCCGCGTTTCGGGATCGACGTGACCTTGGTAGATGGCACAGATCTTAGTGCTTGGAAGTCTGCGATCCGTGACGACACCGTTCTGGTGTTCTTTGAAACAATGTCCAATCCTGCATTGGAAGTCGTCGACATCCAAGCCGTCAGCGAAATGGCGCACGCTGTTGGCGCATTGGTTGTCGCGGACAACGTCTTTGCGACGCCGACCTATTCCAAAGCAGTAGAACAGGGTGTTGATATCGTTGTGTATTCCGCAACAAAACACATCGACGGACAGGGTCGCGCGTTGGGCGGCATTATTCTTGGTCCACAGGATTTAATACGCGGAAAAGTAGAAGCCTACATGAAGCACACCGGCGGCTCAATGAGCCCGTTTACGGCGTGGATCATGCTCAAGGGTTTGGAAACAATGGACCTGCGTGTGCGCGCACAATCTGCAACGGCGGCGAAGCTGGCAGAGGCTTTGGTGGGTCACCCCAAATTGGCGCGTTTGATTTATCCAGGCCACGCGAGCCACCCGCAGCATGAATTGGTCATGCGCCAAATGGGTAATGGTGGCACGATGTTGGCGATGGATGTGAAAGGCGGAAAAGAGGCGGCGTTTTGCGTGCTGAATGCCTTAAAAATCGCTTTGATTTCAAACAATCTTGGCGACGCGAAAACCATCGCAACACCGCCCGCGCAGACCACGCATCAACGCTTGCCGGAGGAGCAGAAAAAAATGCTGGGTATAACGCCCGGTTTGATCCGGCTTAGCCTTGGCATTGAAGATACCGACGATCTGATCGGCGATATCTTGCAGGCGCTAGATCACGCTTGACCTAGGACGTGCGTCCGTAAAATCCAAGGCGCTCTTCTTTGGTAAACACAGCACCCGGCGTTTCGTAATAAGTCAGAACCGTCACAATGCGGGGGCGCGCGCCCTCGGCAGGTGTCACGCAGTGGGGGGTGTTCACGCCGCGAAAGACGTTCAAGGTTCCAGCTGCCGCATCAAGTGAGCGCACGTCAGGATCTTCCCCGCGCACTAGCTTTGCGACGCCCTCATAGTTAGGGTCGTCTTGGCTGCGCAGGTCCGTGCGATAGAGGAATGTGCTGCCCTTGATCGGGGCTTGCAGCAACAATGTTGTCGTGAATTCAGAGCGATCGAAATGCCAATTCAAACCCTGTCCGTCGCGATATGCCATCACGTTCAAACACGCCAGCGGATCGGCCATTGGATAAAGGGCAGGGCGCTGCATCACGGCAGAAAGAAAGTCGATGAAGGGCTGCCATTCGTAGAGCTGGCTGACAGGCGTACCGGCCACTTGGTCACCACACAGCGTCAGGTTCGATGTTGAAAACTCAGAATAAAGCGGAGAATCATCCGGTACATCAGCGATGGATTTCTTGAAATAGATGTTGTGCTTACGTTCATGGCGAAACGCTTCTGTGTCGAACTTGGGCAGCGTGTAGTCCAGTGTCGCAGATATCGGCGCAGGGCGCATAAAGCCTTCAAGATTGAACATTCCATCGGCTTCAAGATCGGCCTGACAGCGTTTCACAAGGGCGGCATACGCAGGGCTTTCTGGCTGGTCGAGCGGATAGAGATCGAGATCAAGAATATTGTGCATTTCGGTAGAGCTCCCAAGTATTTCAACAGTGTTGCGGGGGCGGTGTAGAAAGGCAATGCTGATTTCGACCCGAGCTGTCGCATTTGAGCCGTATCGCTTCGCCTTTTGGTGGGGTCACATGTTTTAAAGCATAGGAAAATCAGCGCGTGCGTTTATACATGGACCCACACAGTGCTCTTGGGGGGCCGGAAATGAATATGCAAACAGCGGTCACAGATGAGACGGCAAGCACGGATGACGCGCTTGCGACTTTGAAAACCTTGAAGGCATGGGCAAGCAAGGCAAGTGCGGACGAAATCAACGCGCTTGATCCAAAGCTGCGTGCGTTGCTGGGCGGTAATGAATATCCCGAGTTGCGCAGTGATTACCCCGATGATTTTAAAAGTACCCCAGCCTACAAGGCGACTTTGCCTGACTTGCAGAATGGGCCCGCTTCGCTGATCCGTGGGTCACAGCAAATGATCCAGCACGTAGGCATTTCGAATTTCCGCCTGCCTATCCGCTTTCACACGAAACATGGTGGAGACCTATCGCTTGAGACCTCGGTCACGGGCACAGTCAGCCTAGAGGCGGACAAGAAGGGCATTAACATGTCGCGCATTATGCGCACCTTTTATCGCCGCGCCGAAGAAACGTTTAGTTTTGATGTGATCGAAGAAGCACTGGATGATTATAAGTCCGACCTTGAGAGCTTTGATGCACGCCTACAGATGCGGTTTTCCTTCCCCGTGAAAATCGAAAGCCTGCGGTCTGGCCTGTCGGGGTATCAGTATTACGACATCGCTTTGGAACTGGCCGAACAGAACGGCGTGCGCCAAAAGTTCATGCATGTGGATTACGTGTATTCGTCAACCTGTCCTTGTTCGTTGGAACTCAGCGAACATGCACGCCGTGAACGCGGGCAGTTGGCCACACCACATTCGCAACGTTCTGTCGCGCGCATTTCTGTAGAGCTGATTGGCAAACAAATTCTGTGGTTCGAAGACCTTATTGATCATTGCCGCATGGCCGTTCCAACCGAAACCCAAGTCATGGTGAAACGCGAAGACGAACAAGCCTTTGCAGAGCTGAACGCGGCGAACCCGATCTTTGTAGAAGACGCCGCACGCCTGTTTTGTGAACAGCTTTTGCATGATGAACGTATCGGTGATTTCCGCGTTGTCGCGTCCCATCAAGAGAGCCTGCACAGCCATGACGCAGTCAGCGTTTTGACCGAAGGGCCAAGCTTTGCTGCGACCAGTCTTGATCCCAAGCTGTTCAGCACATTGTTCCACGTCGGATAAGGCTTGCCCATACGTCAGCAATGCCGCAGACGCATTGCTGCAATGCAGAATAAACAATTCCCCTGATCTTATAATACGTTAGCCTAGGTGCTAGGTTCATTAGAGACACGTATTCATAGTAAGAGGTACACCAAATGGCAATTCTTGATTATACCGCACCACAGTCTTCCGGCATCTTGCAGCGCATTGGCGCAGGCTTCAAAAGTGCATTCAACAGCATGATTGAAGGGCGCATGCGCTCTTCTGAGTTCGAGCACTACAACAGCATGAGTGACGACAAGCTCGCAAAGATCGGCCTGCGCCGCGAAGACATCGCGCGTCACGTCTTCCGAGATCTCTACAGCTTCTAAAAACGCATCCCGCGGGATTAAGCGGCGCGTCTGTGCTTGACAGCCGCAAAGCTTCGCGACAAGCCTTCGTCCTATGCTGGACCTGCGCCCTGTTGGATATGTAATCGGCCTTTTGGTCATGATGTTAGGGGTGGCCATGTTGCTGCCCCTTCTCGTCGATTTGGCCGAGGGTCGTGGCCACTGGCCCGTTTTCTTACAAAGTGCACTAATCACAGGTCTTGTCGGAGGCCTTATCGCCCTCGCATGCGCTAACGGTGTGAAAGAGGGCTTGAGCATTCAGCAAACCTTTCTTTTAACGACTGGTGTTTGGCTTGCATTGCCGGTGTTTGGCGCACTTCCCTTTATTTTTGGTGCGACCGAGCTGCGTTTTGTCGATGCATTCTTTGAAGCGATGTCAGGCCTAACGACCACAGGCTCTACGGTGATCAGTGGTTTGGACACATTGCCTAAGGGTCTCTTGCTCTGGCGTGGGCTTATGCAATGGTTGGGTGGTGTCGGTATCATTGTCGTCGCGATGGTGTTTTTACCCGAGCTGCGCGTTGGTGGTATGCAGATCTTCCGTGTGGAAGGCTTTGATACGATGGGCAAAATCTTGCCCCGCGCCACTGCAATCGCTACTCAAATTTCCTACATTTACGTTGGTATAACGTTGATCTGCGCGGTCACGTATATGCTGTTTGGCATGAACGCTTTTGATGCAAGTGTGCATTCGATGACGACCGTTGCGACGGGTGGTTTTGCGAATTACGACGCTTCATTTGGCGCGTTTTCTGGCCCGATTGAGTACGTCGCTGCTGTGTTTATGGTCCTCGCCGCACTTCCGTTCGTGCGCTACGTGCAATTGTTGAACGGCAACCAAACGGCCGTGTTTCGTGACGCGCAGGTACGTGGGTTCTTGATGACAATCGGGGTGCTTGTGATCTTGTGTGCAGGTGTTCTTGCACTGGTCCAAGATCGTGCGTTTGAACCCGCGTTCAGAACAGCACTGTTCAACATCATCTCCATTGTGTCAGGCACGGGGTACGCCAGCGCGAACTACATGCTTTGGGGCTCTTTTCTTGTTGCGCTGTTCTTCTTTGCGGGTCTGATAGGCGGCTGTGCGGGATCGACGGCCTGTTCGATCAAGATATTCCGCTACCAGCTTTTGTTCGCCTCCATCCGCACCCAGATGCGCCGCATTCATTCACCCAACGGCGTATTCAGCCCCCGCTATGAGGGCCGCACAGTCAGCGAAGATGTTCTTAGTTCTGTCATGTCGTTCTTCGTTTTCTTCGTCGTGACCATGGGTCTGCTCGCGGTTGTGCTTAGCATGACGGGGCTTGATATGATCACGGCGCTTTCGGGTGCGTCCGCGGCTTTGGCCAACATTGGTCCGGGCCTTGGGCCAGAGATTGGACCAGCGGGCAACTACGGTGGATTGAACGATGCAGCCAAATGGCTTTTGGCCGCGGGTATGTTGATCGGGCGTTTGGAATTGATGGCTGTTTACGCCATTCTGACGGTTGGATTTTGGAGAGGCTAATATGACCCAGCGACCCCTAGGTGCACAAATTTCGCACATGCTAAAAGCGCGCGGTGTCGAGGTGATCTTCGGCATCCCCGGCGTGCATAACGTCGAAATGTATCGCGGGATTGAAGAGGCGGGATTGACCCATGTTTTGGCGCGCCACGAACAAGGTGCCGCGTTCATGGCCGATGGGTATGCGCGCGCGACCGGTAAGCCTGGGCTGGCTTATGTCATCACGGGGCCGGGCCTTTGCAACGCGATGACCGCGCTGGGGCAGGCCTATTCTGATAGCGTGCCAATTCTGGCGATCTCTTCGTGCTTGAATGAAACAGCGGCGAAACGCGGACAGTTGCACCAGATGCTGGATCAAGCCGCTGCTGCGCGCACGGTTTGCGATTGGTCTGAAGAAGCGCGCAGCGCGCGTGCTGCCTATGCCCTGGTGGATCGTGCGTTTAGTGAATTTTCAAGCGCACGGGCACGGCCAAAACATCTGCAAGTGCCGATTGCTTTGGGTGGATCTTTGGCAGAACCTGCTGCGTTGCCTTTGCCTGTCACAGTCAAACCGCAAGCGCCGCTTGAGCAGATGTACAAGGCGGTGGCTTTGACGCTTGCTGCCCAAAAACCAATATTTGTTTTCGGCGGCGGCGCTGTCGTGGGCGCAGAGGTCGTTGGTGATTTGCTGCGCATGACGGGTGCTGCCAGTTTCACCACATACGCGGGGCGCGGCGTGGTTCCGCTGGAAACGCCGTTAAATTTTGGCTCCACGCTTGCGCGGGGTGAAACGGCAGATATTTTTGCGCAGGCTGATCTTGTGATTGCAGTTGGAACGGAACTGGCTGAGGTCGATCTTTGGCGCGACGATCTGGGCCATTCTTGTCCGATGATCCGCGTTGATCTTGATCCAAGCGTGTTGGCGCAGGGCAAAGCGGGTGATCTTTTGATCCACGGTGATGCAGAGGTCTTCTTGCGCGCGATGGCCATCGCGATCCCCGCGCGCGTCAATGATCGTGCCCCGTGCTGGGATGCTAAAATGGTGTCGCAAAAGTGTGCGCAATGGCGCGCGCAAACGGATGCGGAGCGCCCGGGAATTGTGCCAATTTGTGACGCACTTCGCGCAGCCTTGCCTGATGACACCATGATCTATTCCGACATGACCCAATTTGCCTATGTGGCCAAAGAAGTTTGGGACATGGCGCACCCTGCGCATTGGCATCACCCGTTCGGATTTGGCACGCTTGGCTATGCGTTGCCTGCTGCGATTGGTGGCAAGATCGGTGTTGGAGATCAGCCAACGATCGCAATCGCAGGGGACTATGGGTTTCAGTATACCCTGCAAGAATTGGGTGTGGCTGTAGAGCTGAACCTGTGCCTGCCGATCATCCTTTGGGACAACGGTAAGCTGAAAGAGATCGAAGACTCTATGGTGCGCAGCCAGATCGCGCCAAATGCGGTTGTCGCGCAAAACCCTGATTTCTGCAAACTGGCCGAAGCATACGGGGCAGCCAGTGCGCGCCCGAATTCTCTAGAGGCCCTTGCGCGTGTCGTGAAAAAAGCGCTGATCCACGATGGACCAACGCTTATTCATGTGACGCCAGATATTTTGAACGGTTAGGCGTTATTCCCAGCAGCTAATCAAAACGGTCATGTCTGCTGCGATGCTGACCAAGTCCTCTGCTGCGATTGAGGGGCTAGGTTGCGCCGTTTTAGCGCTTACGCCTGCGCCTGAAAGCAAGGCAGCGATCACGTCGTTTGGAATGGAAAACCCAACGCCCGCAGGCAACGTGCGCCCTTTCATTTCCTTGGGTGCCAACATGCCGATAATCGCGCCGGATTTGTTCAGGACAGGACCACCCACATCACCTGACATGGCGTTCATTTCCAAGCGGTTCAATGTTGTTTCACCGCCAAGGCCGCGCAGATCTGCGAGCATACCGTAGGTCAACGTGGGTGCGTTCAGCGCGCCTTCAAACGGATAGCCTGCGACAGCAATTTCGGTTTTCAAACGGGGAGAGCCGGCGCTAAAGCTGGCAACACCAGATGGCGCGAGGGCCTCATTTGGCGAGATCAGTGCAAGGCCATTGGCGTCGTCGGTTGCCGTAACCTTTGCGTCGTAGTCGCCATCAATCGTGATGCGTGTACATGACTGAACCGCTTCCAACGTGGTTAAGGCTATGCCAGCAGAGGTCACAAAGAACCCACTACGCGACAGCTTCGGTGTGCGAATTTTCAGGCCAGACACCAGATCAAGACGCTGGGTTTCATCCATACCCGCCGTGACATCCAAAACACCGCCAAGGCGCGTAAAGTTGGCGCGTATTTCACCCAAGATCCGCGTGCGGCGTTCCTCATCACCAACGGGCCACGTGAGCATAAAGCCCTTAACGTGACCGTCTTTCAGGCTGACCTCTGTGTGGGAAATGAAGGTTTCGTTTTCGCCCACAAGCGTAAAGTCGTTTTTGCGACGCTTACGTGCGCCATCAAGCGGGACGATCTCTAACGTTTGTAGGATATCATACAGACCAAAAAGAGTGTTCTGATCGCCGGCTTGGCTGATCAAAGCGACCTTTGCACCCTCAACTTTGCCCGTACTTTCAAAATGCGAGAATGGGGATTCGTAGCGATCAAATTTCACAGCACCCATCGGCAGTACGATTTCGATCCCCGCGTCGGCGTCTTCCACGATACGCATATCCATGCCGTCCAAAACCGCGTTGAATTGCTTGAACAGTGCGACCCGTTGATTGGTAGTCAGAATGCCAGTGGGTTCAAAGTTGTTTGCCTCTTGCCATGCGGACATGGAATTGCGTGTGCCGCGACCGAAAGAACCGTCGATGGCGGCATTGTAAAAGCCTGCCCACTCTAGAGCGACTTGCAGGTCTTTCTTCTCATCACGGCTCAAAGCGGCCTCGCTTGCGCGGGCTTCACGTGGGGTTTCATCGGGGGCTTCAAGAACGGGTGCTGGTTCGACCACAGCGGGCGCTTGTGCAACGACTTCAGCAGGCTCTTGGGCTGGAAGGTCTGGGGCCAAAGGCGTTACGTCCAGCAGGTTTGCACCCACTGGCCAGAATTGCTGACGGAAAGACGCAGAGAAGGCGATGAAACTGTCGCGTGGAATGCGGCCTTCGTTACGGTATCCGCGTAGGACTGTTTCGGCGTCCTCGCCTGAGTAGGGTCCAAGCGCGACTGCGTACCAACCACCGCCTAATGAAAAGCCATTCACATCAGGAAGAGCGGCCCCGTACGCGCGTGCGCGCGCTTCCGCAGCGTTCAAACTGGGCTGGGCTTCGATTTGCACCCATGCGGCGTCTTGTGCGAATGCAGGACGAAGCATCGCAAGAATGATCAAAGTGAAGGTTAGGAAGATGCGTTTCATACTAAAAGGCCTCGTAAATCGAACTGCTGAACGGTCAATGACGTTGCACACGAACAGGTAGCCGTGGAATTGGTGCATCTTACGAGCGGTTTTCGGCAATTTTGTGGCAATAGTCCACAGCATATTGCGCAACTTATCTGTGATCGACGCGACATCTTGATTGATTGACCCTTCGTGGCGCAAAGGCTAATCAGGCGCAAAGGCATGCAATGCGCGTGCGGCAATTGGCGGCGAGTGCGATGAGCTTAGAAAAACCTAAATCATTTCAAGAGATTATTCTGCGTTTGCAGGCCTATTGGGCCAAGCATGGCTGCGCGATCATGCAGCCCTATGACATGGAAGTGGGCGCGGGTACATTTCACCCTGCGACGACTTTGCGTTCGCTTGGGTCCAAACCTTGGGCCGCGGCCTATGTTCAACCCTCGCGCCGCCCCACGGATGGACGCTACGGCGAGAACCCGAACCGACTTCAGCACTACTATCAGTACCAGGTCGTGATCAAACCCAGCCCACCCGATTTGCAGGCGCTCTACCTCGGCTCGCTTGAAGCGATTGGCGTCGACATGGGCATGCACGACATCCGCTTCGTTGAGGATGATTGGGAAAGCCCGACGCTTGGCGCGTGGGGTCTTGGCTGGGAAGTTTGGTGTGACGGTATGGAAGTCAGTCAGTTTACATATTTTCAGCAGGTAGGTGGCCATGATTGCGCGCCTGTTGCAGGCGAATTGACGTACGGTCTGGAACGTCTTGCGATGTATATTTTGAACTCCGATCACGTGATGGACATGCCCTACAACGATCCGCAATCACCAATTGCGCTTAGCTATGGTGACGTGTTCAAGCAGACAGAAGAAGAATACGCGCGTTGGAATTTCGATGTGGCGAACACCGACGTCCTGCTGCGTCACTTTGAAGAAGCCGAAGCCGAATGTGCGAGCATTCTGAGCCAAGAACACGATGATCCAAAGATAGGCAAACGCATCATTATGGCGCATCCAGCCTACGATCAATGCATCAAGGCCAGCCACATCTTTAACCTGCTCGATGCACGCGGCGTGATTTCTGTGACGGAACGCCAAGCCTACATCGGACGTGTACGCACGCTCGCCAAAGCCTGTGCAGATGCGTTCGTGCAGACCGACGCAGGTGGGTTTGTTCAATGAGATTAGGTCAGTTTTTAGCGGGGTTTACCGTGTTATCAGCGCTTCTAGCAGGCGGGGCCATGTATTATTTACAGGTCTACGCATTTTATGACGAGATTGTCGCAACGGGCGACGACGTGCATTTGGTCAGCTTCGTGTCAGGTGAGCTGGAACCGATCCTATACGAGAATTTCCAAGCCATCGATGCGGACAGTTCGCCCATTCGCTACCGCGCGTGTTTCACCACTGACATGAACCATTCGCTTTTGACAGAAACCTATGTACCTGTTGAAAACGCGCAACCGCGCATCGCGCCGGCTTGGTTTGATTGCTTTGACGCAGACGCGATTGGCGCTGAGCTCAATGTGGGGACTGCGCTGACCTTTCTTTCTGAAAAGAACATCGCATACGGTGTCGACCGCGTTGTGGCGGTCACCGAGGACGGACGCGGTTACATCTGGCATGAATTGAATGACTGCGGCGCAAAAGCCTACGACGGCTCGCCCACAGGCGAGTCTTGCCCGCCCCGTGACGATATTGAGGGAAATAACTGATGCCTGATCTGCTAATCGAACTGTTTTCCGAGGAAATTCCAGCGCGCATGCAAGGCAAGGCGGCGGATGACCTGAAAAAGATGATGACCGACGGCATGGTTGAGGCGGGTTTGACCTATGCCTCTGCGGCCGCGTTTTCGACGCCGCGTCGTTTGTGCCTGACAGTTGAAGGTCTGCTGGCCGACAGCCCGACTGTGTTTGAGGAACGCAAAGGCCCCAAAGTTGGCGCGCCAGACAAAGCGATTGAGGGGTTCCTGCGCGGTGCGGGTCTGACCCGAGATCAATTGGAAGAACGCGACACGCCAAAAGGCGCGATCTATTTTGCGTCGATCGAAAAGCCCGGCCGCCCTGCGGCTGCAATCATTGCAGACGTGCTGGAAAAGACGATCCGCACGTTCCCTTGGCCAAAATCCATGCGCTGGGGTGCGGGTTCTTTGCGCTGGGTGCGTCCTTTGCATTCGATCTTGTGTGTTTTGAATGATGAAGCGGGTAGCGAAGTCGTGCCCTTGGACGTGGACGGAATTACCTCTGGCAAGACCACCCATGGCCATCGATTTATGGCCCCGAAACAGATCACTGTGAACAGTTTTGAAGACTATGAGGCCCAACTAAAACGCGCATTTGTTGTGCTGAGCGCGGGTGAGCGTGTGGATGCAATTTGGGAAGATGCTAAAAACCAAGCCTTTGCAAACGGACTTGAGGTTGTTGAGGACGCGGGTCTTTTGCGCGAAGTCGCGGGATTGGTTGAGTGGCCCGTGGTCTTAATGGGCGAGATTGCACCAGATTTCTTGGGCTTGCCGCCAGAAGTGCTGCAAACATCCATGAAAGAACATCAGAAGTTTTTCTCAGTAAAGAACCCGAAGTCGGGTTTGATCGAACGCTTCATCACGGTTGCGAACCGTGAAACGGCGGACAACGGGGCGACTATTCTCGCGGGCAATCAAAAGGTCCTGTTCGCGCGTTTGTCGGATGCGAAGTTTTTTTGGGAAAACGATCTGCGTACTGCCAAGTCGGATATGACGGCGTGGACCTCTGCGCTGTCTAACGTGACCTTCCACAACAAGCTGGGAACACAAGCCGAGCGTATTGATCGCATCGCCGCTTTGGCACGTGAGCTGGCACCTGTTGTTGGTGCTGAGCCGGACGAGGCCGAGCGCGCCGCGCGTTTGGCGAAAGCGGATTTGTCGTCTGAAATGGTCTACGAATTCCCTGAATTGCAGGGCTTGATGGGCCGATATTATGCTGAAACGGCAGGTGAAACAGTGGCTGTTGCTGCAGCGGCTGAAGAGCACTACGCGCCTTTGGGTCCATCGGACGCCGTACCAACTGCGCCGGTATCGGTTGCGGTGTCGTTGGCGGACAAGATTGATACGCTGACTGGATTCTGGGCGATTGATGAGAAGCCAACAGGGTCGAAAGATCCGTTTGCGTTGAGACGTGCTGCGCTTGGCGTTATTCGGTTGGTGTTGGAGAATGATCTGAATTTGAGGCTCTCAAGCGTTTTGTCCAGAGCTGATGAGCGCGCAAACGCTGTTGATCTCCTATCCTTCTTCCACGACCGCCTCAAAGTCTATCTTCGCGACCAAGGCGTGCGCCATGATGTGATTGATGCGTGCATTGCGATGGACGGCAATGACGATCTGGCAATGCTTGTGAAGCGTGCGATTGCGCTTGAGGCGTTTATGAAGACGGAGGATGGCACCAACCTGTTGCAAGGATTTAAGCGGGCCAACAACATTCTGTCCAAAGAAGAAGAAAAAGACGGGGTCGAGTATTCTTACGGCGCGGATGTGAAGTTTGCCGAAACCGACGAAGAACGTGCGTTGTTCGCGTCTTTGGCGTCTGAGGGGCCGAGCATTGAAGCGGCTTTAGAGTCCGAGGATTTTGCAGCCGCGATGACAGTTATGGCGGCCTTGCGTGCGCCGATTGATGCATTCTTTGACGCGGTGCAGGTGAATTCTGACAACACGACTGTGCGCCGGAATCGTTTGAACTTGCTCAGCGATATTCGCAAACTTGTCAGGTCGGTTGCTGATCTGACGCGCGTTGAAGGATAAGGGATTGAGCGCTTCGCGCGCTTTTTCAGCCTGCCTTTAGGGGCAGGCGGATGCCTCCGGCGGGGATATTTTTTGAAAGGGGAAGGGTGGCGAAATTGCTGCGCTTGCACCATTTGAATTGGGGTCTATGCTGCGCGTAACCTAAAGGGGTGCCGCAGTGCAGAATAATCCGCATACAACTTTGATTACAGCAGACGCGCCTGTGCATGTGACGACCCATGGCGGGCGTACAAAGTGTTTGCAGCGTCTGGTGCGCCTTGAGTTACCGGTGCCGCGCACGGTTGGTTTGTCTTTTGAGGCTGTTCATAATATCGGACGCGGCGAAATGCCGGATATGGGTCTTTTGCTGTCGCCTTTTGAGGCAGGTGAGTTGCTGTGTGTACGTCCATCATCTGAGGATCCAGATTGGGGCGGCCCCAGTGCGATTTTGAACATCGGTATGAATGATGCGCGTTGCGCTGATTTTAGTGCACGGCTGGGACTTGAGGCTGCGGCGTCATTGTATGCACGGTTTGTTCATTCTTATGCGATATTAGTTGCGCGTCTTGATCCGGATGTTTTTGATGAAATTGGTACGGAAGGGCAGGCGTCGTTGGTTGCGGCCTTGCGTGCATACGAAGAAGAAACGGATGAGCCGTTTCCGCAGGACCCGGCAGTTCAATTGGGCGAAGTTTTGCGTTCGATGGCGCGCGCTTGGGACGGCACATCGGCGCGTTTGTTGCGACAAGCGAAAGGTGCGCCTGCGGATGCGGGTCTGGGGCTTGTTGTGCAATCTATGGCGCTTGGGTTTGGGCGGGGCGAGTGTGGTTCGGGCGTGTTGCATCTTGTTGATCAAGAAACTGGCCTTATGCAGCTGACAGGGCGTTACTTGAGCCAAAGCCAAGGGCGCGACGCTTTGGACGGCGGTGCAGAAGCGTTGTTCCTTGAACGTGACCCACGTGGTCCGTCGCTAGAGGAACTAGCACCGGACGCATTTACCAAATTGATCGCTTGTGCCACACTTATGCGGACGAAGTTGCGTGAAGAAATGCAGGTTGAGTTTGTTGTCGAAGACGGGCGCGTGCATTTGCTGGATGGTGTTCGCGTAACGCGCACGAGCCGAGCTGCGGTTCGGATTGCTGTGCGTTTGGCTGAGGATGAAATCATCACCCGTCAAGAGGCGTTGATGCGCGTACCACCATCGGCGTTGAATGAATTGCTGCATAAACAGGTCGACCGAACCCTGCCGCGCGATGTCGCTGGACGAGGTGTTGCTGCCAGCCCAGGCGCTGCGACGGGCAAAATTGTATTTTCTGCGGTGGATGCACAGGCGTACTCGGCAAGGGGGGAGGCCTGTGTTCTTGTGCGTCGAGAGACATCCCCAGAGGATATTCGCGGTATGCATGCTGCAAATGCGGTTCTGACTGAACGTGGGGGCATGACGTCCCATGCCGCAGTCATTGGCCGTGGCATCGGTTTGCCCTGTGTGGTGGGGGCCACTGAAATGCGGTTTCAAGTCCGCCAGAAATTGCTGACTGCTCCAGATGGGCGAGAGTTTGGCGAGGGCGATGTCATAACGATCGATGGAACCCATGGTGAAATTCTCGCTGGCAGCGTTACTCTATTGGAAGCAACGCTAGACGATGCATTCCAGACGTTTCTAAGTTGGGCAGACGAAGAACGTGACATTGGTATTCGCGCCAATGCCGACACGCCTGCAGATGCAGCAACCGCTAAAAAATTCCTCGCGCAAGGCATCGGCTTGTGTCGCACGGAACATATGTTCTTTGAAGATGACCGCCTGACGGTTATGCGTGAAATGATTTTTGCGCAAAGCAGTGAAGATCGACGTGCCGCACTGGAGCGATTGTTACCCGTTCAGCGCGCTGATTTTACAGAACTCTTTCGGACGATGTCGGGTTTGCCGGTTTGTATTCGATTACTTGATCCGCCTTTGCATGAATTTTTGCCCTCAGATCACGCAGGTCACCGCGCGCTGGCCGAAGCGCTGGATCTGCCTTTGTCGGAGGTAACGCGCCGTGTCGAAGCAATGGGGGAATACAATCCTATGCTGGGCATGCGTGGCGTACGTCTAGGGATCACTGTTCCGGAAATATATGATATGCAGGTGCGTGCAATCTTTGAAGCGGCCATTGATGCAGAGGCGAGTGGCGCACCGATTGTGCCCGAAATTATGATCCCTCTCGTGTCTGCAAAACGCGAAGTTGAGCTGGTGAAGATGCGGATTGATATCGTCGCTGCCGCAGTGCGCGCCGAAACCGGTGCGAACTTTGGATACAAATTGGGTGTTATGGTCGAAACACCGCGCGCTGCATTGCGCGCGGAGGAGATTGCACAAAATGCTATGTTCCTGAGTTTTGGAACGAACGACCTGACACAAATGACCTATGGACTATCTCGCGACGATGCGGGCAGATTTATGAGTGAATACGTCGCCCAAGGTGTCTTCCATGAGGATCCGTTTCATACGCTTGATGTGGATGGTGTTGGAGAATTGCTAATTCTTGGTGCCAAACGTGGCCGCGCGGTGCGTCCCGATCTAACACTCGCAATGTGTGGTGAACACGGGGGAAACCCCGAATCGATAGCGTTTTGTCGTGCGGCGGGATTTGACTATGTTTCTTGCTCGCCCTTCCGTGTTCCCGTTGCACGTCTGGCCGCGGCACAGCTCGCGATTTTAGACAAGGTCATGTAGTGATCGAAGAATGGGCTACAAGATATTGAAGATCATTGTTACTTTGCCAAGCTTGCACTGCGTCATGCAACGCGCAAAATCGACTGGGGTGGATTTTTTGGAAATTGGTGTTAGGTAGCGCGTAGTAGAAATTGCGCCTGTGAGACGTATGAAACACCTGATCTTTGTATTTATCGCCATGGTATTGGCGCAATCAGTGACAGCTGAAGCTGTTTCGGGTGACCTGGCTTCTATGATCCGCAAGGACGAAGCGACTTTGGCGAAGCTCTCAAAGACGCGCGTAGATTCCCTTTTTCGCCGCGTAAGTACGGGCAAGGTTGGCTCGGTAGAATATACCCGTAGTTTCCTTGACGGTCTTCCTGCAGCGAGTGGTGGAAAATCGCTGACCTGTCTTTCCGAGGCGTTATATTTCGAGGCGCGTGGTGAAACGGTCAAAGGTCAATTTGCAGTGGCAGAAGTGATCATGAACCGTGTTGCCAGCTCGCGTTATCCTGACAGTGTTTGTGGTGTGATTAACCAAGGAACAGGGCGCAAGTTTGCGTGCCAATTCACATACACGTGCGATGGCATCGCCGAAAAGATTAACGAAAAAGCAACGTATGCGCGTCTTCGTAAAATCGCCAAGTTGATGCTGTTGGATATGCCCAAAAAATTGACAAAGGGCGCGACACATTATCATACTAAAGCTGTTAGCCCCAATTGGAGCCGTGTTTTCCCACGCACGGCAACGATTGGTGTGCATCACTTTTACCGCCAGCCCACGCGTGTTGTTCGCAACTAAGAGCGTCTTGAACGGGCCCATGAATTCAGTCACAAACAAGTAGCCCGCTAAGTGGCATTTAAGTGCTATCTGCGGAGTAACCCCCATGATCGATGAGATTAACCAAGCCTTTGCGCATCCTTTGGAGCGATCCAAGGTGAGTGGCGATGGCGCGCTGCTGGATCGTATTTCTTTGCGTGACCATGTTGTCGCCGTTGAAATCGGGGCGTTCCAAGCCGAACGCGACATGACGCAAAGGATAAGTTTCAATATCGTTGTTGAAGTGCGTCACGCCTCAAAAGAGCTGGACGATGATGTCGATTTGATCCTGTCCTATGACAGCGTAACCGAAGCAATTGATATAGAACTCGCAGCTGAGCGGTTAAATTTGCTCGAAACTTTGGCAGAGCGTGTCGCCGATCGAATTCTGACCGAGCCTCAGGCTATACGTGTGTTTGTGCGCATTGAGAAGTTGGACCGTGGGGGCGGAGCGCTTGGGGTCGAAATTGTGCGCACGCTGGATGATGTTGCTGTGCCTTTGAAAGATAAAAAAGGCATAGAGCGCGCGCGCGTCGCGGCACTTAGTCAGGATGCAATGAAAAGTGCGCATTTGTCAGGTTGGATCGACCAATTGAGCGCTTTGAGCGCGCCTTTGATTTTGTGTGTACCTGCCGCGGTGCAAAAGCCTGTCTGCGATCCCGGATCACTCGCGCACGCTCATGTTGAATTGTTATCAATCGAGCAAAACGCGTGGGCGCTTGTGGCGCGTGAACCACGCTGTGCGGTCGTTGGTACGCGAACAGAATTGGATTGGGCAACAAAGAACAATCAAATCAGTATCTGGGCCCCGTCAAAATTTGTGATGGATGCAGTCGAAAGCCCGATTGCTTTGGTTGGGGATCCACTTGCTCTGGCGGATTGGTTTGCGGGGCAAATAAACGCGCTAGAACTGCTGACAATCGGCGGATCTTTCACGCGAATTAGCACTATTTCGAACCGCACACACGCCGCTGATCAAGCGAAGATTGGCGACTATGGACTACTTTAGACCTCTTGCACAAACAGGCATTGCTCGACCCGAAGGTGCGCTGTCACTTGCGGGGACCCAAAGCTGGTTTACGCATGTTGAATACCTATCCAGAACGTCGCCACCCCGTATAATTTCTGCGCAAGAGGCGCCTGTTGCATGGCAACAAACCGTATCTGCACCGCGCGCAGCACTTGCTGGGTTAAATCTGTCTAAACCCGTGATCATGGGGATCGTGAATGTCACGCCAGACAGCTTTTCAGATGGCGGACTGCACAGCTCACCCACGCGCGCGTTGCGGGCCGCTGAAAAAATGGTGCAAGACGGTGCGCATCTGCTTGATATCGGTGGTGAAAGTACACGTCCGGGTGCTCTTGAGGTGACCTATGAGGCAGAAATCGCGCGCACTGTTCCAGTGATCGAAGCAATCCGCAAAAAGTTAGATACCCCGATTTCAATTGATACGCGCAAGGCACGCGTCGCACAGGCGGCACTGGATGCTGGCGCAAACATTGTGAATGATGTGTCGGGCTTCAAATTTGATCCTGATTTGGGCCCGTTTTGCGGCGCGGTATCGGCTCCGGTTTGTTTGATGCACGCGCAAGGGATACCAGAAAATATGCAAGCATCTGCGCACTATGCAGATGTGTTACTCGATGTGTATGATTTTCTCGATCAGCAAATTAGGACAGCGATCCGCCATGGGCTTAAGCGTGAAAAAATCATAGTCGACCCCGGGCTTGGGTTTGGTAAAACCCAAGCGCATAATCTGGCGCTAATACGCGGATTGTCGTTGTTTCATGGATTGGGATGTGGATTGCTTCTTGGGGCATCGCGCAAGGGGTTCAT
>NZ_JABBAM010000089.1 GCF_018607965.1 Planktotalea sp.
GTATACGGACGCACGGTGCGTTTGATCCAAAATGAGGAAAATACCATGCAGTTTATGTGTCTTATCTATTCAGATCCCGCTAACCAGCCCGTTCATGGAACACCAGAGTTTGGTGCGATGATGCAGGGTTTTGGGGATTTAACCAAACATGTCCAAGAAACAGGACGTTTGGTGGCAGGGGATGCTTTGCAAGGGGTTGAGACCGCGACGACAGTGTCTGTGCGCGATGGAAAGACCGAAACGATGGACGGCCCATTCATGGAAACGAAAGAAGTGCTGGGCGGGTATTACCTGCTTGAGTGCGCAGATCTGGACGATGCGATCAAAATCAGCGCGATGATTCCGGCGTCTGGATATGGCCGGATTGAAGTCCGTCCTGTCGTTGTCTGGGAATAATCAGGGTTTCGCTGCGAAATGATGCTTCCGCACGCTTTGAAGGACGACATCGAACGGGTTGTTCGAGAAGAGTGGGGGCGCATTTTGGCGGTGATGGTCAAGACGCTGAGCGATTTTCAATTGGCGGAAGATTGCATGCAAGATGCGCTTATCAGTGCGTTTAGCCATTGGGAGCGCACTGGATTGCCGCGATCCCCAGCCGCGTGGTTATTGCAAGTGGCGCGGCGTAAAGCGATTGACAGGCTGCGGCGTGACAAGGGTTTCGCGGCGAAACGTGCCGAGTTGAGCTATCTTTATGATCTGGAAAACAGCTTTGAAGACGAAGAGGAACGCGGCGTGATTCCCGATGAATGTCTACAAATGATCTTCAAGTGTTGCCACTCCGCACTGGCCGAAAAGTCGCGCGTTGCGTTAACGCTTCGTTCACTTGGGGGGCTGAGCACCGATCAAATAGCGGCGGCTTTTCTGGATACGGGTGAAGCAATGCAGCGGCGGATTACCCGCGCAAAGCAAAAGATCGTGAGGGCTGGGATCGCGTATAAAGTGCCTGAGGCGAATGACTTGCCGGATCGGTTGAGTTCTGTTTTGCGCACGCTTTATTTGATTTTCAACGAAGGGTATTTGGCGAGTTCTGAGGATGCCTTAACGCGGGTGGATTTGTCGAATGAAGCGATCCGTTTGACGCGGATTGCCGCGCTGTTGATGCCCGAAGAATGCGAGGTTCAGGGCCTTTTGGCGCTAATGTTGTTGCATGATTCACGGCGCACCGCACGGGTTGGTAAGGATGGTGAATTGATCCCGCTTGAGCAGCAAAACCGTGCGCGTTAGAATAGGGAAATGATCGACGAGGGTACATCTATTTTGCAGGCGAGTTTGGCGAAAGGGCGCGTTGGCCCATATCAAATTCAGGCCGCGCTTAGCGGTGTTCACGCAAATAGTGCGGACTGGAACGCGACGGACTGGTCGCAGATTGTTGATCTGTATTCAGTGCTTTTGCAGTTTGAAAAACCCCTTTTGTGCGCCTAAATCAAGCTGTGGCGCTGTCTATGGCGGGGCAGGTTGAGCAGGCTGCAAGCGCCCTAGAGGCGTTGGCCGTGCTTAAGGACATGCAGAGTTATGTAGGGTTTCATCTGGCCCGTGCAGAGGTTTTTGAGCGGCTTGGTTTAAGTCGTGATGCTAAGGACGCGCTGGGTCTGGCGCTGGAGTCCACGCGGAACGCGGCAGAAGCAGAGTTCATTCGTAGTAAGCTTGGGTATTTGAATTAGGGTCAATGTTTATTGCGCATGCAACGCTGATCTTCTTCGACTGGCAGCTTTGCGGGACGAAGCCGCCGTTGGTCGTTGAGAAACCAAAGTCCGTTTTCACTCAACGGGTGTGCCGAACAAAGTTATGGCTCCACCTAAAATTCCCATTGTGACAAAAAGCAATGATCGTCCTGTCAAACCCCGATCAGCCGCGCGGATCGCAGCAATGATGGCTTGTATGGAATAATACAGCGCAAAGGCGCGCGATGCATAGCTGATGATCTCAAATATATTTGCAGTCCAAGTCAACAAAACACCGATGCCAACCAAAAGTGAATAGGCGAATTTTTCCGTGACCTTGCCTTTGGTGACTTCTGTCATCAAGCCGCCTGAACCGCTTGTGTCTGCAATTGCGGCACTGAACTGGGCGCTTAGCGCAGCCACGACAAGAAGCAGTGGCAAGATCGGGGCAACAACCTGCATCAAATCAATGATCGCCGTCTCATCCAACGAAAGCGGATCACTTTCAAAGGCATAGGTCAGAAGGACGATGTAAAGACAGTAGATTGCTGTCGAAATCCATTGTGCTAACCGCATAGACCTGATGCGCAATTTCGCGTCGTAAGTCGCACCCAGATAGCGCGATGTTTCAAACCCCTGAACAGTCACTATCAACCCCGCCATGAGGGTGACACTGGCCCATCCAGTCACCTGTGGCTGATCGAACTTTAATCCGCCCTCACCGCTCAACTGCCCGAAGTGCACTACAAGGCCGATTATGAGACCCGCAATAATTGCCAGCTTTAAGCCGACAGAAATTTGTTCCATCCGCTCGAGTGCCGACAAACTGCGCATTAGGCCGGTAAATAAGATCAACATGAAGACGGCTGTCGTTAATAGGTTGGCATGAAAACTGTCATTCAGATCTGTGAGACTGACCCCGAAGGCACCGAAAAGGTTCAAATAATAGGCTACGGATACAATGAACGCGAAAGTAAGAACGATTGAAGCAGCAACTTCGAGCCTGACGAGCAAGGCAGATTGCGAAGTGTTCGTTTCTATGTCCGCAATATTAAACCTAATCGCGCTCCCAAACAAATATGCAATCGCACATACACAGGCCAATCATGACCAAGGGCGCATACCCACCATAACTGACATCAAGTATTGGCCCTAAAACCAAAAAGCCACTTCCGATAATCGAAGCCAGAGGAGTTATCGTCGCCCGCCAAAGGATTGAATTGGCAACTCTGGGCCAGATCAACACTGCCCCGAACAAAACCACGACAGAAAGAATAAGAGCGCTCAGCATCTGTGAACATGATCAGACCAACACTGATGTGACAACATGTTCATTTTTGGAAAGCAGCCAATAATTAATCGTGTAGCATCAAGCACTTTGGGCTAGCAGTCTACATTCGCTGCATTCTGCATCAAAGTCAGCTTTCGCGATCCACCTAGCAAAGAAAAATGCGCCAGAGAAAGCTCCGGCGCATTGTTTATTTTAAAGAACCCTAGTGGTTTAGGATTTGCCGTTCCAGCCGGACACAGCCTTGATCTCGAGGAATTCTTCCAGACCGAAGATACCGCCTTCGCGACCGTTGCCGGATTGCTTGTAGCCACCGAATGGGGACCCCTGTGCAAAGCCTTGGGCGTTGGTTTCAACCATGCCAGAGCGAAGGCGACGTGCTACGCGGCGGCGCTTTTCGTCGTCGGGTGTCTGGACGTAGTTGGTCAGACCGTAGGGCGTGTCGTTGGCGATTGCGATGGCTTCTTCTTCGGTATCGAAGGGGATCATCGCCAGTACTGGGCCAAAGATTTCTTCCTGCGAAATACGCATGTCGTTGGTTGCGTCCGCGAAGACCGTTGGCTTGACGTAGTAGCCGCGGTTCAAGCCGTCTGGACGACCTAGGCCACCCGCGACCAGCTTGGCTTCGCCCATGCCGACTTCGATCAGACCTTGGATTTTGTCGAACTGCGCTTTGGACACGACTGGTCCGATGTGCTTGCCCTCTTCAGAGGCTGGGCCGACTGATGTGTTCTCAGCTGCCTCGGACACGACCTTGACCGCTTGGTCATACACGGAACGCTCCACCAGCATACGGGTTGGGGCGTTACAGGACTGGCCAGAGTTACGGAAGCAACGATCAGCGCCGTATTTCATCGCGCGCTCGCCTGCATCGGCGAAGATGATGTTCGCGCCTTTGCCACCCAATTCAAGGCTAACGCGCTTAAGCGTGTCTGCGGCGGCTTTGGAGATCAGGATGCCCGCTCGGGAAGAGCCCGTGAAGCTGACCATGTCCACGTCTGGGTGGATGGATAGCTGTGAGCCAACGCCTATGCCATCGCCATTGAGTAAGTTGAACACACCAGCAGGGAAGCCCGCTTCGTGCATGAACTCAGCAAACAGAACGCCAGAGAGCGGCGCGATTTCGGAGGGTTTAAGAATGACAGTACAGCCCGTCGCGATTGCCGGGATCGCTTTCAGAACGATCTGATTCATTGGCCAGTTCCAAGGCGTGATCAATGCACAGACGCCGATTGGCTCTTTCAGCGTCATTTCTGTTGCTGTGTACTCAGACTCGAATTTGAAGTAGCGGAAGGCTTTGATGAAACCATCAAGGTGCCAGCTGCCTGCGCCTACTTGGTTCGCACGGCTCATGTCGATGGGCGCGCCCATTTCCATGGACATCGCGAGTGCCATTTCTTCCTGACGTGAGTTGTAGATTTTGAGCAGCTTTTCCAACAGCGCGATGCGCTCTTCTTTGGATGTTTGGGACCAGCTGTCAAATGCGGCCTTTGCGGCGGCAACGGCTGCGTCTGTGTCAGCTTGACCACCCAAGGAAATGACGGCGCATTTTTCTTCTGTGGATGGATCAATCACATCGAAGTCGTTTGCGACGACGGGATTTACCCATGCGCCATTGATATAAAATTGACGGTGCTCTTGCATTGAAGGTCTCCCATAGAATCTTTGCAAACAGGGGCGATCCCCTGCAAATCAGCGGCACTCTGTCACCCCGCGCACATTGGCGCAAGAGAGGGGATGTAAGTGAACTGTCGAGCACCTAAGTTAAGACAAGTTATATTTGAATAGCGACAAGAAAGGGTACTGTTATGGGTCTTCGCATCAATGAAGTCGTTCCGAATTTCACCGCCGACACGGATCAGGGGACGATTCAGTTCCACGATTGGATTGGCGATGCTTGGGCGATCATGTTTTCACACCCCAAGGATTTCACGCCTGTTTGCACGACCGAGTTTGGTGCAGTTGCCCAACTTGCCAGCGAATGGGACGCGCGCGGTACCAAGGTAATCGGTGTGTCTGTGGACGGTGTTGAGGATCACAAGAAGTGGAAAGGCGACATTGAGACAGTCGCGGGCACCACGGCTGGTTTCCCGATTATCGCGGATGAGGGTTTGGCGGTTTCTAAGGCGTTTGATATGCTCCCTGCCGAGGCGTATTTGCCCGATGGGCGCACGCCAGCCGATAGCGCGACTGTGCGCTCTGTGTTCATCATTGGACCAGACAAGCAGTTGAAGCTGTCGATGACTTACCCAATGACAGTGGGCCGTAATTTTGCAGAGATTTTGCGCGCTTTGGATGCATTGCAAACTTCGGCCAAGCACGGTGTTGCGACGCCTGCGAATTGGGAACTGGGGCAGGACGTTATTATTCCTGCTACGGTTTCGAATGAGGATGCAACACAGCGGTTTGGATCGTTTGAACAAGTGTTGCCGTATTTGCGCAAAGCGAAGTTGCCTTCGTAAATTTGCGAATGTGCTAAAATGTGAAAAGGCCCAGCGAAAGTACTGGGCCTTTTTTATTGTTCTGAAAGACGTGTTTAGAAGCGGAAGCTGCCCGTGATGGCGATGTATGGAAAAACGCCAAATTGGGAAAGCTCATCGTTGATGTTACGTACTTCACGCGCAACGTCGGCTGCGGGTGCAACAACAGAGACGTTCAAGCCGCCCATTCCGATTGCGCCGACTTCACCACTTAGCGTGAAGCGCTGGCCGATATTCCAATCATATCCAACCGTCAGCATGGGTGAAACCTTGCGCGCAAATTCTACGCTGGCGCTTGCTGTTTCGCCGCTTGTCAATGTTGTGTTGCCGACCGTAATCGGATTGGTAGGAGAAGCAGTTGTCGATCCGCTGAAGTTTGTGTTGGATATAAACGCACCGCCAGAAACGCGGAAGCCTGTGTCGCCCGTGTAGTAGTCGGCTAGCAGTGCAAAACCACCCAATTGTCCTTTGGTGTCGTATTTCACGCCGTCAATGGTTTGTGCGCCATTGATACCCAGTCCACCGGATAGCACGCCACGCAGTGCAAAGCTTTGATTTAGGCGGTAGGCCCCTTCAAGGGTGGGCCCCAATGTGGAAACACCCAAGCCAAAACGAAGGTTGCTGTCTTGTGCGACTGCGGCACTGGATAGGAGTGCGATTGCAGATGCTGTCAAAAGAATTTTTTCATAATCAGTCCTCGAATCTAATATTCTAAGGATCATTTTTAACATATCTAATTTCAGATCAACCTAAGGGCGAGTTTCGAAATTTTCATGCAGTAGTTTTGTCACACTAAAGCGTTGTGATCTGATCCCCGCCACGAGGGAAGGTGTGGCAGGGATCGCGGTACAAACCGTGAGTGAAGACACTGTTGTACTGATAGTTGTTTGGTTCTTAATGAACCGTAAATAAAGGGGGAAAACAGGCTCGTATGCCCCCTTGTTTTTACTCAGCGTCTAGCAAGCCTGACTTGAACAAGAAACCAGCCGCAACCGCGCCGATGATGGGCGCTACAATAAACAACCAAAGTTGAGCGATCGCTGTGCCGCCTGCAAACAAGGCTGGCCCGATAGAACGGGCAGGGTTCACAGATACGCCCGTGACATTGATACCAACCAAGTGGATCACAACCAGTGCAAGACCAATCGCCAGACTTGCCATTGCAGATGGCGCACCAGCACCTGTTGATCCAAGGATAACAACCAAGAATAAGAAGGTCGCAACAACTTCGAACACGAACGCAGCGCTCATCGTGTATTCACCAAGATAACCCGCACCCCAGCCGTTTTGGCCAAGTCCGTTTGCCGCAACTGTGTAGTCTGCTTTACCCGTCGCAATGATTATCAGAACAAGCGCGCCCACGATACCACCTGCGATTTGTGCGATGATATATGGAACTGCGTCTTTGATACTCATGCGGCCAGATGCAACAACACCAAGCGTTACCGCTGGGTTAATGTGGCAACCTGAGACAGAGCCGATGCCGTATGCCATGCCAATCAGTGCAAGGCCGAATGCAAAGCTGATGCCTGTGAGGCCAATGTCGCCACCAGCGATAACGGCTGCGCCACAACCGAACAGTACGAGTGTGAATGTGCCAATGAATTCTGCGAGAGGTTTTTTCATGATGTGTCCCTTTATTATTTTGTAAGGGACTTTTAGCGGGCTTATTTCTGCACCGAACGGGGAATAACGCCAAGAAAAAAACCCCAGCGTTTCCACTGGGGCTTTTCTAATTCAAATTAAAAGAAGATTTAGTCGTCAGACTTTTCAGCCGCTTCTGGAGAAACTTCTTCACCAGTTGTTTGGTCAACAACTTTCATGGACAGGCGAACCTTGCCACGATCATCGAAGCCCAAAAGCTTAACCTTAACGTCCTGACCTTCTTTAAGAACGTCAGACGGGTGGTTGAGGCGACGGTTCTCAATCTGAGATACGTGCACAAGGCCATCGCGCTTGCCGAAGAAGTTAACGAACGCGCCGAAGTCTACGATCTTCACAACTTTACCGTCGTAAACCTGACCTTCTTCTGGCTCGGCTACGATTGACCAGATCATGTCGTAGGCTTTCTTGATGGATTCACCATTTGGCGAAGCAATCTTGATGATGCCTTCGTCATTGATGTCCACTTTCGCGCCAGACACTTCAACGATCTCACGGATAACTTTACCGCCAGAACCGATGACTTCACGAATCTTGTCTGTTGGAACCTGCATAGTTTCGATGCGAGGAGCGTGCACAGAGAATTCCTGCGCGCCAGAGATGGCTTTGCCCA
>NZ_JABBAM010000037.1 GCF_018607965.1 Planktotalea sp.
TACGGTCTTTAATATCTGTCGCTGCAATCATATTAACAACTTGGGCGATAGACACACGACCAGCAAGGGCAATCCCCTCAGCACACCGCACGCACACAATAACCAATTGTTAATAAACAATAATTTTTTCTCGCGCGAAATAATTCGTCTTTAACGCCCAACCAACCCCTTTACCCACTTCACCAGATAAATCACAGGCCATCTTAGAACACTCATTGCCGCGACCAACACGATCAGAGCGATCCAAAATCCGTTCTGATACCAGATCCACGCCAACAAAGGCACGCCGACCCCGATCAGCACATAGGCATTGCGCCAGTGGTGGTCCTTGGACGGGAACATCGCGATCTCGTTGGCGGTGACAAGCCACAGCAACGCCAAGATCAAAGACAGGCTCATTCTGGGATCTCCGGACGTTCGCCGCGTGCGACGCGCCACAGGTAGCGCAGGGGATTTCGGAACATAGATAGGAACGCGGCCATGCCGAGGAAGAACCAGATCCAACCGTGTTGGTAGCCGATGAGCCCCAGCAAAAGCGGCGCTGCGATCAGCATAAGACCCGCAGGCCAATACTGACGACGGATCGGCAGCATCGCCACCACGGCGGCACAGATCACGTAAAGCGCGCCTAGAAGAAGTGAGGCGCTCATGCTTTCAAGCGCGCTGGCAATTCGTTGGCCCAAGTCGAAATCGTACCCGCGCCAAGGCACACAACCATATCGCCGGGTTTGGCTTGTTCTTTCACCAGTTTCGTCAGGTCATCTTGCGTGGTGATAGAGCGCGCGTGACGGTGACCATGGCGGATCAGGCCCGCAACCAGATCATCTTGGGACGCACCCTCAATCGGCTCTTCGCCAGCAGCGTAGATTTCGGTGATCGCGGCAACATCGGCCTCGTTAAAGCAGGCGCAGAAGTCCTCGAAATGGTGGTGCAAGCGCGTGTAGCGGTGGGGCTGGTGGATCGCGATGATGCGCCCCTCAGACGATTGACGCGCAGCTTTTAGGACGGCAGCGATTTCTGTGGGGTGGTGGCCGTAGTCATCAATGATGGTCACGCCGTCCACGTCGGCCACTTTGGTAAAGCGACGGTTCACGCCGCCAAACGCGGCCAAAGCATCGCGAATTTCTTCGCCCGACATGCCAAGGTGGCGCGCAACCGCGACGGCAGACAAAGCGTTGGACACGTTGTGATCGCCAGGCATAGGAAGTAAACAGCCCTCGATCACTTGATCTTCGTTCTGCAAGTGGATGTCGAACATCGCGACACCGCCCTTGTAGTGCAGGCCAACGGCGCGCACATCGGCTTGGGCGTTAAAGCCATAGGTCACAACGCGGCGGTCGGTTAGCTTGCCCACCAGCGTTTGCACATCGGTGTCATCCGTGCAGCAAATCGCGACGCCGTAGAAGGGAATGTTGGACACGAAATCAAGAAAACCTTGGTGCAGGTTTTCCTCTGTGCCCCAATGTTCCATATGTTCCGGGTCGATATTAGTGACAATCGCGATGGTCGCGGGCAAACGGTTAAACGTACCGTCGCTTTCATCGGCTTCCACAACCATCCATTCGCCCTGCCCCATACGCGCGTTGGAACCGTATGCGTGGATGATGCCACCGTTGACGACCGTGGGATCAAATTTACCTGCATCAAGCAATGTCGCAACCATGGTGGTGGTCGTCGTCTTGCCGTGCGTTCCCGCAACCGCAACGTTCAGCTTAAGACGCATAAGTTCAGCCAGCATTTCAGCGCGGCGCACAACGGGCAATCCGCGACGGCGGGCCTCGTCAAGTTCGGGGTTACCGGGCTTGATTGCCGATGAAATCACGACAACTTCTGCGCTTTCTAAATTTTCGGCCTTTTGACCGACAAATATATGCCCACCCAGTTTGGCCAGACGATCCGTGATCGGGGATGCGCGCAGGTCGGATCCTTGAACAACATAGCCATGGTTCAACAAAACTTCGGCGATGCCAGACATGCCAATACCACCGATGCCGACAAAATGGATCGGACCCACGTCACCAGGTAGTTTCGTGGGAGGGTTCATCGAGGGAACTGCGTTCATCTCTTAGTCTTTCTTTTGATCTTTTGTCGCCAGGCGCTCCACCATGGCAACCAATTGTTCTGTAGCGTCTGGCTTGCCGCAACTCAGAGCCGCACCCGCCATTTGTGTCGCACCCTCTGGATTGCTGAGGACCAGCGCCAACTGCTCTGTCAACGAAGCCACGTTGAACGCGCTCCCCGACATAAGGATTGCGCCACCTGCGCTGACCAAGCCCCGCGCGTTGGCGCTTTGGTGGTCCGAGGTCGCAGCGGCGAAGGGAACAAGGATGGAGGGACGGCCAATCACAGAGATATCCGCGACCGAAGATGCACCAGCACGGCTGATGATCAATTGCGCTTCGGACATGCGGTTTGGCACATCGTGGAAAAAGGGCTGCACGTCGGCGTTGATGCCCTGCTCCGCATAGTAATCTGCAACGCGCTGGCCATCTTCATCACGGGCTTGATGGCTGACGCGTAGGTTCTGTAAAATTTCTAAAGGCAAAGCGGCAATCGCAGGTGGAACCACGTCCGACAAAATGCGCGCCCCTTGCGAGCCACCCATGACAAGGACGCTCATCGGGTAATCACCCGGTTCGATATACCCAGCACCCGCACGTTCCAAGACAGTCGAACGCACTGGATTGCCTGTGTGATGGCCCTCAATGCCATCAGGCAATTCGGTCGGCCACGTGCCGCATGCAATTGCATCAACACGTTTCGCAAAAACTTTGTTGACGCGACCAAGCACGCCGTTTTGTTCATGGATCATGCGAGGACGTCGCAAAATGGTTGCCGCTGCAAGTGCAGGAATAGACGGATAGCCGCCAAATCCGACCACCATGACGGGCTTATCACCCAGCATCTTGAAGACCGTCCCAATAACGCCACCAGCAATACGCGGGATCACGGCGAGTTTCGCTAAGAGACCACCGCGCGCAAACGTGGCGCTGGCGATTTCTTCAATCTCGACGGAATGGGGAAAACCCCCTGTGTAGCGCGCGCCGCGTGCGTCGGTGCTTAGCTTAACACGCCAACCTTTGCGCAACATGACTTCTGCTAGTGCTTGGGCTGGGAACATATGCCCACCTGTCCCGCCAGCCGCAATTACTAAAAGCGGTGCTTTTTCACTCATCTGGTACGACCTCGGAGTATATCGCCGATTTGGCCCTGTGGACGTGTACGCGTAAAGGCCAAGAGCATGCCAACCGCAATGCCGCCAGCAATCAGAGATGAGCCGCCGTAACTGACGAACGGCAGCGTCATGCCTTTTGCAGGCAGCAAACGCACCGCAACACCCATGTTGATCATCGCTTGGACTGCAAACATGCACGCCAGCCCCGTACCCGCGAGACGGATAAACGGATCCCGTTCGCTCATGAGCCTGAGCAGTGAGCGCACGATGATGCTGGCGTAGACAAGAATGATGCAGAGCACGAGCACGAGGCCATATTCTTCTGCGGCCACCGCGATGATGAAATCTGTGTGTGCGTCAGGCAGGGACCACTTCACTTCGCCCTCGCCCACACCGACCCCGAAAAAGCCGCCTTCCCTAATCGCATTACTGGCATAGCCAAGCTGCGTTGTCGGGTCGACATCTGTAGAGAGATAGCCATCGATCCGACGCGCAAAATGTTCGGAGTTGTTGTACGCGACCATTCCACCAAGAACGACAAGACCAGCCATGCCGAAAAGCAAAAGCATAGGTGCACCCGCGACGAAATACATAACTCCCCATCCGAAGAGGATCAGGGAGGCTTGACCGAAGTCAGGCTGCATCGCGAGGATAAGCACGATCGTGACGGTGAGCATGAAGGACCAAAGACGCCCTGGGGGACCACCGATTTCTTGTGAGGCGGCCATCATCCATGCGGCAACGACGATAAAACCGGGCTTGAGGAATTCTGAGGGCTGAACAGATGCAAAACCGAGCGAATACCAGCGTGTCGCACCTTTACCAAAGTCCGTGCCAAAGAAGGGCAATAGGATCAGAGCTATGAAGGCGGCGATGAAACCGAGCACTGCCAAGCGGCGCACGATAACAGGGTTCATCATCGACGTGATTAACATTGCGATAAGCGCGAGGCAGCCGAAGAAGGCTTGGCGCTGCACATAATGGAACGGTTCGAACCCGTTCTTCGCCGCCAAAGGTGGAGACGCGGCAAGGCCCAACAACAGACCAACCCCAAACAGGATCAGGATGCATGACATCGACCACTTATCAACCGTGCGCCACCATTTCGGCAGAACCGGTTCCCCGTCCCGTACAGGAACGCTTCCGTAAACCATTTCAGTCATAGATCACCGCTGACCGTTGCCTCGAACATGTCCCGTTTTTCCGGGATCTAATTTCTGTTTAGCGAATCAGTGATTCGAATGCCAGCATTCTTTGCCATTAAGCGGAATGCCGCAAAACGGCATGCAGGATAAGCATGGTTGAAACCATGCAGCTTGCCTCCGGCGGAAGTTTAGCAGGGAAGATGAAGGGGCTTGAATTTCGCGCGCTTGCTGTGCAGTTGGTTGGGCTATGGATTATGATACGATTATAGTTGGCGCAGGTGCTGCCGGAATGATGTGCGCGGCCCACACAGGCGGGCGCACGTTGGTTATTGACCACGCGAAGACGGCTGGTGAGAAAATTCGCATTTCTGGCGGTGGACATTGTAATTTCACAAATTTAGGGACGCTTCCTGAAAATTTTATCTCCAAAAATCCGCATTTTTGCAAGTCCGCCTTGAAGCGATATACGCAATGGGACTTTCTGGACTTGGTTGGGAAGCATCAGATCGCGTGGCATGAGAAGACTTTGGGGCAATTGTTTTGTGATGTCAGCGCCAAGCAAATCGTTGCGATGCTTTTGCAGGAAATGGCTGATGCCGACGCAGAGCTTTGGCTAAATAGCAGCGCGGGCCGCGTGACGCATGACGGGGAACGGTTTTTAATTTCAGCAAAACGGGACGGGACACAGGTTTCGTTGACTTCGCGCAACCTCGTTCTTGCCAGCGGTGGGAAGTCCATTCCAAAGATGGGTGCCACCGGATTTGCCTATGACATTGGGCAGCAATTCGGGTTGGCTATGGTTGAAACACGCCCTGCGTTGGTTCCTTTGACATTTGTCGATCAACGATACGCCCCGATTTCGGGGGTAAGTGCGCCTGCGCGCGCCTGTGCGAATGGCGTTACGTTTGAAGAGGCTGTTCTGTTCACGCATCGTGGATTATCTGGACCAGCGATCCTTCAGGCATCCTCTTATTGGAAAGAGGGCGACGACGTTGTTTTGGACTTGGACCCAGATCGCACACTGTTCGAGGCATTGCGCGTGGCACGACAAGAACAAGGCAAACGCGATGTGGCTACGGTTCTGGCGCAGCAGTATCCGACGCGATTGACGCAGCATATTGTGAGTGAAATGAACATCGACGGGCGGATTGGGGATCAGTCAGATAAAGCGTTGGAAGCGACGTGTTCGAAGCTACAGAACTGGGTCCAGCGACCAACAGGCAGCGAGGGATATCGTACAGCCGAGGTCACCTTGGGCGGTATTGATACGGATGGTGTTTCGTCCAAAACCATGGAAACCAAAACAAAAAACGGACTTTATGTGATAGGTGAAGCATTAGACGTAACAGGTTGGTTAGGAGGATATAATTTCCAATGGGCTTGGTCCAGTGGCTGGGCCGCCGGCACCGCGATTGCGCAGGCCGACGCTTAGACCTTGGGGTCAGGGTTTTCGGTATGGCCGTCAACCGCGATCACTTGTCCTGAAACCAATCGCGCGCCGTCACTTGCCAAAAAGACTGTCATATTTGCGATGTCAGACGCGGTTACGAAAGATCCCATCGAGGTGCCGCTTGCGTATCCCCGATAGACGTCTTCACGCGTCATGCCTTTGGCCCTTGCTTCGCGCTCTAGCACACCATCCATTCGGGGGCCTTCAACAGACCCCGGACAGATCGCGTTGACGCGGATGCCGGAGGGGCCAAGCTCCATCGCGAGGGTTTTCATTAATCCGATCACACCCCATTTGGCCGCAGCGTAGGGCGCGCGATTTGGGTAGCCGTATTGCCCTGCTGTGGAGGAAGTCACGATGATCGTGCCCCTGCCCGCGTGCTTCATCAGCGGAGCTGCGAACTTCGCCGTGAGAAAGACCCCACCCAATGTGATTGCGACGCAACTATTCCAATCCGCCAGCGTCACGTCTTCGACTTTGGCCGTTGGCCCTGCAATGCCGGCGTTGGCGCAAACAGTGTCAGGTGCGCCCCATTTCTGCGCCACCGTTTCGAACAGCATGGCCATCTGATCTTCGTCAGAGACGTCAACGGCGCTTTTGTTCCAATGATCCGGACAGTCTTTTAGTGCGGCTGGATCCACATCCGTGATCCAAACATCGTCGCCTATTGCAGCGAACGCCTCGGCCATTGCGTAGCCGATGCCGCTTGCGCCGCCGGTGATCAGGACCTTGCTCACTTGCGAATACCCACAGAGGCGCCCGCGCTGTCTGGTTTGCTCAGTTCCGCGTGTCCGTTGGCGATACGTTCTAGGTTTGCTTGGATTTTAGCGCTTGGGTTAGAGGGGCGACGGGTTTCCAAGCTAACGTGGATCAACATGTGTTCGCCCGTCGCCAAAAGGCGATCGCCCTCATACATTTCGTGCCAGAGGTGCATCTTTTTACCCGACCCCAACAGAACTTGAGTGCGGATTTCCAAACGTGCCCTGGCTTGTACCTCGTCTACATGTCGGATGTGGGTTTCGGCAGTGAAATAGCTGCCACCTGTCGCGATATAATCCGCATCGCAGCCAACCATTTCCATAAAGCGGTCAGTCGCATCGCCGAATGCTTGCAAATAGCGGGCTTCGTTCATGTGACCATTATAATCCGCCCAATCGAGCGGGACTGTGCGCCGCGCAGTGACCACGGGTTTGCTGGGATCGATGTCGGCAGCATGTGCATCCATGCCGTTTAGTGCTGCGAGGACTGTATCGTGGGATTTGGCTGTCGCACCTGCGCCCCAATTACCGCCGCGCAAAGATCGGATAATGCCAACAAGGTTCCCGTCGCGAAGTTGTTCCAGATCACGCGGACTTAGATCGCCTGATTGCGTGTCGCATTGATCGCCGACCATTTCCACAAAGTCATCGGTCAGTTCTGGGACGTCCATCAGCTTGGTCCACGGCCACTTGAGGCAAGGACCAAACATCGCAAGCATGGCGCGCATCCCGCCTTCGCCGCCCGCAAGGTGGAAAGTTTGCATCGTGCCCATTTGCGCCCACCGCAGGCCCGGACCGTATGCGATGGCGGCGTCGAGCTCTTCGGCCGTCGCCACACCGTCTTTGAGTAGCCAGAGTGCCTCGCGCCAAAGCGCTTCTTGAAGGCGATCAGACAGGAAGCCTTCGATCTCGACGCGGCAATGCAAAGGGTGCATGCCGATAGAGGCGTAGAGAGCTTTGGCCTTTTCAATATGCGCTGCGTCCGTTTTTTCACCTGCTACCAGTTCGACCAGAGGCAGTAGGTACACAGGGTTGAAAGGATGCGCGACGATCAGGCGTTCGGGATGCTTGAGTTCGCTTTGCAAATCCGTGGGCATGATGCCCGATGTTGATGAGGCGATGATGCCTGTCGTGTTGGCAGCTTCGATCTCTGCGTAGACCGCATGCT
>NZ_JABBAM010000023.1 GCF_018607965.1 Planktotalea sp.
GAGGCCGAAATGTTGCCGCACCCAATGATGCCTACACCGAAATCTTTCATGTCGTGTCTTCCTTAGAATAACTGAACGCTTGCCAGCGAGCGTGTCGCCATGCGGACGTGGTCGTTGGGATTGTCATGTTCGACAACGTAGCGAGCCACGCCTGCGCTATCCATCGCAGGTTTGATTGCTTTCCAATCCATCACTCCATGACCAACATCGGCCCAACCGCCTTCATCAGCGCATTCGCCCTTTGGGGCTACGTCTTTCACATGTGCTGCGATGATGCGCCCTTTATACTTTTCCAGCCATTCCACTGGGTCAAGTCCGGCCACATGGATCCACGCCAGGTCAAGTTCGAATTTGATGTCAGCAGAAGCTTCAGCAATCAGATCAAGCGGGATATGACCGTCGACCGGAACGAATTCGAAATCGTGATTGTGCCATGCAAAGTCCAACCCTGTCGCGATAATTGGTTTGCTCATCTTGACCAGTCGTGCAGTAAAATCAGCCCAACCCGACATCGTCGTTGGACGTTCGGAGGGCGGAATGAAAGGCGCAATGACGCAAGAAATACCCAGAGTCTTTGCTATTCCGATGACCTTTTGGGGGTCGTCCTCGATCAAATCAGGGGCAAAATGGCCGGTCGGCATGGTTATGCCATAGCGTTCAAGGCGGGCCTTGGTTGCAACCAAGTCTTCGTAATGCGGGCCTACGCCTTCGACTTCTTTATAGCCCGCCTCGGCAAGCATCTCGAAAGTTTCGTTCGCGTCCCAGTTGCGCGAGGAGTAGAGTTGGTAAGAGATTGTAAGCATGATTATTCTTTCATTGCTGTGGTGATCGCATCGTACTCGGATCGATACAGTTCAAAGGCGCAATTCGGTGTTTGCATCAAACAACGACGCTCTAGTGGGCGCGAAACCGAGGCGCAGTTTTTCCCCTACACTTACCCGTGATTGACCGTCCATCCGAACACGGAAATGGTGACCTGCTACTTCGCAGTCGACCAGCGTGTCCGAGCCTGTTGGCTCGATCAGGTTGACTTCAACATTGACCTGGAAAGGTGCGCTCTCAACCAGTTCGCCTGTCACCACATGTTCGGGGCGAATGCCCATGGTTGCGGGTCCATCTGTGGCGCTGGCGTCAACAAACTCATATCCATCCAGCGGGATCGAAAGATCGCCTACCTCAAACGTGCCATTCTCGACGTGACCATCGAGGAAATTCATCGATGGTGAACCGATAAAGTCTGCGACGTATTTGTTGATCGGCCGGCCATAAATTTCGGCCGGTGAGCCAAGTTGCATGATTTGACCTCCGCGCATGATGGCGATGCGATCCGCCAGCGTCATCGCTTCAATCTGGTCATGGGTCACATAGATCATTGTGTTCTGAAGCTTATGATGCAGGCGCTTGATCTCAACCCGAAGGTCCGCGCGCAACTTGGCATCAAGGTTCGATAGCGGCTCATCAAACAAGAACACGTCCACGTCGCGCACCAAGGCGCGGCCAATAGCGACCCGCTGGCGTTGTCCTCCTGAAAGTGCCGCAGGTTTGCGTTTCAACAGGGGCTCGATTTGCAGCACTTCGGAGGCCTGTTTGATCCGCTTCGCAATTTCAGGCTTGGGCAGCTTGGCGTTTTTCAAACCAAACGAAAGGTTTCCCTCAACGGTCATCTGGGGGTAGAGCGCGTAGGATTGGAAAACCATACCAATACCGCGATCCGACGGTTCCGCCCATGTGACATTGCGGTCATTGATATGGATCTGACCACCGGACACATCCAAAAGCCCTGCAATACAGTTCAACAATGTCGACTTCCCGCATCCCGAGGACCCGAGTAGAACAAGAAATTCCCCTTTACCAATGTCCAGATTAAGGTCTTGTAACACCTTCACTGAACCAAACTGCAAGTCGAGATTTTTGATTTCAACTGAATTTTTCATGATCTTTTCAACCCTTAACCGCGCCGGCAGCAATGCCACGAACGAATAGCCTTCCGGAAACGAAATAGATGGAGAGCGGCACCAGTCCTGTCAGGATCGTAGCGGCCATGTTGACATTGTATTCCTTCACGCCCTGCGTGGAGTTTACGATGTTGTTGAGCGACACCGTCATCGGGTAGTTGTCTGGGCTTGTGTAGACGACACCAAACAGGAAGTCGTTCCAGATACCTGTGACTTGCAAAATCACCGCGACGGTAAAGATTGGCAAAGACATAGGAACCATGATCTTGGTGTAGATTGCCCAGAACCCTGCCCCATCCACCCGCGCGGCTTTGAACAATTCCTCAGGAAGTGAGGTGAAATAGTTGCGAAACAATAGGGTCAAGATCGGCATACCAAAGACCGTATGCACAAGGACCAACCCACCGAGAGAGCCATAAAGCCCGATTTCGCGCAGCATGATCACAATCGGATAGAGCATCACTTGATAGGGAATGAACGCGCCAAAAATCAGGATTGTGAAAAACGCGTCCGCGCCTTTGAATTTCCAGTTCGACAGCGCGTACCCATTCACAGATGCGATAATGATCGACAAGATCACCGAGGGAATGGTGATCTGCACTGAGTTCCAGAACCCTGTGCTCAACCCGTTACATGTCAGACCTGTGCAGGCCTGCGACCAAGCCTTGACCCACGGTTGAAACGTCACCTCAAGAGGTGGCGAAAAAATATTCCCAAGACGGATTTCAGGCATACCTTTCAAGGATGTAACGAACATCACATAGAGCGGCAGCGCGTAAAACAATGTAATCGTGATAAGCGTGCCATAGAGGAAAATGTTGCGCCGCGAAAACGACTTGCGCGGTTTTGGTCCTTGCGGACCGGTTAGGGGTGTCAGCGATGTATCAGTCACGGTGCTTCGAGCCTCCAAATTCAAGAATTGTCCAAGGGATGACAATTAGCGCCACTGTCACCAGCATCATGGTCGAGGCGGCAAAGCCCTGCCCTAGGTTGTTGGCTTGAAACATCATGTCGTAGACGTATTTCGCGGGAACTTCGGTCGAGATACCGGGACCACCGCCAGTTTGTGCGACGATCAAATCGTAGATTTTGACGATTCCGGTAACGACAATGACTAACGTGGTTACGAACACTGGCCGCATCATCGGGATGATAATGAAAATGTAGGCTTTCCACGTCGGGATGCCGTCCACACGTGATGCCTTCCACACGTCTTGGTCAATGCCGCGCAATCCAGCGAGCATCAGAACCATGACAAGCCCACTGCCTTGCCAAATTCCAGCAATCAAGACGCCATAAATCGCGATGTCAGCATTGTACAGTGGGTCAAAGGTAAAACTCTTCCAACCCCATCCACGCACGACATTTTGCACACCAAACTCAGGATTTAAGATCCATTGCCACACCAGCCCCGTCACCACAAAGCTCAGCGCGTAAGGGTACAAGATGACTGTGCGAATTGTGTCCTCAAATCGGATCTTTTGATCGATAAGGGCGGCAAGGATGAACCCGATTACGAAAACCAAGACCAACATACATAGCCCGTAAATCGCAAGGTTCTCGATTGCGACAAGCCATTTTCGTGTGGCCCATAAGCGTTCGTACTGATCCAGCCCAACCCATTGCAGGCGCGGCAGTAGACCAGACTTCGTAAAGCTATAAACGACTGTCCAAATCGTACCACCTACAAAGACAAAAAGCGCGGTCACAATCATCGGGATCGCTGCAATTTTCGAGGATTTGTTGCGGAACAATTGGTTCGGGCGTGTCGATGACATGATCTTCTTCCCCCATGCGGCGCGCATCCCAATTAGCTGAGACGAACACCAAAGTATGGCCAGCCCACACTTTTTGCGGACCGGCCTCGTAGCAGATTACTCGGCAGTTGCGATAATGTTCACAAACTGAGCCTGTGCATCTTCGATTGTGATCGAAGCGTCGGCAAAGAACTCGATGAACAACGTGCTGATCTGTTCTGCCGTGTCAGGTGTTATCAACTGCGCCGTGTCAGGCAAAATTGCACCATCAGCCAACAAGGCCAAACCCTTCTGCATGCAATCATTCGCAGTCGACAAATCGATGTCGCCGCGCACTGGCAAGGATCCCTTAGCAAGGTTGAATGCAACCTGTGTGGCTGGTCGCAGCATCAGTGCCGCCAGTTCCGATTGCGCTGCAGTTTGTGCGTCATCAGACAAGACTGGGAAATAGAACGCGTCGCCACCAGTGCTCAAAAGCTCGGTAACTCCGAGGCCCGGCAGACAGCTATAGTCCTTGCCTGCAACTTGTTCAGCAATTGCGAACTCGCCTTGCGCCCAATCGCCCATGATTTGACCGCCCGCTTGGCCAGTAATCACAAGATTGGTAGCGTCATTCCAATTTTGCACTTTGGAATTAGTTGCCATTTCACGGGCATCAGCGGCGGCTGCAAAAACACGCGCAACATCTGCACTAGCTGCAACGTCGGCGTCTTTACCGTCATACACAGACAAAAACACATCGTTTGGAACCAGCGCAGCGAACAATACGTTGAACAATCCGCGTTGCTGCCAGCCCTGCTGACCCAATGCGAGCGGAAGTTTGCCGGCCTCAGTCAACGCCGGAGCAGAAGCAACGTATTCATCCCAATTTGTTGGAACTTCGAGGCCCGCGTCCGCATATGCCGCATGCGACAACCAGAGCCACTGCCAAGAATGGATATTTACAGGCGCGCAATAAATGCGACCTTCAACTGTGCAGGAATCCAGCAAAGATGATGGGTTCACAATGTCGGCCCAACCTTCTGCCTGTGCAATGTCTGTGATGTCGCGCAATAGGCCCGCTTCGATCAGCTCTTCTGCTTGACGGCCGTGATTGAACTGAAATGCGCCCATAGGATCGCCACCAGTCAAGCGGCTGACCATAACAGCGCGCGCAGCGTCGCCACCCGCAATTGCAGCGTCTTTCCAAGTGTTCCCAGTCGCGTCAAACGCCTTGGCCAATTCACCAACAGCAGCGGCTTCGCCACCTGATGTCCACCAGTGCATCACTTCAAGGTCTTCGGCGAAAGCGCTGGATGCCGCGACAATCGCTGTGGCGGTCAGAAGTTTGGTTGTCAGTTTCACGATGATTCCTCCAAATCTGTATCGATACAGTTTTTACTACATCGTTACAGTTTACGCTTGCAAGTCCTTTTTGATGGTCGCATATAAAGTTACGTCGCCGCCCTACCCGCAAAAGCTTGTGCGAAAAATTGCCATTCTAGGATTGTGTCAGTTAAGTATTCTCAAGAACGGTAGAAGGAAAAGCTGCCATGAAACCAGTCGCGGCCGAAGTTGCCAAATTGAACGGGGACGAGCTGCGAAGCTTGGTCAACCCTGACGAAAGGCCGACCCTGAAAACAATTTCGCGGATTAGCGGTCTGGCTGTTACGACCGTGTCACGCGCGATGCGAAATGGTGCAGATATCGGGGCCGACACCAAAGAACTGGTGGCACGTATCGCAAATGCTATTGGCTATGTTCCAAACCGCGCCGGACTGCGGCTGCGAACAGGCCGCACCAATGTGATCACATTGCTCGTTCCCGCAGAAGGGGACGTGTTGAACAATGCGTCCAAACTGACCAGCACAATTGCCAAAGAGCTGCGCGGCACACAATTTCATCTTAACGTTATGCCGTGGTTTCCGGACGAAGATTCGATGCGGCCTATCAAATACATTGTCGAAACACACTCCGCTGACGCAGTCATTTTCAACATGACTGAACCTGCCGATGAACGCGTCGCATACCTGTTGGAAAAGCAGTTTCCTTTCGTGACCCACGGGCGCACGCAATGGGCAGAACAGCATGCATATTATGACTACGACAACACAGCATTTATCCGAGTGTCATTGAGTAAATTAGGCCGCCGCGGGCGCAAAAACATCCTCGCAATCTTGCCACCTCGCAACCAGAACTATTCCCAAGATATGGTGCGCGGCCTGCGACAAGAAAGCGCGCAATCTGGAATCAAATACCGCATTTCGCAAAACGTCGACAGCGATCGACCTTCTGATGACATCCAGCATTGGGTGACACGCAGATTGGACCAGTCGCCCGAGATTGATGCGGTGCTTTGCACATCGTCCAAGGCCGCAATCGCCGCCATTGTTGCCATAGAAAAACATGGGCGAAAGCTGGGCGAAGACATCGATGTCTACGGCAAAGAAGTCATTCCCATCCTCAAGATGTTTCGTGAAAACATCCTTGTTGAGATGGAAGATGTCGGCCTAGCTGGGCGGTTCTTAGCAAAAGCGGCGATCCAACAATTGCAGGACCCCGATCTGCCCTTGATGCAGCATTTGGAAATTCCGACAGACAACTGATAACATTGGAGAACGTCATGGTAACTCAGATCAAAGGACCGGGGCTGTTTCTTGCTCAATTTGCCGATGCGGATGCTCCTTTCAACTCGTTAAGTAACATCGTGCAATGGGCCGCTGGGCTCGGCTATAAGGGCGTGCAAATCCCTACGTTTGATGCCCGACTTTTTGATCTCGAAAAAGCGGCGGACAGTCAGACGTATTGCGATGAGGTCAAAGGCATCTGTGCTGACGCTGGTGTTGAGATCACAGAACTTTCTACACATCTTCAGGGCCAACTCGTCGCGGTGAACCCTGTCTATGACGACGCTTTCGATGCGTTCGCCCCGGCTCATTTACATGGCAATCCTGCTGGGCGAAAAGAATGGGCGATTGACCAGATGATGAAGGCTGCCATCGCGTCTGAGCGGCTCGGGCTATCTCATACAGTTAGTTTCACAGGCTCGTTGGCCTTTCCGTTTTTGTACCCATGGCCACAGCGGCCTGCTGGACTGGTGGAAGAAGCATTCGCCGAACTAGGTCGGCGATGGACTCCGATTTTGAACCACTACAAAGATAACGGACAAGATATCGGGTTCGAAATCCACCCCGGCGAGGACGTCTTTGATGGCGCAACATTCGAGATGTTTGTGGATGCCTGCGAGGGGCATGATGCTGCAATGATCAATTACGACCCCTCGCACTTCTTGCTCCAACAGCTCGATTATCTTCAATTTATCGATCTGTATCACGACCGCATTAACGCTTTTCACGTAAAGGATGCTGAATTTAATCCAAGCGGTCGCCAAGGGGTCTATTCTGGGTATCAAAACTGGACAGATCGAGCAGGCCGTTTTCGTTCCTTAGGCGATGGGCAAGTTGATTTTGCGGGAATTTTCTCGAGGCTGACCCAATATGGCTATGACAGCTGGGCCGTTCTGGAATGGGAATGTTGTTTGAAATCGCCCGAACAAGGCGCAGCCGAAGGCGCGCCTTTTATCGCCAATCAACTGATCGAAGTAACAGGAAAAGCGTTTGATGACTTCGCTAGTGGCGAACGTAATGATGCGCAGCTCAAGCGGATGTTGGGCCTATGACTCCGTTAAAACTTGGCATGGTCGGTGGCGGTCAGGGGGCCTTTATCGGTGGTGTGCACCGCATTGCTGCCCGTTTGGATGGAAAATGGGCACTGGTCGCAGGGGCACTTTCGTCTAATCCCGACCGCGCGGCCACATCAGCGGCGGATCTCGGTATCGCTCCTG
>NZ_JABBAM010000103.1 GCF_018607965.1 Planktotalea sp.
ACTGTCTTCCTCTCTGCCATCGCTCTCGATGCAACCGTCATCTTTTGGTTATGAGGCCTGACCCTAGTCAAGGTACATTGGGGGTGTTGAGCGCGCTCTAACGAGAGTTCGGCAAAGTCACCGCACACGGCGTTACCCCAAAAATGCAACTATATACTGTTAAAGTGAATTTTTCATCTGACCGCATGTTCATAGTGTTGAGCTTTCCAGAACAGCTCTATCAAAACCCCTTGCTTTGCCACCCAAAGCAACGCTAGCAAGTTTTAGGACAACGCTGCATCGCAGCCAGCAGACTTTCAACATTTGGACATGGTGTGACCTATGGATATGAGACCTAACTCTGACGAAGCCCGCGACATCGCGTATCATTTTCATGGCTACACCAACGCGCAGGCACATGAAGACGTTGGGCCATTGATCATTGATCGCGGCGAAGGGGTTCATGTCTATGACAACAATGGCAAGCGCTACATAGAAGGTATGGCTGGCCTTTGGAGCGTCGGCGTTGGGTTCAACGAAAAGCGTCTTGTGGACGTCGCCCACACGCAAATGCAAAAGCTGCCGTTCTATCACAATTTCTCCCACCGCTCGCATGGGCCTGCGATTGATCTAGCCGAAAAGCTGATCGAAATCGCCCCTGCCCCAATGAGCAAAGTGTTCTTTACCAATTCAGGTTCCGAAGCGAACGACACGATCGTTAAGATGGTTTGGTATCGCTCAAACGCTCTGGGAAAGCCCGAGAAAAAGAAGATTATTTCGCGTATGCGCGGCTATCACGGGGTCACAGTTGCCTCGGCGTCTATGACGGGATTGCCGAACAATCATCGGTCTTTCGATCTGCCGATCAACGGCGTCTTGCACACCACATGCCCGCACTACTGGCGCGAAGGTCAGGACGGCGAAACCGAAGAGGCATTCGCGACACGTTGCGCGCAAGATCTTGATGATATGATCCAAGCAGAGGGCCCTGATACGGTTGCCGCGTTCATCGCGGAACCCGTTATGGGCGCAGGTGGCGTCGTTGTTCCACCCGCGACCTATTGGAAAAAGATCCAAGCAGTTTTGGCGAAGTACGATATCTTGTTGATCGCCGATGAGGTGATCTGTGGCTTTGGGCGCACGGGAAATATGTTCGGCTCAACCACCTATGACATTACGCCTGATATCCTGACGATGTCCAAGCAGATCACGTCATCCTACTTCCCGCTATCTGCGTTCATGATCAACGATCGCGTCTACGATCCAATTGCCGAAGAAAGCGGTCGCATTGGCGTCCTTGGGCACGGCTACACGGCTAGTGGACATCCTGTTGGCGCAGCGGTTGCGCTTGAAAACATTAAGATCATCGAAGAAAATGATCTGGTTGCGAATGCCGTTGCACGCGGTTCAGAGCTGCAGGTCGCGCTTGGCGATATGACCAGCCATCCTCTTGTAGGTGAAGCCCGCGGCGTCGCATTGATTGCCGCTCTAGAACTGGTCGCCCCTGAAGGTCACGCAGCCGCAGCAACACCCGGAAAACTGGGGGCGCATATGAATACGATCATGCTGCGCAACGGATTGATTTCGCGTAACATGTTGGACGCGATGGCATTTTGTCCGCCTCTGATCATCAAGAAATCCGAAGTGACAGACATAATGAATATCGTGCACAAAAGCCTGAAAGAGTTGGCCAGCGAAGTATAGAGATCGCACCGAATAAATCCGAGCAAAAGCGAATCAGCGAAAGTTGGTTCGCTCTTAGGATTGTGACTGGCAACCATATAAATCCTGCTGCCCAACCTCAGGCCCGTCTTAGGCCCGTGGCGACATCAAAAACATGCGCTTTACCTGTTTCGATCCGAAAGCCACGCGCGACATTGGCGTCAGGCATAAGATGCACGCCTTGTAAGCTAACCGTAAAGCCCTCAGTTGCCCCCTCAAGTACACCATGCAACAGCGTATTGGCCCCTAGCGGCTCTGCCATTCTCACGCTAACGCTAAGGGGGCCTGCATCGTCTGGAACAAGATGTTCTGGTCTCACACCCAATTTAACAGGCCCGTCTGCGCCAACAGCATCGCCGACTGGGTGTCCGCCGAAAAACACTTTGCCCTCTTTCACGTCAGCATCGACGATGTTCATCGCAGGGCTGCCGATGAACTGCGCTGCAAACAACGTGCGCGGGGTTTCATATACTTCTAGCGGCGTTCCGATTTGCTCTGCTATTCCTGCATACATGACAATCATTCGATCTGCCATGGTCATCGCTTCAACCTGATCATGGGTCACGTAAAGCGAGGTGATGCCCAGCTTTGATTGCAGTTCTTTGATTTCCAAACGCATCTGAACGCGCAGTTTGGCATCAAGGTTTGAGAGCGGTTCATCAAACAAAAATACCGCTGGCTCGCGCACAATTGCGCGCCCCATGGCAACGCGTTGACGCTGACCGCCTGATAGTTGTTTAGGCTTGCGATCAAGCAAAGCATCCAGTTGCAACAACTTGGCTGCGACCTCGACCTTAGCGTTGATTTCATCCCTGGGCATCTTAGCAATCTTCAGCCCGTATCCCATATTTTGGCGCACTGACATATGCGGGTAGAGCGCGTAGTTCTGAAAGACCATCGCGATATCACGGTCCATTGGTTCCTTTTCATTGGCCAGATCACCACCAATGAAAACCTCGCCTCCCGACACGGTTTCCAACCCTGCAACAATACGCAACAACGTGGACTTGCCACAGCCAGATGGTCCGACAATCACGATGAATTCGCCGTCTTCAATGTCCATTGTGATGCCATGAATGACATCTGTCGCACCAAAGCTTTTCTTGACGTCCTTAAGGGAAACCGTTGCCATATCTTATTTCTCGCTATCGACGAGGCCGCGGATAAACAGCCGTTGCATACTGACCACGACAATCACAGGAGGGATCATCGCAAGGATCGAGGTGGCCATGATTACGGGCCAGTCCGCGACATCATCACCAGATGGGAACATCTGTTTGATACCCATAACGATCGTGTTCATTTCCGGGTCGGTCGTGATGAGCAAAGGCCATAAATATTGGTTCCAGCCATAGATAAACAGGATCACAAACAGTGCTGCGATATTGGTCCGGCTCATCGGGACAACGATATCCCAAAAGAACCGCATCGGGCTGGCACCATCTACGCGTGCGGCCTCTGCCAACTCATCTGGGATCGTCAGAAAGAACTGGCGAAACAGGAACGTCGCTGTCGCAGAGGCAATCAAAGGAAAGATCAGACCACCGTAACTGTTGAGCATGCCAAAACCTGCAACGACCTCATAAGTGGGAACGATGCGCACCTCGACAGGCAGCATAAGCGTCAGGAAGATCATCCAAAAGAAGATGTTGCGCCCCGGGAAGCGGAAATAGACAATCGCAAAGGCGGACAGCAGCGAGATCACGATCTTGCCAACCGCAATACCAATCGCCATCACAAGGCTGTTGAACAACATTGTGGCAACGGGGACATTCACGCCTGAAAACAGCGCTTTGGAATAGTTTTCCCATAGCTGATCACCCGGCCAAAGCGGCATTGGCGGCTTAACGATTTCGGGCTGTGTCACCGTAGATGCCACGAACGCCAGCCAGATCGGGAAGAAAATGATCAATACACCAAGTATCATAAACACGTGGGTCAACCATAGTCCGGCCCCCCGTTTTTCGACCATGCCGTGAATTTCGCGCGCCATCAGTAATGCACCCGTTTCTCGACAAACTTGAATTGAACGATGGTCAACAATCCTACCACGAACAGCAATATCACCGATTGCGCGGAGGATGATCCAAGGTCTTGGCCGACGAACCCATCTGCAAAGACCTTATACACCAGTACGGTCGTTGATTGCTGCGGCCCACCCGAGGTGATCGTGTGGATCACGCCGAATGTTTCAAAGAAGGAATAGACAACATTGACCACGAGCAAAAAGAAGGTTGTGGGCGACAGGAGTGGCAGCACAATCGTCCAGAAGCGTTTCCAGAACCGTGCGCCATCAATGGCGGCCGCTTCGATGACAGAGCGCGGCACCGCTTGGAGTGCGGCAAAGAAGAACAAGAAATTGTAACTGATCCGACCCCATGATGATGCAACAACCACAAGGCCCATCGCCTCGCCCCCATTCAATACATGGTTCCAGTCATAACCAAGGTTGCCCAGATACCATGAGACGACCCCGACACGGGTGTTGAACATGAACAACCACAACACGCCTGCGATTGCGGGGGCGACGGCATATGGCCAGATCAACATCGTACGGTACACGCCAGAGCCCTTGATCAACCTATCCGCAATAACGGCAAGAAAAAGTGCTGGGATCATGGAGCAAAGGGTCACAAGGATCGAAAACATAGCCGTGGTCACAAAGGACGCCCGGTAGAATTTGTCACCCAAAAGATATTCAAAATTGCCAAGGCCCACATACTGGGATGACAGGCCAAAGGGGTCGGGAATAAACAGCGATTGCCAGACCGCCTGCCCCGCAGGATAGAAAAAGAAGACCGCAGAAATAAAGACCTGTGGCGCAATCAAAAGCGCTGGGACCCACCAGCCCCGAAACGTAACGCGTTTTTCCATCGTCCCTGCCCCCCTCAAAAGGTGACGGGCCCATGACAGGCCCGTCGGTGTTTACGTCTTAGCGGTTGGCCGCCTCAAAACGACGCAGCAATGCATCGCCGCGCTCTTTGGCGCTGTCCATTGCTTCTTGGGCAGTCTTGTCGCCTGACCAAATGCCTTCCAGCTCTTCGTCGATAATCCCACGGATCTGGTCAAACGATCCAAGGCGCAGGCCATTGGAATTGGCTGTTGGCGCGTTCGCAGTCATCTGGATTACCGCAACTTCAGTGCCTGGGTTTGCCTCATAGAAACCAGCTGCTTTGGTTGCAACACTCGCTTCGGCAGTGATCGGCAAATAGCCAGTGTCTTGATGCCATTTCGCTTGAACGTCAGACGATGACAAGAAGCTCAGGAACTGACCCGCGCCTTTGTATGCGTCGTCTTCATGACCTTCCATGACCCAAAGCGAAGCACCACCAATGATGGTGTTCTGTGGCGAGTTGCCAACACCTTCCCAGTAAGGAAGTGGGCGTACATCAAAGTCAAACTCGGCCTCGGAACTGATGCCCGCATAGCCTGCAGAGCTTTCTGTGAACAATGCACATTCACCAGCGCGGAAGTTTGCACCACCTTCATTGCGACGACCCGTATAGATGAACTTGCCGTCCTGCGCCCACTGGCCCATTGCGCTAAGGTGAGCAATCTGCGCTTCACCGTTTAGCATCAGCTCGGTATCGACGCCTGCAAAACCGTTGTCTTTGGACGCAAATGGCACATCATGATAGGCTGAGAAGTTTTCCAGATGGATCCAGCTTTGCCACGCCGTGACAAGTGGACATTCTTCGCCGCCCGCCTTCAGTGCGGTCAACGTCGCATCAACATTCTGCCAAGTGGACAGATCCGTGTCAGGATCAACGCCCGCAGCACTCATGGCATCACGGTTCACCCATAAAACAGGTGTAGACGCGTTAAACGGCAAGGACAGCATGTCGCCCTCGGTAGATGTATAATACCCTTTGACTGCGCCAATATAGGCGTCTTGGTCAAAGTCAGCACCGCTTGCGGCCATCACTTCGTGAACTGGGCGAACGGCACCGGCCGCCGCCATCATTGTCGCCGTGCCAACTTCGAACACCATCAAGATGTGTGGCTGCTCACCAGCGCGGAACGCAGCGATACCAGCATTCAAGGTTTCGGAATAATTACCCTTGTGGCTTTGCACGACGGTATAATCGCTTTGGCTAGCGTTGAAGTCTGCAACTTGAGCCGCAACCAACTCCCCAAGGCGACCTGTGAAGGCGTGCCAGAATTGGACTTCTGTTTGAGCCATCGCCGCAACCGGTGATAGCATTGTTGAAACGGCAAGCGCGCCGAGCAATGATTTTTTCATAATTCCTCCCATGCACCACAGCGGTGCGTTGTCTGTCATGTGGTGCGACAAGTCATCCCCGCACCAGCTGTAAACACCAAAACGATACACCGCTGCGGGTATAATACAAGATGGTAAAATTTTGATTTTATATAATATTATGTTATGGTCTCCTTTATAGATTCATGGAATGAAATGGCATGAAACAGAAACTTAGATTGCGCCAACTCGAAGCCCTTATGGCAGTCATTCAACACAGTTCTGTGACAAGGGCCGCAAAAGAATTAGGTGTCAGCCAACCCGCAGTAAGCAGGTTATTAGCTGATTTAGGGCAGACTTTGGGGTTTTCATTGTTCGACCGGCGCGGTGGGCGACTTGTCCCAACCCAAGAAGTCCACTTTCTTCAAGCCGACATCCAGCGGGTTCTCGACCTTATGGATCAGATAGAAGAAGTCAGCCAAAGTATAACCGAGAGAAAAGCGGGCCACATTAGAATCGCCTGCCTCCCTGGATTTGCGACCAACCATTTGCCCGCGGTTATCGCCCAGTTTCTAAAGGATCGACCGGGTGTCAGCATCACCATTGAACCAGACCGCCCAGAACGAATTTTGGAATGGATGATAGATGAGCAATTCGACTTTGGTATCACTGACGGGTTTCGAGGGCATTCGGCAGTCTTCAGCACTGACATCGACGTGCGCACAGTTTGTATTTTTCCCGACGGCCATCCTCTGGAAAAGCTATCTGAAGTCACAGCGCATGACTTGGCCAACGACAAAATCATACACACGCGGCGCGATAGCGAATTCTTCAAAAATCTGGCGACCGCTTTTGTAGACGCAGATACCGTTCTGACAACATTGGTCGAAACACGCCAGTTCACGGCCGCCTGCGAATTAGTTTCGCACGGGCTAGGTGTTGCAATCGTCAGTGAATTAGATGCGTTGAAATTCGTAGACAGGGGCGTTCAAGCGCGGCCATTCTTGCCCGCACTTTCGCATAGACTATCCTTGGTTCGGCCAATCTCAAAACAACCGTCCGCCATTACGCTTGAGTTCATCAGCGCGTTCGCGTCCAGTCTAGAACCATTTCAAGCGTTAGAAAACGCTCCCACTTAAACATATAAAATATGCCTTCGCAGTGACGAGACATTCTTCATCCATGGGACCAGCGCGCAGCGCTCTTTTATTCGCTTTAGGGGCTCCATTTTGACGGGGTTATCCTATGGGCGAAGCTTGCCTTTTTCCGGATGCCACAGCGCAGCGGAGCGCAAGACGGAAATGCAGACTAAAGCTCAACGATACAGCTTTAGATATGACTGAAGCAGTATCATAGTTTGTTTTGTGCAACGGTCCGATCCAGACCATCAGATCAGCCGCTTGTCTCCATCATATCTGCCAATTTCGAACCGATGCTACGCAGTGTTTTGTACTAAAGGTCGGCATCGACTGATCTTAACCTAGCTATTTCTGACATAAAGCATACTCATTGTGACAGGCCTGAAACACCCCTAGGCCGTTGATCATATCTGGCGGAGT
>NZ_JABBAM010000008.1 GCF_018607965.1 Planktotalea sp.
GCGAACGCCGTGAGCGTCGCTAATTTAACCTGAAGAAAGGATTCTACACCATGGCTACAAAACCATTTTTCCGCCGTCGCAAAGTGTGCCCATTCTCAGGCGAGAATGCACCCGCGATCGATTATAAAGACACACGCCTTCTGCAACGCTACATTTCTGAGCGCGGCAAAATCGTGCCGTCCCGTATCACCGCAGTATCTGCGAAAAAGCAGCGTGAATTGGCTCGTGCCATCAAACGGGCCCGCTTCCTCGCGCTTCTGCCCTATGCTGTGAAATAAGGAGAACCTGATATGAAAGTTATCCTTCTTGAGCGCGTCGCAAAGCTCGGCCAAATGGGCGATGTTGTTGACGTAAAAGCTGGTTACGCACGTAACTTTTTGCTTCCACAGAACAAAGGTTTGACTGCGTCGCAGGCGAACATCGCAAGCTTTGAGGCGCGTAAAGCGCAACTCGAAGTGAACAACCTGGAAACCAAAAAAGAAGCCGAAGCAATGGCTGCTCGTTTGGATGGACAGAAGTTCATCGTGATTCGCCAAGCGTCTGATGCGGGTTACCTCTACGGGTCCGTAACAACACGCGACGCAGCTGACGCGGCAACTGACGGCGGATTCTCTGTGGATCGTAAGCAGGTTATCCTGCGAGCGCCGATTAAAGATCTGGGCCTACACGCTGTAACAGTTCGCCTTCACCCAGAAGTCGATGCTGAGATCGTTATGAACGTTGCACGTTCTACCGAAGAAGCAGAACTACAGGCATCTGGTAAATCCATCCAAGAACTCGCGGCAGAGGAAGAAGCGGAAGCTGATTTCGAAATTGCTGAACTCTTCGATGATCTCGGTTCCGCTGCAATGGACGACGATGATTTGGCACCTGCCGTATCTTCTGACGAAACAGCGCAAACAAACGAAGATTAATTTTGTTTCCGTTTAGGAAACAGACTGATTAAGATAAAGGGCCGCTAGAAATAGTGGCCCTTTATTCTTTGATAAACGCGAACACAGACACGCGGATTATTGCCGTTTTGAAGAAAGTGTTACTTCACGCTTAACCGTTTACATCACAATAGCTTGCAACCTGCGCCACTTTAGGTGCATATGACGTGAAGCAGGCTTACGTCAACATCACGGATACGTGAGCTGAATAAATAAGGTAAATGTGATGACTAATATCGATGTTTTGATTGGTGCTCGTGTTAAGGGCCGCCGCATTGCTTTGAAGATCTCCCAGACAAAGCTTGCAGAAGCAGTTGGAGTCCGGTTCCAACAAGTTCAAAAATATGAGTCGGGAGCAAACCGTGTTAGCGCATCCCGCCTATTGATGATTGCAGAAACCCTTGGCGTTTCGATTTCATACTTTTTCCAAGGTTTAGACAGCGTGAACGCGTTGGACGGCGATGCTAGCACGGCCTCCGCAGGCACGAAGTCGCCTATCAACGCTCTCTCTGACGCGCGCGTCAGCGAGATCCTAGCGCTTGTGGAAACATTGCCGACAGAACAACAAATGGCGGTTCTAGCGTTTTTACGCACACTCTCAAAGACAGCAGATACAGAAACAGCCTGACCCAATACGGCGATAATTTCGACAATTGATGTGTTTACAGACAAAACATGAGAGCCTCCGCTGATAGCCCTAACAGGTATTTACGCGGAAGTTTTCATGGATATTGTCAATCTTGGGGCGTTGGAAAAAACAGAGGCTAATTTTACCACGTTTCTTTCTGACCTTTGCGATAAACTTGAACTAGACTTTGCAACCTATTGCGCTGTGAACACAGTATCCGATCAAGTCATCGGCTTTTCTACGTACTCAGACGGCTGGAAAGAACACTACGGCGCTCAGAGATTTCAAAACACTGATCCGACGCTACATCTTCCGATGCGTTCAATTGCACCTGTTGATTGGCAGTGCCTTAGCGGACATGAGGATTTTAAGAAAGTCTTTGAACACGCTCGGGATTTTAACATTGCAGATCAGGGTCTTAGCATCCCAATCCACGGCCCATATGGTGAGATTGGCCTGATCAGTGTCACCCGTGATTGTTCATCTGATACATGGATCAAGCTGCGCAAAAATGTGATTTCAGAACTCCAAACTGCCGCGGTCACACTTCATGATACCGTGATGCAATCTGACTCGCTTGGGTATGCTTTGCGGCGCCCTCACTTGTCATCGCGTGAGTGTGAAGCGCTGCAGCGGACTGCCGCCGGTAAAAGTCAAATCGACATCGGTGATATTTTGACGATTTCGTCGCGCACAGTAGAAGTTCACGTCAGATTTGTGCGGACAAAACTTTGCGCGTTAACGACGCCTCAGGCGGTTGGTCGTGCGATAACGATGGGTTTCGTTCACCCCAAGTAGTGAACACCAGTAATTACACTCCGCCATAATTCAACCTCAAGAAAATTCGAATCAACCTATAGGTGTCCCTACGGGATTTCCCTAATAGCGCTCACTTATGGGTCCGTTAAAGATGTATTAACTATTTGGGGAAACATACGACATGATCATTTCATTAGATGGTATTATTGCCCATCACTTTGGGCCTTTGCTGAAACAAACCTACGCACTGCGCACGCGTGTTTTTCGTGATCGCTTAGGTTGGGACGTCGACGTAAAAGACGGCATGGAAATGGATGTGTTCGACACGCTAAATCCAACAACCCTTGTAAGCGTCGATGCTTCAGGCGCTGTCGTTGGCTCGATGCGCATCTTGCAAACCACGGGCCATAATATGCTTGCGGATGTCTTCTCAGCAATTCTTCAAGGCGAACCTGCACCAAGAAGCCCACTGATTTGGGAAGCAACACGCTTATGCGTAGACACTGACCGACTTAATGCCACAGGCAGCCCACGAGCACATAATTCGATCAGTTACGTCACCTCCGAGGTCATGATCGCGGCCTGTGAATACGCAATGGAAGCTGGCGTAACCGATGCGGTTGCCGTCATTGATCCGCTGATGAGTCGTGAACTAAAGCGGTCTGGCAATGCCCCTTATGACTATCTTGGCTCTCCCACGCCAATGGGGAAAGTGACGGCAATGGCAGGATTGCTGGATTGCTCGGTGGAACTGGTCAATCGTCTGCGCGAGCGGTCTGACATCAATGGCGATGTCTTTTTGAGCGAACAAGACGCCATCACACGCTTTAGTAAGACCGCGGTGCCGGCCTTATCGTCCACCGCTCAGACGTCTTTGCACACCTATCTGCAAGAGCAATTAGCAAGTGCAGAAAATCCACGCGAACTGCGCGCTGCTTTATGGATTTTGGCCGAACTAGAGCTCGCGCAACAGAGTTAATTGGCTTTGGATGCCGCCACTCACACAACCCCCTTTTAAGGCGTCCTTTGACAGTCGCACGGATCCTGAATGACAGCTCAGGGTCCGTGCATTTCTGTGGCTGCGACATCAATCATCACCATCGGGTTCGTAGCGAAGAATATCGCCCGGCTGACACTCTAAGGCCTCACAAATCGCCTCAAGCGTTTCAAATCGTACGCCTTTTACCTTGCCAGACTTGAGCAAAGACACGTTCTGAACCGTAATTCCCACACGCTCTGCCAGCTCTTTGCTGCGCATCTTGCGACGGGCGAGCATCACATCAAGCGTGACAATGATTGCCATGATACCCCTCCTGCCCGCTTACACGAATGCATTGTTTTCATCGGACAAGCGCACGGCTTCCACAAAGATGTGACCCACCGCAACGATCAAAAGTCCGATCACCAGCGCATAAACATCCGTATCATTCAGCGACAGCGTTATGCGCACATCATCTGCAATCTCATTGCCACAGTTGCTCAGACACGTCAGCGCAAGGACAGCTATTAACTCACTAAAGATGTTGACGGGTGCCAGTGCAAATACCAGCCAGCCAATTTTGCGCAAGCGTAGGGCGGCATCTAAGGTGAACACCCCTTGCGTGCAAAAGCCGCGAAAAAGCATGTACGCCACGCAACAAAACCAAAGCCCCAACGCGTCCGTTAAAAGCCAAAAAAAGACACCAATGACGCGTGTTGCAAAACTTAGCTCTGAGACAATATCGTTGATGCCCATTTCATCTAGCAGGTCGAATCCCTTCAAGCCGCCAAACAAATAGATCCCCATCGCAATAAAAACCACCGTAAGTGCCGCTATCCCAAGACCGCTAGCGAGCATTCCAAAGCCTGCAAAGCGTCGAATTTTTTCGTTCTGTTCCATTGTCTTACCTGTTCAACCATAGTTTGTCATCAAGTAGTGATTGTTTTTATTATTGTTTTGCAATAATTATTACAAGCATATCATGTATTTTCGACGATCATACATCAATGAGGAACGATATGCAGTACATTAAAACTATCGCCGCCGCGCTCTGCGTTGCGGTGCACACATCTCCTTTGTCCGCAGACATGTCTTGGGACGGTTTCTATATGGGCGTTAGCCTTGATGCAGCGCGCACCAACGCTTCCATTGCTGGCACGACGACCCATTCACGCAAAAGCGAAAGCGCAAGTGTTGGGGCCTATGCAGGCTTTAATCGCACGACCCAAAAAGGCCTCGTCTGGGGTGGAGAAATCGGCCCTTCCTCAATTGAAAGCGCACCAAACCTATCTGGTGGCGGTCTTTGCACCTCGCAGTTCAGTGGCAAAGTCTTGATTACCCCACGTTTACGCGCTGGCTTTGCAACGGGCAATTTGTTCCTCTACGGCACCGCCGGACTTGCGATTACTGATGCGGTTGTGCGCCCAGCGTCGAGCACTGATAAAGACTATGCGATTGGGGTAACATACGGCGTCGGTGCCGAGCTAGGTTTGGGCAACAACTGGTTCACACGTCTTGATTTAACGCGCACAGATTCTGGCCAAAGTGCGCAAATTTTCAATGGCCAGACGCGCGATACCATTGTTAAGATGGATAGAATCACACTTGGCCTAACCAAGAAATTCTAGGGCGAACATGTTTTCACCACTCACAAAAGCGCTCATTGCGCTGGCACTCGTGGGCAGCTTAGCGGCCTGCGACATCACGCCTGTGCGCACCATGTGGGCACTGCGCAATGTTGATCCGATGACAACCGCACCCGAAGCAATCAGCCTTGCCGTGCGCGTGCCTCACGGATTTAGCCCAAGCCCAGATGGCATTACCTTAGTTGGCACCCTTAACGCCACAGACACCCTGCCCGCTGAAACCGCGACCTTCATGATTGAACGTAACGGTAACACGGATCTACCGTCTTGGATGCGCCGCGCAAGCGCCCCGCTTTATGGTTATAAAATATCAGAGCAAGATTTGGCGACGTTTCGCTTGTATCAACGTAAAGCCGTTCTCGCCAAAGCCAGCAAACGCGGCGGCGGAATCTCTGTGAACACACAAGTGTGCCGTCTTAGCGATGATATCCCAGCAGAGATTTTAATCAGCGTCTTTATAAAGACAGCAGAAATCAGCGAAATTGTTCCCCTGTTTGAGGATCAAGACATCACTGAACATGCCAGCCGCGCCGAGATCGCAGAAATGGCCCCACTTTGTAGCTAAGCCAATAAAAAACCCCGCCTGAATAGACGGGGTTTTTCTAAATCATGAAGGGAGTGGAAATTACTCTTCTTCAAGCGCCTCAACGGCCTTTTGCAGGTCGTCTTTGCTGATCTCTTTGTCTGTGACTTGCGCCAATTCAACAATATAATCCACGACCTTATCTTCAAAAATAGGCGCGCGCATTTGCTGCTGCATCTGCTGATTTTGCTGAACGAATTCAAAGAACTCACGCTCTTGACCCGGGTACTGACGTGCCTGGTTCATCATCGCTTGTGTCATCTCTGCGTCAGTCACTTGAACTTCTGCCTTCTGACCTAGTTCTGCAAGCAAAAGACCAAGGCGAACGCGACGCTCAGCCAATGAGTTGTGCTCATCAGTTGGTTCAACCTTATCGTGGCTGTGATCATTCGGATCTAGGTCCTTGTTCTCTTCATGGAACAACTGATGGGCAATCTGGTCGGCTTCTGCTGTTACCAAAGACGGTGGCAGATCGAAGCTAACAATGTCGTCCAGCTTGTCGAGCAAGCTGCGCTTCATCACAGCGCGTGCTGCACCAACATATTCCGCCTCAAGACGCTCTTTAATCTGCTCCTTGAGGTTATCAAGGTTCTCAGCACCAAACTTAACGGCCATCTCGTCGTTAACTTCTGCTGCAACGGGCTCTTTCACTGCTTTAATTGTGCATGTGAAAATAGCTTCTTTGCCAGCAAGGTGCTCGGCTTGGTACGGTGTCGGGAACGTAACAGTTACGTCCTTCACGTCGTCTGCTTTCACACCAACAAGCTGCTCTTCAAAGCCCGGAATGAAAGAGTTGGAACCCAGAACCAATGGGTAATCTTCGCCAGCGCCGCCCTCGAAAGGAACGTCGTCAACTTTACCAAGGAAATCCATCGTGACTTGATCGCCGTCTTTGGCTTTTGAGCCCTTCTTGCGATCTTTAAAGTCTTGCGCTGTCTCAGCCAAGTTTGCCAATGCTTCTTCAACAGATGCATCGTCTGCTTTTGCGACCAAACGCTCCAGCTCAACTTTGGACAGATCAACGTCTGGAATCGCTGGAAGTGCCTCATAAGACATGGTGACGTTTACATCGTCGCCCTCTTTCCACGTTTCGCCGTCAACCATGACAACATCGGGCTGCATCGCAGGACGATCACCCGTTGTTTCAAAGTGCTCGGACATCGCGCCGTCAACCGCTTCCTGCAGGGCTTCGCCAAGTATACGTTGGCCGAATTGCTTTTTCAGCAATGGCATAGGGACTTTACCCTTACGGAAGCCCTTCATTTCGACTTCTGGGCGTGCTTCTTCAAGCTTTTCGTTAACTTTCGCAGCCAAATCAGCAGCTGGGATTGTGATTGAATAGCCGCGCTTGAGGCCTTCATTAAGTGTTTCGGTGACCTGCATGTCGTCCTTATCCATAGCATAGGGGCCGCAAAGGCGTTCGCGGCGGTCAAAATCTGGGCCTACCTACTTGGGGGTGCCTTAAGGATCAAGTGGATTCGCATCGCAAATACCGAAGATATGCTGATGATCTGGAAAGATTTTCTGTAGTTTTCTGACCGGCGATGCCCTTTGACAGCAATGCCCATCTTAAAAACGAGTTCACTATGACCAGACTTGCTGAGAATAGTGGTGCGGGTGAAAGGACTCGAACCTTCACACCTCGCGGCGCCAGAACCTAAATCTGGTGCGTCTACCAATTCCGCCACACCCGCACTGCGCGCCTCATAGCAATGCCTTTTGCGAATGGCTAGAGGAAAAGTGCAGCTTTACGAAATCGCAAGGAACGACTGCCAAAACCATTGCAGAACGATGACGCTAGATTCGCATGTGAAATGCGGTTAACTTTGTTCTTCAGGTCAAAAATGACC
>NZ_JABBAM010000115.1:0-4907 GCF_018607965.1 Planktotalea sp.
GCCAGCTGCCAAAGCAGCTACAGTCATCGCACCAAAAAATACGGATTTTTTCATTGTTACCTCTTCCTGATTTTCCACCCTTTGTTGGGTGGTTCGTCCTGCGAGTGAGTGCAGGGTTTCATACCAAAGACGGGAAGTTCCCCCCTTAGTGTCGCCGAGTTTGGCCGCAACTGACCTATGACGTCAAGTAGAACATGCGGGGAAAACCCATGAATCCGACCTAGGCGACCTTAGGTCAAGCAAAGCAGGTCGAATTGCAGGCAACGTATGTGAACAATGCGCTTAAATCTGGCACATTTCGTAGAAAGAATGTGCCTGTTTGAAGGCTTCTCCCTTGATTCTCGCCATATCTTCGGCGTCATCGTCCGTGCCCCATTGTTCTTGTTGATACCGCTCATCGAGGCGCGAAATCTCCCAAAGGGCCTCGGGGCTTTCGACCCCGTCTAAGGCCGCCAAACCGATCACAAATGATCCCGGCAAAGTGATCAAATCATGCATGGCTGTCAGTTCAAAGGGGCTCATGTCATCTAAAAGCGCGCGCAGCTTGGTCAAACTTGATTCGGCTTGGGCTGCGAACATAACGCCAGAGACGGGCATCAAAGGTGCATCGAACGTCATCGCGCACCACTCCAAGAGCGGGTCCCAACCAGCGGCCTGTTTCTCGATCAATTCTTCGGGTTGGATCGCGCGATAACACAACAAATCTGTGCCCGCGTATTCGCCCAACATATCAGCCACAGCATCGAATTGAACCGATACTTTATCAACCGCAGAGTTCGCCGATTTCGTGACAGGCATCGTGTTCGGATTGATCTCTTTTTCTTGCGCGTCCCACTCTTGCGCCATCGCGGCGGCCATCGCGCGCGTCGGCACGATCAATGCAGCTTTGCCCGGTGTCTTGATGGTGCGTCCATCCAAGTGAACCGTATAGCCGCCGTCAACCTCGACTGCTGTCGTGGTTTCCCAAAAGCGCTTCATTTTCCAATCAGACATGGGAATTGCTCCAAACCGTCTCAAGCGCCGCATCTAACTGCGCGAAATCGTCAATAATCACATCGGCGTCGGCAAGACGCGCGACATCGTGATAACCCCAAGCGACCCCTATGAAATGCACACCCGCTGCACGCGCCATCTCCATGTCAAAACTGGTGTCGCCAATCATCACTGTGTCATTCGCCTCAAGCCCCAAATCGCGCATCGCTTGGAATAACATCGATGGGTTCGGCTTGCTTGGGTGATCATCCGCCACTTGGCGGGTCAAGAACACGCCCTCAAGCTCATAGGCCTCGATCAGCTTGTCCAAACCACGCCGCGATTTGCCGGTGGCCACGCCTAGCAGAACATCGTCGTGTTTTTGGAGCCGATCCAACGCCTCGCGCGCGCCAGAATACAAAGGCGAAGACACTTTCGCCCCCTTTTCGCGACGCACTTCGACATAAGCATCCTTGTAACCTTGAACCATGCGTGTACAGGCTTCGTGATCGCTATCCGGGGCTAAGATTGGCAGCGCCACATCCAAAGACAAACCGACAATCCCAAGAACAGCGTCGCGGGTGGGAGGCGACAAACCTTCCGCCTGAAATGCCATCACCATAGCCGCCAAGATATCAGCTTGGCTGTCCACAAGCGTGCCATCCACATCAAAAATAACGGCCCTTAGACGCATTACATCAGCTCTTCAAAGGGATCTTCTGGAACCTCTTTCGGGTTCCACGCGAATGTATCCCACGTGCGCTGCATATGTTCGGGCAAGGGCGCGATTACGTGCAACATTTCTTTGGTCGCAGGATGCTCGATCTGCAAAGAGCGCGCGTGTAAGTGCAGTTTTTTGCTGATCTCGCCACCAAGCTGGGACCCCCAGCCGTCGCCCATGTTTTCTTGACCAGAGCCACCATACTTTCCGTCACCCACAACAGGGTGACCCATCTCGGACATATGCGCGCGCAGCTGGTGCGTGCGACCCGTGATTGGGATCAATGCACACCATGCGGTACGTTGGCCTGCGGTTTCAAGTACCGCGTAATCGGTCATCGCGCGCTTGGCACCATCGGTCGTGTCGACCTCATTAGGGTGAACACAAATCATCTTTTCGCCCTCGCCCCGTGCGCCGTGACCAAGTGCTTTCATCAAGCCATATTTGATCGTGCCCATACGCGGATGCGGCACGCCTGCGATCGCGGCCCAGTAAATCTTGCGCGTGGCACGGTGGCGAAACGATGCCGTCAGATCAGCCGTCGCACGACGTGTACGGCCCAAGATCAGAACGCCAGATGTGTCTTTGTCTAAACGGTGAACAAGGCGCGGACGTTCATCAGCATCGTAGATCAATGCGTCGAGCAAACCATCAATGTGACGCGAATGGCCGGACCCACCTTGCACAGGCAGACCCGCAGGTTTGTTGAGAACGATCACTTGATCATCTTTGTATATCACGCAAGAGCGCATGAATTTGGTGTCCGCAGCCGTCACGCGGCTGGCCGGCGCATGTTTGGGCGCATCCTTTTCGGGCAGCGGCGGAATGCGCAACTGTTGGCCTTCTTCAATACGCGTGTTCGCTTTGACGCGGCCACCATCCAAACGCAACTCGCCCTTGCGACACATCTTTTCGATCATGCCTTGGGTGATCTTTGGAAATCTACGCTTGAGAAAACGATCAAGGCGTTGATCGCCGTCGTCTTCTGCAAGAATGATCGTTTGAACGCGGCTCATGCCCATATTCCTCTCGCGGCGGCTAAGCCCGCCATCAAACCTAAAATCGATAGGCCAACGGACAGGCCTATATAAAGAGCGGCCTGGCCAAACTGGCCGCGCTCCATCAAAGTCACCGCTTCCAACGAGAACGCTGAAAACGTCGTAAATCCGCCAAGCATTCCTGTCATGACAAACAGGTTCGCAGACGTGTATCCCTTTTGATGAGCATATATGAAAAATAGGCCCATCAGAAACGATCCAATGATATTCACCGGCACAACGCCCAGTGGATAACTAATCCCGAAGGAACGCGTTAGCGCCACGCCCGACAAATAACGCAGGCTAGAGCCGATTGCGCCGCCAAGGGCCACAAGGGAAACGTTGAATAACATCGCTGCCGTGTCGCGCGACGCGCGCGCAGAGTCAAGTTTGTCGCTGCGTGCGTAGTTTCGCAAAATACTCTACGCGTTTCTTCAAATCCCGCTCAAATCCACGTTCGACGGGCTGATACATCGCGGGCCGCTCCATACCATCGGGGAAATAGTTTTGCCCCGAAAACCCGTCTTCTGCATCATGGTCATATGCATAATCAGCGCCGTAGCCGATATCCTTCATCAAATCCGTTGCACCGTTCAGAATGTGCATGGGGGGTGGCTTTGAACCAGTCGCTTTGGCTGCATTACGAGCAGCCTTGTAGGCCACGTAATTCGCATTCGATTTCGGCGCGAGCGCTAGATAGATCACAGCCTGTGACAATGCCAATTCCCCCTCAGGCGATCCAAGCCGTTCGTAGGTTTGCCAGCATTGCAAACACACGGCCTGCGCTTGGGGGTCGGCCAGACCGATATCCTCAACCGCCATACGCACAAGGCGCCGGGCCAGAAAACGCAGATCTTCACCACCCTCAAGCATACGCGCAAACCAATACAGCGCTGCATCAGGATCAGACCCGCGCACAGATTTGTGCAAGGCCGAAATCAAATTGTAATGCGCATCACCGGATTTGTCATACTGCGCCGCACGTTTTTGCAGGCGTTTGGACAACTCAAGTGGCGTCAACTTATGATCTGTCTTCCACGCAACCACCTGTTCGATCAAGTTCAGCAAAGCCCGACCATCGCCGTCAGCCATTTCCAGCAAGGCCTCACGCGCAAGCCCATCCAGCGGCAGCTCTTTTTCCAACTCCTGCTCTGCGCGCTGTGCCAAGCGTTCCAATTCTGCCAAATCGAGGCGTTCTAACACCAGAACTTGCGAACGCGACAGGACCGCAGAGTTCAATTCAAACGAAGGGTTCTCGGTCGTCGCGCCCACAAGCAGGATTGTTCCATCCTCCATGTGCGGCAGAAATCCGTCTTGCTGGGCTTTATTGAAGCGGTGAATTTCGTCGACAAATAGCAACGTCCCTTGCCCGTTCTGGCGTCTGATCTTCGCGCCCTCAAACACTTTTCGCAGGTCCGGCATCCCTGTGAAAATTGCACTAATTTGCACAAAATGAAGCTCGGTTTCATGCGCCAGCAGGCGTGCGATCGTTGTCTTACCAACCCCCGGCGGTCCCCAGAAAATGATCGACGATAGCGAACCAGAGGATAACATCACCTCAAGGGGCGCGCCCTCACCCAAAACTTGGGTTTGCCCGATGACCTCTGACAATTTTGTGGGCCGCAACCGATCCGCAAGGGGGCGTGGGCCTTTGACGGGCTCGCTTGCGATCGTATCAAACAGGTCTGACATTGTTCAAATCCTAAAGCTCAGCAACACCAGCTGCCCGCCACGTTCTACGACAATCGAAATCGCGCGCTGTGCGCTGCTTAGGGCTGTCTTCACATCACTCGGTGCAACTATTTTAACCCCATCAATTTCGCGCATGATGTCACCTCGTTGCACGCCAATGCGCGGGCCGATGGGGCCGGTTTCCAACACCACAACGCCGCTTGGCAAAATCGGCAAACGATATTCTGCCAAAACAGCAGGGTTCACGTTGGCGACAGTCATACCCACAAGGACATCCGCCTCATCCAAAGTAATCTCATTGCGCGGCGGCAATTCGGGTGGATCGACCATCGCAACACGGTAGTCTACTAAGACACTGTCGCGCACTGCAGTTACTTCGATATGCGACCCAATGCCCGCGACGGTCATGTAATAAAGTAATTCAGAAGGCGAATTCACCTCGCGCCCGTTCGTAGCGACAATAACATCCCCAACGTTCAAACCAA
>NZ_JABBAM010000115.1:5007-7308 GCF_018607965.1 Planktotalea sp.
CGTTCGCTGCCTGTCACCCGACCGTAGCGCCCAAGCCCCGAAATGATGCCGCTTGAGACGGTTTGGCCAACGCCAAACGGGTTGCCAATGGCCAAGGCCAATTCACCTACCTCAACCGTTTCGCTATCACGTAACGCAAGGAACGGCAGATCACTCGCATCTTTTAGGCGCAAAATCGCTAGATCACTGGCCTCATCGCCCAGCATGACTTCAGCAGAGAATTCACGCCGATCGTTCAAAACCACCCGAATATCAGTGGCCTGACCAACCACGTGATAGTTGGACACAACATAGCCATCCGCCGACAGAATCACGCCCGAGCCCAGAGAGTTTTGCAACTGCGGACGGGTTTCCCCAAAATTGCCAAAGAATTCTCGAAAGAATGGATCATTCGCCATTGGGCTCGTCCGCGTTTGCACGATGCGTTTGGCGTATATGTTCACGACCGCGGGAGCCGCTTGTTTGACTAAAGTCGCAAAACTGAGGGCGATTTCAACTTGGCTTGTGGGGACGCGCGTGTCTGCAATCGCGTTGACAGGGGCAGTTATGAAAAGAGCGAATGCAAGAGCACGTAACATGTGTCACCTCAGTTTGGTTTCCCTAGATATGAGAGCCATCGCCCGTTGGCGCAAGGGGAAGCTGTAACGCAGGTTTAGGGATCTACATAAGTGTCGGTGCGCACCAAGAGCTGATCCGCCAAGCCGTCGAAAGCGACGTAAATCAGCACCGCGCAAAACGCCTTTCACAAAACGCAACACCAAGAGACGCTTCGTCGCGCGACCCTAGGCTATACAAACCTGAACCGAGTTGCTATTCGGGGTGCAAATTACACAAGATTCATCAAAATAAGAAAGGAACTCAATCCTCATGCAGGTTAGTGTTCGCGACAACAACGTTGATCAGGCCCTTCGGGTTCTTAAAAAGAAACTCCAAAAAGAAGGCGTTTTCCGTGAAATGAAGCTTAAGCAGCATTTCGAAAAGCCCTCTGAAAAGAATGCACGTCAAAAAGCAGAAGCGATTCGTCGTTCACGCAAGCTGTCCCGCAAAAAGCTTGAGCGCGAAGCATAAACTCGTTCACGACGTTCGTTAGAATTAGAAACCCGTTGTCTTTGGCAGCGGGTTTTTTAGTGTTTTATCATTGGATGGCGAACATATTTTATGTGTCCCCAAGGAAACAGAAATCTCCACGTAAATCCTTTTTGATACCGAGCATACCTTTGGCTTCTGAAATACCCCCTACGCGTCTTCCGCACCGACTCCGTAAATCTTCGCACAGAGCGCAGTGGAGACAGGTTAGCTGTAACACAGCGGCCCCTGCTCTGGATCAAAGCTTTGTTGACCTACCCTGCTATGACGACGCGGCTCTTAGCGCACGCCGACAAATTCCTATCCTCCCAAACGTAAAAAGCCCCCGCAAAATACGAGGGCTTTTCTAAGTCTATCAGCTGTAAGCGTCGCTTACTCAGCCGCGTCTGCCTCCAGAGCAACGCGGGCTTTGTCTGCCTTACCTTTGGCATCAACATCGCGGTCAACCAGTTCGATGATCGCCATCGGCGCCATGTCACCGTAGCGGAATCCCGCTTTAAGAACGCGTGTATAGCCGCCGGGACGGTCTGCGTAGCGTGGGCCGAGGATTTCGAACAGTTTTGCAACGTCCTTGTCTTCCTTCAGCTGAGCAGCGGCCTGACGACGCGCGTGCAGATCGCCGCGCTTGCCGAGTGTGATCAGCTTGTCCATCACGCGCTTCAGCTCTTTAGCTTTTGGCAGTGTTGTTTTGATTTGCTCATGCTCGATGAGCGAGCCTGACATGTTTGCCCAAAGCGCCTTGCGGTGCTCGGCTGTGCGGTTCAGGCGGCGGTAACCTTTTGCGTGACGCATGTGTCGTCTCCAATAATATGCCCTCTACGGGCTGTTTTTGCTTTGTCTGGCAGCGGATGCGTTCTCCACTACTCTCCTTGGGGCTTCTGAGGCCCTGTCGTAAAAGTCGGGCGCATGAGGTCATGCACCCGACAAATTTTTAAAAGGCGTCTTCGAACTTCTTCGCCAGATCTTCGATGTTGTCCGGTGGCCAGTCCTCAACGTCCATGCCAAGGTGTAAGCCCATACCTGACAGCACTTCTTTGATCTCGTTCAAAGATTTGCGGCCAAAGTTCGGCGTGCGCAGCATTTCTGCTTCGGTCTTCTGGATAAGATCACCGATGTACACTATATTGTCGTTCTTCAAGCAATTAGCAGAACGGACAGACAGTTCCAGCTCGTCCACTTTCTTCAACAGAAGTGGGTTGAACTCAAGACCGTCAT
>NZ_JABBAM010000053.1 GCF_018607965.1 Planktotalea sp.
GAGCTGATCACGGGCGTTGATTTGGTCGAACAGATGATCCGGGTCGCCAATGGTGAGCCTCTGAGCATTACGCAAGACGACGTGAAGCTGATGGGCTGGGCGATTGAAAACCGTCTTTATGCCGAAGACCCGTACCGTGGGTTCCTTCCCTCTATTGGCCGTCTAACGCGGTACCGCCCGCCAGCAGAGACGGCTGCCTATAGCCCTGGTGTTGCGGCTGGGGGTGCCGGGGATGTTGTCGTGCGTAACGACACAGGCGTCTTTGAAGGCGGTGAAATCTCGATGTATTACGACCCAATGATTGCCAAGCTGTGCACATGGGCCCCGACGCGTGACGCAGCTATAGAAGCGATGCGCGTGGCACTTGATAGCTTTGAGGTTGAGGGCATCGGCCACAACCTTCCGTTCCTAAGTGCCGTGATGGATCACCCGATCTTTATAGCGGGCGAAATGACAACGGCCTTTATTGAAGAGCAATACCCAGATGGATTTGTTGGCGTTGAATTGCCAGAGGCTGATCTGCGCAGGATCGCTGCGGCCAGCGCCGCAATGAACCGCGTTGCCGAAATTCGCCGTGCGCGGGTGTCTGGTCGATTGGACAATCATGAACGTAAAGTCGGCGATAGCTGGAACGTTGCCATTCAGGATGCAAGTTTCGACTTGGTGATTGCGGCGGATCAAAATGGTTCAACGGTGACGTTTGATGATGGCGGTGTCATGCGTGTCAGCGGGAATTGGACGCCAGGCGATCAATTGGCCAACATGATGGTGGATGATCTTCCACTTGTGATGAAGGTTGGGAAAATTTCTGGTGGCTTCCGTATCCGTTCGCGTGGTGCGGACCTAAAGGTACACGTGCGCACTCCACGCCAAGCCGAACTTGCCCTTATGATGCCTGAGAAGGTCGCGCCTGACACGTCCAAATTACTGCTGTGCCCGATGCCAGGTTTGATCGTGAAGGTCGACGTGGAAGAGGGTGAAGACGTCCAAGAGGGTCAGGCGCTTTGTACCGTTGAGGCGATGAAAATGGAGAACATCCTGCGCGCAGAGCGCAAAGGTGTGGTGTCCAAGATCAACGCCAGCGCTGGTGAAAGCCTTGCCGTCGACGACATCATCATGGAATTTGAATAAGCCCAATGGGCTTTGGCGATCATAACAGTGACGTGAGCGGTTACGGCTGCCTGCGTTCGCGCACTTCGCGTTGTCGCATGGGCATTTTGTCGATGACGCGTGTAATCTCGCGCACGTCCCACGGTGATGCCTTGCGTAGCTTGACCCCGCCATCCTTACCGATTGCAACCATCATAAAACCACGTGGACGTAATTTCGTCCGCAATTCGCTGCCTTGCGCAGGGTTCGTATCTGTCAACACGACCACATCGCGTTCTGCCAACGCCTCTGCATTTGCTTCAAGCAAAGCCATTTGTTGTTCAAAGCGGGGATCATTGGCACTGTCAGCAAACACAACAATTGGTCGCGCGAGCCATAGAAAATCGATCAAATTGTCGCTTTCCGGGGCTGAAATCTGCTCCCAAACGGTAGTTTCGGAGGGTGTTTCAGCCTCTTGTGAAAAGGCTGGTGACGCGGCGAAAAGCGTTGCGAAAACAAATGTTAAGAGCGGTTTCATGTGGTCTCCCCTTGTTGCTAATATAGGGGGCCACGCAGTAATTGCGATGCCTTGTATGCGCAGATTTTCGCAAAATTGTACCTTTAAGAGAAAAAACACGACTAGGCTTCATGCCTTTATGAACTGCACATCGCCGTTTTGGCAAATTGGTGTGGGATCATTAAGGGGCTTAGAGTTTGGACGTTATTCTGCAAATCGGCGCGCACCGTACCGCCAGCACCAGTTTTCAAACGTATTTGCGCCAGCACAGTTGCGAACTGAACGAACAGGGAATGGGGTTTTGGGGGCCTCCACGACTGCGCCGTGGTCTGCTATACGGCGTGATTGCCAATCCAAATCAACGCCAACCCCCGTTAGAATTTGCGCGTGCTCAAGGCAGGATAAGCCTTCAACTCGAACAATCCCGCCTCAAGGGCCTGACACAATTGGTCGTTTCAGACGAAAATATGCTTGGGATCAAGCGTCACAATATTTCCAACCAAACGCTCTATCCCACAGCGGGCGAGCGCTTGGCGAAATACGTGGCGGCTTTTGGCGGTTCGGTGAAAACCATTCACCTCAGCTTGCGATGTCCCAGCACCTATTGGACGTCCGCGCTCAGTTTTTGTATCCCCCGCGGCGTTCGGGTGCCAAGCTGCGCGCGTATTGCCGCGCTTTCCACACACACCCGCACTTGGCGCGATGTGATCACAGACATTTCGGCAGCTGCGCCAGACGTGGCAATCTATGTCAGTACCTACGAACAACACGCCGCAGCACCCCAATCAATGCTCAGTTATTTGATGGGGCAGTCCGGGCCTGTGTCAAACACACAAATTTGGCGCAACAAACGGCCCTCTGCACAGGAATTGCTTCGCCTTCCTTTAGGAGCCGAAGAGTTTCAAAATTTGAGCGCAAACATTTGCGGCAACCACTGGCAGCCGTTTTCGCAAGTACAACGCACGATGCTCCAAGAACATTATGCCGACGACCTGTTCTGGCTGCGCTCAGGCGCGGATGGACTGGCGCATTTATTAGAAGACCCGAAATCCGAAAAGACGGGACTCCCCGCGGGACTGGATTTTGTGAAAAAAGGACAGAGATATGACGCAAGACAACGAATGGCGCGCCCTAGCTGAAAAAGAACTACGCGGACGCCCCGTAGACGATCTGACCTGGAAGACTCTCGAAGGCATAGATGTAAAACCGCTCTATACAGAGGCTGACATCGACGGTTTACCCCATATGGGCAGCATTCCAGGCCAAGAACCTTTCACACGCGGCGTCAAAGCAACCATGTATGCTGGGCGCCCTTGGACCATTCGCCAATATGCGGGTTTTTCGACAGCCGAAGCCAGTAATGCCTTCTATCGCAAAGCGTTAGCGGCAGGGCAGCAAGGTGTTTCAGTTGCCTTCGATCTAGCAACGCACCGAGGCTACGATAGCGACCATCCTCGCGTTGAAGGTGATGTCGGCAAAGCGGGCGTCGCGATTGATAGCGTTGAGGATATGAAAATCCTTTTTGATCAAATCCCCCTTGATAAAGTCTCGGTTTCCATGACCATGAACGGCGCAGTCATTCCGATCCTCGCTAATTTCATCGTGACAGGCGAAGAACAGGGGCATGATCGCTCGCTTTTGGCAGGCACAATTCAGAACGATATTCTCAAGGAATTCATGGTGCGCAACACTTATGTGTATCCACCCGATCCCTCCATGCGCATCATCGCGGATATCATTGAATATACGTCTGAAAAGATGCCTAAGTTTAACTCGATTTCGATTTCTGGCTATCACATGCAAGAGGCCGGTGCGAACCTTGTGCAAGAACTGGCCTACACGCTGGCCGATGGTCGCGAGTACGTCAGAGCAGCGATGGAACGGGGTATGGACGTTGATAAATTCGCGCCACGCCTTTCGTTTTTCTTTGCGATTGGTATGAATTTCTTCATGGAAGCGGCCAAACTACGGGCTGCGCGCTTGCTCTGGCATAAGATTATGACAGACCTCGGGGCGCAAAGTGCCAAGTCCAAGATGCTGCGTACCCATTGCCAAACCTCGGGGGTCAGTTTGCAAGCGCAAGATCCCTATAACAACGTGATCCGCACTGCATATGAGGCGATGGCTGCGGCTCTTGGTGGCACACAGTCTTTGCACACCAACGCGCTTGATGAAGCGATTGCGCTGCCTACTGAATTCAGCGCGCGTATTGCGCGCAACACGCAATTGATTTTGCAAGAAGAGACGGGCGTGACCAATGTCGTAGATCCGCTCGCAGGTTCGTACTATGTGGAAAGCTTGACCAATCAGCTCGCTGATGAGGCGTGGAAGTTGATCGAAGAGGTCGAAGAAATGGGGGGCATGACCAAAGCGGTTGCCTCTGGAATGCCCAAGCTTCGTATTGAAGAGGCCGCCGCGATGCGCCAGGCAAAGATCGACAAAGGCGAAGAAGTCATTGTTGGTGTGAATAAATACCGTCTCGAGCAAGAAGACGACATCGACATCCTCGACATCGACAATGATGCAGTGCGCACATCTCAAATTGCACGCTTGGAGGATATTCGTGCAACGCGCGACGAGGTTGCATGCCAAGCCAGTTTGGCTGAATTGACGCGACGTGCGGGCGAGGGCGGTAATCTGTTGGAAGCCGCAGTCGATGCATCGCGCGCGCGGGCAAGTGTTGGAGAAATCAGCATGGCGATGGAGAAAGTCTTTGGCCGTCACCGTGCTGAAGTCAAAACGCTCGCGGGAGTGTATGGTGCTGCGTATGAAGGCGATGAAGGTTTTGCTGCGATCCAAAAATCAGTTGAGGATTTTGCAGAAGAAGAGGGCCGTCGCCCCCGTATGTTGGTCGTGAAAATGGGCCAAGACGGGCATGATCGCGGCGCAAAAGTGATCGCGACTGCGTTTGCCGACATCGGTTTTGATGTCGACGTTGGTCCACTTTTTCAAACCCCTGAAGAGGCGGCGCAGGACGCTGTTGATAACGACGTCCACGTCATCGGCATTTCCAGCCAAGCGGCGGGCCACAAAACGCTGGCCCCCAAACTTGTTGCTGCGCTCAAAGAAAAAGGTGCCGAGGATATAATTGTGATCTGTGGTGGCGTTATTCCGCAGCAGGACTACGATTTTCTTTATGACGCTGGCGTGAAGGCGATCTTTGGTCCGGGTACAAATATTCCGAAAGCTGCGCAGGATATTTTGGAAATTATTAGAGAAACACGTAAGTAAGAGACGGGGCGCGACCCTTGTTCGCGCCTTTTTTCCAGACACAGGATAGATGCGATGCACAACCTTGTTCTAGACCACTTGGCGGTCAGCGGTACTGATCGGGATGCGGCGCGCGCGCATGTGGAAGACGCGCTTGGGTTGACCATGCAGCTTGGTGGCGCGCATGAACGCTTTGGAACGCACAATCATTTGTTGGGGCTTGACGGTGGTCTTTACCTCGAGGCGATTTCAATCGATCCAAATGCGCCAACGCCTGATCGTCCCCGCTGGTTTGATCTGGATAACTTTGAGGGCGAACCTCGGCTCACAAATTGGATTTGTGCCGTCCCTGATATGAACACCGCGTTAGCACAATGGCCCAATGCAGGTGGCCCTGTTTCACTTGAGCGTGGGGATTTGCGCTGGAAGATGGCGGTTCCTGCGACTGGAATTCTGCCCTTTGATGGAATTTTTCCGCCGCTTATAGAATGGAGTGGCACGTTGCATCCTGCGCAAATGCTGTCGTCTTGTGGGGCGAGTTTGATCTGCTTATCCGTTCTTCATCCACAAGCCGATGTGCTGTCCGGCCTACTTGGTGGTGTTGCTAGTGGGACTGTTCGGTTTGAAACGGCGCAGACCCCAAAACTGGTTGCAGAATTCAACACCCCCCACGGAACGCGTCTGCTGACATGATCGTTCGATCTGCGTTGACCCAAGATGCTTGTGCCATTTGTGACGTGTGGAATCCGTTGATAAGGGATACTGCAACAACCTTTACGACGAGTTTGAGAACGCCTGACGAAATACTTGGTAGTATTGAAGCACGTGCTGGTGCCTATTGGGTGGCCGAGGTGGAAAATCAGATCATCGGCTTTGCAACGTATTTCCCGTTTCGCAGTGGCTCTGGCTACGCCCATACTAAAGAGCATTCAGTCAATCTTGCACCTACTGCGCGTGGTTTGGGCGTTGGGCGTGCGTTAATGGAAACACTAGAACTGCACGCAAAAGAGGCGGGCGTTCACAGTCTTTGGGCTGGCATTAGCGCTGAAAACCCTGCGGGTGTTGCGTTTCATGAACGGCAAAATTTCAAACACATAGCGCGTTTACATCAGGTCGGATTCAAGTTTGGGCGCTGGATGGATTTGGTGTTGATGCAAAAAATCCTGACTTAATGCCGAATTGTTGCATGGGCTTTGCTGTATTTGGCGCGTAAACATGGGCGCATGTCACTTTGGACCCGCATATCAGACGCGCTTGAAGCACTTACAAACGGCGAAGGGCTGTCTGCCGTTTTCGAACGCTTGCGCACGCCGCCAGAACGCTCTGTTGGTTTTACCATCGCGGTAATTGCGTTAGGGGCCAAGATGGCCAAGGCCGACGGTCATGTGACCTGCGATGAGGTCACAGCATTTCGTGAAGTCTTCAATATCGCAGCAGCAGATGAAGAAAACGCAGCCCGCGTGTTCAATATGGCGCGGCTAGATGTCGCCGGTTATGAAGAATATGCAGCGCGCATTGCAGACATGTTTTCGACCGAGCCAACAACGCTATGTGACCTTATAGAAGGCTTGTTTCATATTGCGATGGCAGATGGGTTTTACCATCCCAGCGAAAATGAATTCCTAGAACATGTTGCTGAAATTTTTCGACTGCCCGAGCCTGAGTTTCGCGCTTTGCGTGCGCGCTTTGTACCTGACGCGATGCCCGATCCCTATTCGGTTCTGGGTGTTGAAGCGAACGCGCCTATTGATCAAATTCGTAACGCATGGCGAGCTATGGTGCGCGAAACCCATCCGGATCGTATGATTGCGCGCGGTGTTCCCCAAGAGGCAGTCCGCATGGCTGAAAAGCGAATGGTTGATATCAATCTTGCTTGGGAAGAAATTAGCAAAGATCGGGCGGCCTAGTGCGCATCGCGTGTTACAATGTTGAATGGTTTGACCGCTTGTTCGATGACGCGGGGGTGATGTTGCGCGACAAACGGTGGTCAGGGCGGCGCGATGTGACACGCGCGCAGCAGGCAAAGGCGTTGGGCAAAGTGTTCAATGCAATGGATGCCGACGCGATTATGATCATTGAGGCCCCCGATGATCATGAAGGTCGTGATGGTGAAAAAGCATTAGAGAATTTTGCAAAGGCATATGGGTTGCGTGCGAATAAGGCGTTGATCGGGTTTACGAATACGACGCAGCAAGAGATCGCGTTGCTCTATGATCCAGCTAAATTGACTGTGCGTCACGATCCGGTTGGCGAATTGGATGGGACAATACCGCGGTTCGATGGAACCTATGAGATTGACCTCGATATCGACAAGCGCGCGGATAGCGTCACGTTTTCCAAGCCACCTTTAGAGCTTTCGATTGAAACGATCACTGGTACAAAATTGCGCATGATTGGCGCACATTTAAAGAGCAAAGCGCCCCACGGCGCGCATAACCGCGACGAAGTCATGCGCTTTT
>NZ_JABBAM010000147.1 GCF_018607965.1 Planktotalea sp.
ATCAATTGGCGACTTTCACCATTTGGACCAACACTGCGAAGTGAACCAAGCGCGCGAAGCGGGGATTGAAACGGTGTACCAAACGCTGGCTATGTCACCCGCTTTGTCGATTGCCGACAACATGTTCATGGGCCGCGAAATCCGGCGTCCTGGCATCATGGGCAAGATGTTTCGCAAGCTTGATCGCCCAGAGATGGAGCGCCGTGCGCGTGAAAAACTGACCGAGCTTGGCCTGATGACGATCCAGAACATCAACCAAGCGGTCGAAACCCTGTCAGGGGGACAACGCCAAGGTGTCGCCGTTGCGCGGGCTGCGGCGTTTGGGTCGAAAGTGATCATTTTAGACGAACCGACAGCGGCCTTGGGCGTAAAGGAGTCGCGCAAGGTTCTGGAATTGATCCAAGACGTGAAATCGCGCGGTATCCCGATCATCTTGATCAGCCACAACATGCCCCACGTGTTTGAGGTCGCAGACCGCATTCACATTCATCGCCTCGGCAAGCGCCTCTGTGTAATCAACCCGAAAGACTACACAATGTCGGATGCAGTGGCCTTTATGACGGGCGCGAAAGAAGCACCAGAGGAACTGGTCAGCGCTTAAAGATCAAGGACAGCGCATGAAAATGGGGCGCTGTCAGACCTGTCGCTGTTTACCTGTATAAAGAGATGTGCTCTCTGGTTACTAAGCTTTCCAAAGCACACGGACAGGACACATCATGAGCACTCTTCCCAATACCCGTCGCGCGGCTGATCACCTTGTAGATCTTTTGGTTCAGCAAGGCAGCACGCATGTTTTCGGTGTTCCTGGTGAAAGCTATCTGCCCGTTTTGGATGCGCTTCATGATCACGTGGATGATATCCGCTTTATCACGTGTCGCCAAGAGGGTGGTGCTGCGATGGCAGCGGAAGCACACGGCAAGCTCACGGGACGACCCGGTATTTGCATGGTCACGCGTGGCCCTGGAGCGACGAACGCGAGCGCGGGTTTGCATGTGGCCTATCAGGATAGCACGCCGATGATCATGTTCATCGGCCAAGTCGCGCGCGATATGGTTGAACGTGAGGCGTTCCAAGAACTCGATTACCGCCGAATGTTCGGGCAATGCGCTAAATGGGTTGCAGAAATTGGTGACCCTTCGCGCATTCAGGAATTCGTCAACCGTGCCTATCGGACGGCATTGTCGGGACGTCCAGGCCCTGTAGTTTTGGCACTGCCCGAGGACATGCTTTATGAGGATATCGCGCTTCCGCCTGCGCCGCGCATTGCAACTGCGCCGCGCTATCAGCCGAGCGCTGATGCGATGGCAGATTTCCGTGAACGTCTCTCGAATGCCAAGCGTCCTTTGATCATGGCGGGGGGCGGTGGCTGGAGCGCTAAAGGCATCGAAGCCTTGCAGCGTTTTTCTGAAAAACAAGGACTGCCAATCACGGTATCGCTGCGTTGCCAAAGCCTGATGGACAACGAGCACCCAAATTATGTCGGTCATTTCAGCGTCGGGCCAACGCCTTATTTGAAAGATGCACTGGCAGAAACGGACCTGTTGATCGCGATTGGTCCGCGTCTTGGGGAGATAACGACGCAGGGCTACACATGGCTGACACCACCTGTCAGTACGCAAGATTTGATCCACGTTTTCCCCGAACCTGAAGAGATTGGGCGCGTTTACGAACCGACACTCGGCTTGGTCGCGGACATGGATAGTTTCTGTTGTGTCGTTGCGGATATGGATCCGATTGCGCCAGATCGTTTCGCGCAACGCACAAAGGCGTTGCGCACTGAATTTGAAACCTATGTGGCCCCAGACGCCGTCGAAGCTGACCCCCTTGCGCCGATCTTCGGACACCTTAACGACGTGCTGCCGAACGACGCCATCCTGTGCAATGGTGCAGGGAACTACGCGGCTTGGCTGCACCGTTTTTACAAGTATCGCAGCGCGGGTTCACAGCTTGCACCGACCTCTGGTTCGATGGGGTATGGCATGCCAGCGGCAGTGGCTGCAGCCGTCACAGCGCCAGAGCGCGAAGTTTATGCAATCGCGGGTGACGGGTGTTTCATGATGACCTGCCAAGAACTGGCCACAGCCGCGCACCACGATCTGCGGCTGACAGTGATTGTCATTAACAACGCGCGCTACGGCACGATCCGCGCGCATCAGGAACGGGAATTCCCTGGGCGCGTATCGGGAACAGAGATGATCAACCCAGATTTCTGCGACTTCGCACGCTCGTTCGGAGCGGATGCGGAAAAGGTCGATGATATAGTTGGTTTCAAAGTGGCACTTGCCAGTGCGCGAAAACGCGGTGGTCTGAATTTAATCGAAGTCACACAAGATCCAATGCTGAACGCACCCGGAAAATGGTTAACCTAAAATCTTGAAGATGTCCCTTTTTTGCCAATCCTTATCGGCACTTAGGTAGTTAGGGTGGTGCTTTGCGAGAATAGTTTGCGCTTTGATTTGTGCGCGCGGCCAAGCGGTTTGCGCACTGTTTTCTGCCGATGTGCGGGGCTGTTCGCGCTCGGCCATCTTTGGATAGTGATAATCTCGTTTCATCGTTTCATCGTTTCATCGCTTCATGCGTTTGGGCAGACCGAAGGAAATGCCCGTCCCCAAGGATTACATCACAAATCGCATCATACCCTAGGTTTCGCTCTGAGACGTCTATCCCTCGCAAGGCAAGATACGTCATGGCATGCATGTCATCGTCCAAGATGAACGTCTCAAAACTGCCCCCCCCCAAAAAAGCGCAGAAGTCATGCCTGAACTTTCATAGATTAATTTACCGCCTGCCAACGCCGCAGCTAACGAGGTCATGCCCTTTTCAACACCATATTGCGCATCAATCGCTTTGGCATCGTTCATTGAACTCGCAACGCCAGAAGGCAGGCCAAGCCAGTTGGAAAACTGCGCAGATCAATCACCAAAGGCCAGTTCGAAACAATCATCGGAAAGCCCTGTGAAATCACGGGGCGTATGTTGTTTTGATAAACGGTCGTTTGGCAAATTCACCTTCGCGACTTGCAGCGATGTCGAGCATTTGACAATAGGATCAACGTGTTCAGCCAGTGTGAACGCGGTTGCGTTGGTTTTGGTAGGGTTTTCAAAAGCGCATAGGCGGTGTTGATGTCCAGATCATACGGATCAGGCACATAGGTCGCGATGCAGCAGCGCGTGAACCATGCAACGTTGTCCAGAGTGTCTTGAAGGCGTGTGAAATCATGCAGGTCTGCAAGGGGTGAGGGGCGGCGTTTGCTGCAGGAGGTTGCGCGCGCTGGGCGACACGGGCGCTACGACCGCCAGAGCGTCTGCTTGTTTTTGTTATGCGTTATCGCCCCTGTGCAACAGGATCTGGCATGAAAAACGAGTGACATGAATATTAACTGAATGATAGATTTAGATATGACGCAAGCAGACCCGCCATTCACCTTTCGCGCTGTTCAGAATTTTGTAGCTGCGGTTGAAGCGGGGTCTGTGACCCGTGCTGCCCACACGCTTGGGACAAGTCCGTCATCCGTGTCGCAGCAATTGGCAACTTTAGAGGCCGCGCTTGGGGCAAAGTTGATAGAACGCTCAGCGCGTCAATTCAGACTGACGCGTGCGGGCGCATCGTTTATTGATCCTGCGAAGGCGTTGTTGGATGACGTAGGTGCCGCCAAAGTCCGTTTGGCGCTGATTGATCAAGCGCCACCGCTGGCGCTACGCATTGCATCAATCGAAGAGCTGGATGCCACAGTCACGGCACCGTGGTTATTAAAGCTAAACCAGCGGTTTCCCAAAGCGGCCCTATCCTTAACAAGCGGAGCCAGCCACGAAAATCATGATGCGCTAAGTTCGCGTGCCGTAGATATGATCCTTGCCGTGGATACGGTCGCAAAGGTTGATTGGGTCGAACGACATCCGATTTTGCATGATCCATTTATTTTGGTGATCGCGCGGGGTAGAGAACCTGATCTGACGCACATGCCGATGATCCGTTATGAAACAAACCTGCCTATTGGCCGCCAAATCGAAGCGCATTTGCGCCGCGCTGGGCCTGCACCTGCACGGGGCTTTGCATTTTCGACCAATCAGGCTCTTTTCGCGATGACAGCAGAACTAAAGGGCTGGGCGATCACAACGGCGCTTGCCTATCTTGGGACCCCGCTTGCGCGCGATTTGGTCACAGCCCATCCTGTTCATTTGCCAAAGTTTTCGCGCCAATTAGAGCTGCACGCCCGCGCGGGGGCCTTGGGTGACCTTCCTGCAAGGATTGCAAACGACTTGCGCGCGTGTCTGACAGAGCGTGTTCTTCCTGATGCGTCTGAGCGGCTTGGGTTTTTGGGCGATGATCTGCACATTATTAAGAAATACTAAAACATTGATTCTGTCGTGTTTTGGGTGATTGTCAGACTGGGTTTGATCTGTTGGAGTAATTCCAAACAAAGAAAGGCCGCGCCATGAAAACCCAGACCCGTGTCGTTGTAATTGGTGGCGGCATTGCTGGCTGCTCGACCCTGTACCATCTGACCCAAGAGGGCTGGAGCGATGTTGTGCTCGTTGAGCGCAATGAACTGACCTCTGGCACGACATGGCATTCTGCGGCGCAGGTCACGAATTTCGGAATGAATCAGACGATGGTGGGTCTGAAAACCCATTCGATTAACCTGTACAAAGATCTGCGTGACGATCCAGAGTATCCTGTCGGGTATAACCACGGCGACGGCGGTATTCGTTTGGCCAATACCCAAGCCCAGATGGATGGCTATCGCCACTTTGCGTCGATGGCGCGGGGCATGGACGTCGAATTCGAAGTTATTGACGCAGAAGAATGTGCCCGGCGCCATCCGCTCATTTCGACAGATAATCTTGTGGGTGGTCTTTGGGATGCAACGGACGGGCACATTGATCCGGCGCAGTTGTGTGGTGCGCTGTCCTATCGCGCACGCAAAGCAGGCGCAGAGGTCTATCGCAATACCGCTGTGACGAGGTTGACCCAACATAAGGACGATACTTGGACAGTGCACACGGACAAGGGCGATATAGATTGCGAAATCGTCGTCAATGCTTGTGGATACCGCGTGAACGAAGTTGGTGCGATGATGGGTGTGCACCATCCGGTGATGTCGATGGAACACCAGTATTTCGTGACTGAGGATATTCCAGAAATTGTAGAGGCAGGTCATCGTATCCCGCTTTTGCGGTGTTTGATCAGTGACTATTATTCGCGCCAAGAAAAGAACGGGTTGCTTGTTGGTTTTTACGAACAGGATTGCAAAACATGGGGCATGGACGGCATTGATCCCAACTTTGCCAACGCACTGTGTCCTGATGATCTAGACCGTGTGATGGATGTTCTGTCAGGCGCGTTTGAACGCATGCCCGCGCTGACCGAGGTGGGCATTAAAACCATCGTGAACGGTCCGATCACATATACAATCGACGGCGCGCCTTTGGTGGGTCCGATCCCGAACAAGCGCAATGCGTTCTGTATTATCGGCCTGCGCGCAGGCTTGGGCGAAGGTGGCGGCCATGGCTGGCTGTTGGCACAACAGATCGTCCACTGCGAGGCGTGTTATGACACATGGTGCATCGATCCGCGTCGCTTTGCGGGGCACACGAATGTTGAATTGACAGCGCTCAAAGCGATTGAGGATTATCAAAATGAATTCCGCTTCCACTACCCGAATGAACATCGCCCTGCGGGTCGCATGGCCAAGACTACGTCTTTGACGCCAGTCTTGGCGGCTGAGGGTGCCGAGTTTACCGTTGTGAATGGCTGGGAACGCGCTGAATATTTCAAGCCGAACGCGGATTTCCATGTCACCCATGGGTTCCGTTTTGACGAAAGTTTTGATGTGGTAGCACGCGAAGTTGCGGCCGTTCAAAACGCTGTCGGCTTGAGCGAAGTGAATGGGTTCAACCGTTTCGAGATCACTGGATCTAGCGCGCAAGACTTCTTGGATCGCATGATCTGTGGTCGCCTACCGCGCAAAGAGGGGCGTGTCGGTTTGGCGTATCTTTTGAACGCGCTTGGCATGCTGAAGGGCGAGGCAACGATTGCTAATATCCCGGCCTCTGAACGTGGTCCTGCGCGCATATGGTACGGCTCTGCTGCTGCTTCTGAATTGCACGATATGGATTGGTTGCAATCCAACTTGCATGAAGACGAGGACGTCACAATCCGTTCGCTTACCAACGATCAAACGATCCTTGTGCTGGCTGGCCCGAACGCGCGTAAGGTCATGCAAGCGGTCAGTCGTGATGATTGGTCGAAGGCCGCTTTCCCATGGTTGTCCGTACGCGAATGTTTCATCGGAATTGCGCCTGCCACAGTTATGGCGGTTAGTTTTTCGGGTGAGCTGGCCTATGAAATTCACGTGCCGAATGCCTCACTTTATTCCGCCTATCTTACGCTGCGCGAGGCTGGCAAAGAGCACGATATGAGGCTGTTTGGTGCGTTGGCTGTGGACTCAATGCGGTTGGAAAAAGGGTATCTACACTGGAAAGCAGACATCTTGACTGAATTTGATCCCTTCGAAACTGGCGTGGATCGTTTCGTTGACATGGCCAAAGCGGACTTTGTCGGCAAAGACGCATTGGTGAGACGTCAAGCTGCAGGGCCGAGCAAACGTCTTGTGACACTGACGCTGGAGAGTACGACCGTTGCGGCACACGCAGGTGCCTCTTTGATGGATCAAGGCCGCGTTATTGGCACCGTAAGTTCTGGCGATTGGGGGCATCGCACAGGATTGAACCTAGCCTATGCATTTGTGGACCCTGCGTTCGCCGCCATTGGTACGACCTGCGAAATTGACGTGCTGGGTGACATGATAAAGGCGACGGTTATTACACCGTCGCCCTATGATCCAGAACTTGAAAACGTAAGGGTGTAATCCTAGTCCAGCTCATGTTTCCAAGGCGGGTTTGCCCCTTTGCGTGACACTGTAACGCGCGCGGTTTTCATACCGTAGTTTAGCGCGTTTTCGGCGTCCGCTTGGGACAGGCCCGCGATTGCAGATTTGCTGAGTAACCCGCTTTCATGCAGCGACGCCAAAACGCC
>NZ_JABBAM010000125.1 GCF_018607965.1 Planktotalea sp.
CCTGTTATCACGCTTGATCCTGTTGTGATCCGTCATCGCTTCATGGAAGCGGTCAAAGCCTAATGACTTGGGCCGCCGCGCATATCCACTCTGCGAGTGATGCGCGGCGGCTTGCGAAACGCCGCCTGCCGTGGATGATTTTTGACTATATCGATGGGGCTGCTGGCGAAGAAACTGGTGCGAAACGCAATCGCGCGGCGATGGATGCGGCGACCTTGCGCCCGCGCATTCTGCGCGATGTGAGCGATCGCTCTCTTTCAACATCTTTATTCGGCAAATCGTCGCTGCGCCCCTTTGGCATTGCGCCGATGGGCATGTGTAATTTGTCTGGCCCCGGCGCTGACCTAATGTTGGCGCGGTTGGCGGCAAAGTTTCAGGTGCCCCATGGGGTATCGACTGTGGCCTCTACACCGATGGAAAAGATCATCGAAGTTGCCGAGGGTCATGCGTGGTTTCAGCTATATTTTAGCGGCGATGGCGTTGGGACATTCAAACTGGCCGAACGTGCGAAAGCGGCGGGATATGAGACGCTTGTTCTGACGGCTGACGTGCCAGAAGTCGGACGCCGTCCGCGTGAATTGCGTCATGGGTTCAAGATGCCGTTTCGCATTGGTCCCAAGCAGTTCATTGACTTTGCGTTGCACCCCCATTGGTCGCTGACGTCGCTGTTTGCGGGCAAACCGCAGATGGCGAATTTTGAGATGGATGGATATGAGTTTGATCGCACCGAAAGCCGTGCGGCTGCTGATTGGGATACGCTGAAACGTCTGCGCGATGCGTGGGACGGCAACCTTGTGGTGAAGGGCGTTCTGGATGTTGAGGACGCGGTTGCGCTGAAAGCGGCTGGTGTGGATGCTGTTCAAGTGTCGAGCCATGGTGCGCGCCAGTTAGAGAGCGCGCCATCGCCGTTCAGTTCGCTTCCTGCCATGCGCGCGGCCCTAGGGCCAGAATATCCGATCTTTTATGACAGTGGATTACGCTCTGGCGAAGACGTGCTGAAAGCGATGCACGCGGGGGCCAGCTATTCGTTCTTCGGGCGCTCCCTACAGTTTGCGATTGCGGCTGGGGGTGAAGCGGGACTTGCCAAAATGTGGGACGTTTGGAGCGATGAGCTAAGCATCGCGATGGCCCAAACGGGTATCGCAGAACTGGGCTAAACAAGTTGAGTTTCGGCCCTCTCGTGAAACCGTTGCTTTGGGAGTCACGCTCCCATAGGATTACCTAAAATCAATAGCGGAGCATTCATTGAAAATCGCATATATCCTTCTTTCTGGCATGGCACTTTCGGCTTGTGTGTCATCTGGTGGCCCACGCCAAGCTGTGACTGAAGTGACATTTTCTTCACAAAGTTCGAATGCTCTGTTCGGCTATGACGAAATGCTTGTTCAAGTCGTTGCACCACGCGATATGTCAAAAATCGTCTCGATCATTGAACCGCAAAGCGGTGCTGCGTGCCAGCTACAGGGCGAAAATTTCTCGGCAAGTTTTAGAACGCCGGGTAAAGTTTTGTTGCCTGACTATGGCAACCTGTCCAAGCCTGTGAAAGTGACCTGCACGTACCAAGGTATAGCACGTAGTGTTACAGCCAGCGCGTTTGATGCGACTGAGGTCCAAGCGGGACGTGATGTGGCTGGCGACAACCCTGGTTTGGGTGGCATGATCTTTGGCGCGCTCGCGGAACGAAGTGCGGCCAAGGATCGCAGAGGTCAGAACGATTGGACCTACCCAACGATTACAATCAACTACCAATTCATGGAAACGAGAGAGCGTTAAACTGACTTAACAGGTTGGCGCAGAACGGTTTTCAGCTTTTCAGGGGCGGTCCGGCGGGGATCGCTTAGGTAGATTTCGTGGTGATTGCTGTTCCAATCCAAACCCTGCGCGGGCATGTATTCGTTGTGTAAACGCGCGAGTGTTGGCCCTTCCTCGCTGAAGGGACCGATGTGTAAGATTTGAACGCTTTTGCCTTCTGTGAAAGCCTCAAGCCGCAATGTGGCTGGAGGTGAACCCAGCTTCGTTGCTGCCGTCTCAAGCGCCTGAGCATACATGTCGTTCGTGATCCAATCGGGCACCATTATCATCAAGGTCCAAAGCCATTCGTCCCTACGATCGTCGGTGTAGGCCGTCATGTCGTTTGCCCACCAAAGCCCCTCCAAAGGTGGCACAACATAGTCCTGTTCTAGCGTAATTTTTGACATGAATTTCAAGCCATAGCTGATGGGATATAGCCAACCACAGGCGTCGGTATAGGCTTGGTTACCGGGCGGCCCTGCACCGTCGACTTTGATGAAATTTATCGTGGGAACGTTCACCACGACAAAATCCTTGGCGGATGGAGCGTAAAGCGGTTTGAGCGTTTTCTTGAAATCGATTTTGGTCATTTGTTTTCTCCGCTGGCCCTTGGATTAGACGGCCAAAGCGACGGATCAGTCAATGCAGACAACCAAAAAGCCCTCGCCCTGTAAACAAGGCGAGGTTAGTAGGTGCTGTGAAGTCAGGACACAGGCACCGGCGGTGTTCTTTGAAACTTGGGGGTCGCGTCTAGATAGGCTTTTCGGCCATCTCTGAACGGATCTGCTGGCGCAGCACGTCGATTGGCACAGTCTTGCCATCGCGCTTAAAGCTCCAGTAGGTCCAGCCATTACAGCTTGGTGCGCCTTCAAGGGCGGCACCGACCTGGTGGATTGATCCTTTGACATCATCGCCAATCAAAGTGCCATCGGCGCGCACTTTGGCCTTATGGCGGTTGTTCATGGAATAGAGGTTCTCACCTGGGCGTAGCATGCCGCGTTCAACCAGTTGGCCGAAGGGAACACGCGGTTCAGCGCGCTTGGATGTAGAAACACGCAGCGCTTCGCGATCAAACTTGCGAACCGCTTTGATGCGCTTTTCAGCAACCTTGCGGTAGGCTTCTTCGCGTTCGATACCAATGTATTCACGACCTAGCATTTTCGCGACCGCACCTGTGGTGCCAGTTCCGAAGAAGGGATCAAGAACGACGTCGCCCGGGTTGGTTGAGCCAACAATAATGCGGTGCAACAGGCTTTCAGGTTTCTGTGTCGGGTGTGCTTTGTCGCCGTGCTCATCCTTCAGACGTTCGTGGCCTGTGCAAATCGGAAGCACCCAGTCAGAGCGCATTTGAATGCCCTCGTTCAAGGATTTCAGTGCTTCGTAGTTGAACGTGTACTTCGCACCCTCGGATTTGGAGGCCCAGATCATGGTTTCATGTGCGTTGGTAAAACGCTTGCCACGGAAGTTTGGCATTGGGTTGGACTTGCGCCAAACCACATCGTTCAGGATCCAGTAGCCTTCGTTTTGCAACGCAGACCCCACCCGAAAGATGTTGTGATATGAGCCGATTACCCAAATAGCACCATTGGGTTTGAGTAATCGGCGCGCCGCTTTGAGCCAGCCTTGGGTAAACTTGTCATAAACGGCAAACGAGGAAAATTGGTCCCAATGATCATCAACCGCATCAACGCGGGAGTTGTCGGGGCGGTGCAGATCACCTTTGAGCTGCAGGTTATAGGGGGGGTCGGCAAAAATCAGATCAACTGAGTTTTCTGGCAAGCTGTTCATCACGTCGATGCAGTCGCCAGATTGAATCGTGTTTAGGGGCAGCGTGGCCGGAGCCTGCACCTTGGGTTTTACTGTCATAACTTGCCTCATATACCGGCGCTTTTGCGCTCTGTGGATGAGTACCAATGTGAGTCAAACCTGATTCGGGGTCAATTTCTTTTTTTAAACAATAGGTTAGTTATTTTTCTTGATACAACATGTTGTGTACGGGTTTGAACGAACGTCTATGGTGTGGGGTTACCCCCAGTTTTTGCAGTGCGGCTTTGTGGCTTTTGGACGGATAACCTGCGTTCGTCTCCCAGCCATATCCGGGGTAGTGTTGCGCCAAATCCCACATGACATAATCTCGACAGATTTTGGCCACAATTGAGGCAGCCGAAATCGAAACAGAACGTGCGTCCCCCTTCACAATTGCCTCGGATGAGCCCGTCAAACCGCGTGGAATCATATTTCCATCTATCAACAGGTGATCGGGGCGCTGTTTTAGACCAGCCACCGCGCGCTCCATCGCCAAATGCGAGGCGCGCAGGATGTTTATCTCGTCAATTTCTTCGACAGTGGCATGCGCAATGCAGACATCTGCACAGAGCAGCAGTTCGTCGTGCAAGGCTTGGCGCTTTTTCGCAGTCAGTTTTTTACTATCATTCAGCCCCTCGGGGATGTGCGCCGGATCAAGGATAACTGCGGCAGCGGTTACAGGTCCCGCTAGGGGGCCGCGTCCTACCTCATCGACGCCTGCAACCAAATGCAGCCCGCGCATCTGTGCGGCATGTTCAAAGGAATAATCGGGGCCAAGCAAAGTCATCGCGTTTTGTTCCCTATAGGAGACGTGTTGCCCCTCCATAGAAAAAGCGCGCAGTCATGTCCAACTGCGCGCTTTCCCGTATGTGCGATGCCCGGAGTGGGGCATCGCGGCTGCTCAAGCTTGGTTAGTGACGGCCGCGGTGGTGACGTCGGCCATGTGGGTGCTTGTGACCGTGGCCATTACCGTGACGGTGCCATTCGTTTGCGCGACGATTGTTATGACCGTTATTGCTGAACTGGCGGTGGGTGTTGTGCCCGCGATGCGCACGCTGTTGTTTGTGACTGCGCTGGGGTTGCACATATTTCTTTTGTGGATGTGAGTTCTTTTTGAAGCCGCCATTGTTGTCAATCGCTTTACCAATGATCGCGAGGGCAACGACGCCGGCAATGGCCGCAGCAAGGGGATCAACGGTGTTCTGGTTGCGGTGATGAACCTGTGGCGCGCGGCGGTATTCACCGGCTTGAGCCATAGTGGAAGAGATGCCTGTAATTGTGAGAGCGGCAGCAATGATAGTTGAGATAAACGTGCGGTGCATGTTTTGATCCTGACTTGGTTGGTGTCCCCCAGTGATTGGCGAACTTGATGGGATCAATCTGGGGTCACCCCCTGTTGGCAGGCAATATCAACGCGTTGTTATCCAATAACGCTGGCGCACATGACCATTGTTATTGAAAAACATCGCGCTTGAGGGCATCTAGAGTGGCATGAAACATCACATTACATATCTCGCCGCTGCCGCGTTTCTGGTTGTCTTTTCTAGTGCCGCCGCTGCCGATTGTACTGCGGTCTATAAGGCCAAGCAGGACAACCCTTTGCGTCTTGAGCACAGTTCGATGACGGTCTCTGGACCGTGTTCTGTATCTGCTGCGACGTCCAAGGTTCAAGCTGCGCTTGCCTCAAGGGGCTGGACTTTGCTTAAGGTTTTGTCAGTCTCTGAAAATTAAGTGGGAAAATGACAGTGCAAGACGAGACAGCCACAGCAGCGGACGCGCGCAGAACAGGTAACAGGATCGTCGTCATTGGGTTGGCGGCGATTGTTGGCATTCTATTTGTAGCGGCTGTTATTCTGTTCGCGAACCTACCTGATGCGAACGCGTTTAACTTGCGGGTTGAGCAGATATTCATCGAGAATGATGATCTGACGAGCCAGTCCGAGATCAAACTGCTTGAGATCCTTGCACAGTCCGGGACGTCGTTTTCTGAAACCTTGGCATCCTATCGCTTTGTGATTTTCGTGTTGCTGATCTTTGCAACTTCCTTGCTGATTGCTGCGGTCGTATTCCTTGTCATGTTGATCGTGTTGAACCGCCGTATGGCGCAGATCGAGCGGTCGGGGATTCAAGTGTCTTCGCTGTTGATCTCGCGCGAAGAGAAGACGGTTTATTTGAATAACATGGGGTTCAAATTGACCGATGCGGCGATGGAGACATTGTCGGTTTTGGCAGAGGCCCGCATGGATGATGATGTGATGACGGGTGCCGAGATTGAGGGCGTGATTTCTGGACGCAGTTCTGTGGATTGCGAAGAGGCCGCGGGGGCCACGCGGATCAAGCGTTTACGTGATGGTTTGGGCAATCAGATGGTCAGTGAGTTGTTGGTGAAGAATATCGCCCGCAAGGGGTATATGCTGGCGATTGATAAAGATGTGATCAAGGTTCTTTAGTGTTTTCGAATCGCTTGCGCGATCCGATCGGCTGGGGGTTTCACCCCCAGACCCCCGAGGATATTTTTAAAAGGTGAAGAGGTAATCTGGGTTTTTAGTTGCGAATGACTCGCAATTTTAGTGGAGCGATCCCATATAGTGCGTATGGATAGACGAACCTTTAATACTAGCCTCATCGGTGGCGCATTTGCTGCTGCCCTTCCTTTACCTAGCATTGCGGCGGCTGTGAAGCCTGCGACGGGTCCGTTATACGCGTGGGCCGTGGCGATTGCGCGTGCGCAGAACCGTGCGTCGCCTGCTTTGTTGGCGCAGCAACTTCACATATCCCAGGCGGCGGCCTCAGAGCTGTATGCGAGTATGATTGCCAATGGTGTTATTCGTGCGCCCTTGTTTGGGGGAATGGCGCGGGCTGCGCAGCCATTGTTCAAAAGTGGTCAGTTGGCGGGTGTTGAGGCCAAACTGGGAAAATCTGCGAGTTCCAAGCTAAAGGACATGAAGCGCGCGTTTGATAAGGTGGTTGAAGAGGATGCGCCCAAAATGTGGACGCATCCGAGGATCAAGCGACCTGATCTAGGTTTCGCGCGATGACGAGGCGTTGCACATCGCTGGTGCCCTCGTAGATTTGGCAGATGCGCACGTCGCGGTAGATGCGTTCGACGGGGTAATCCGAGAGGTAGCCATAGCCGCCGTGGGTTTGGATTGCGTCGGAGCAGACTTTTTCGGCAATTTCAGAGGCGAAGAGTTTGGCCATGGATGCCTCATTCAGGCACGGGATGCCTGCTTCTTTTAGGGACGCCGCGTGCAGCACCATTTGGCGGGCGGCTTCGACTTGGGTCGCCATATCCGCAAGACGGAAACCGACGGCTTGGTGATTGGTGATTGGGGTGCCGAATGCTGTGCGCTCAGCTGCGTAATCGCGAGCGACTTTCAAAGCGGAACGCGCCATGCCGACGGCTTGGGCTGCGATGCCGATGCGTCCACCCTCCAAGTTGGCGAGCGCGATTTTATATCCCTGACCCTCTTCGCCGAGCAGGTTTTCGGCGGGTACGCGCATGTCTGTGAAAGCAAGTTGGCATGTGTCGGTGCAGTTCAAACCTAGCTTGTCTTCAACGCGTACGACTTCGTAGCCGGGCGTGTCCGTTTCGACGATGAAGGCGCTGATGCCACGTTTGCCAGCGGCTTTGTCGGTGACCGCGAAGATGATGATCATTTGGCCGTTCTTGCCGGAGGTGATGAACTGCTTTGCGCCGCTTAGGACATAGTGATTGCCGTCGCGCACTGCGGTGGTTTTCAGGTTGGATGCGTCTGAACCTGCTTGGGGTTCGGTCAACGCGAAACCGCCGATCCATTCGCCGCTTGCCAGTTTGGGAAGGTATTTCTGTTTCTGCGCTTCGGTTCCGTATTTCAGGATCGGCACACAGCCGACCGAACTATGCACAGAGAGGATCGTCGAGACAGGTCCGTCGCCGGCTGCGATTTCCTCTAGCGCCAATGCGTAAGCGATGGCACCCGTGTCAGAGCCGCCGTATTCATTAGGGACCAGCATACCCATAAGGCCGAGTTCGCCCATTTGGTTCAGTTCGGCGCGTGGGAATTCGCAGGATTTGTCGCGCTCGGCGGCTTTGGGCCAAAGCACCTCTTGGGCAAACTGGCGGGTCATGTCGCGGATGGCTTCTTGGGTTTCGTCTAAGATCATTGCATCATCTCCAATGCGACTGCTGTTGCTTCGCCGCCGCCTATACAGACCGAGGCGATGCCGCGTTTCATATCACGTGCTTGTAGTGCGCCTATGAGGGTTACCATTATGCGTGCGGCTGAAGCGCCAATGGGGTGGCCTAGGGCGCATGCGCCGCCGTGGACGTTCACCTTGTCGTGGGGCAGGCCGAGCGCGTGCATTGCGGCCATGGGAACGACGGCGAAGGCTTCGTTAATTTCGAACAGGTCCACGTCTTTGAGCGCCCAGCCCGTTTTCTCGGATAGCTTGTTCAGCGATCCGATGGGGGCCGTGGGGAACAGGCCCGGTTTGTCGCCGTAACTTGTGTGCGCGACCATGCGGGCGAGGGGGGTTAACCCGCGTTTTTCCGCCTCAGAAGCGCGCATCATTACCATTGCGGCGGCGCCATCAGAGATAGAGGACGAGTTGGCCGCCGTCACCGTGCCGTCCTTACGAAACGCGGGACGTAGGTTGCGAATCTTGTCGCGCTTGGCCTTGGCGGGCTGTTCGTCGGTTGTGACTAGACTGTCTTCGCGACGGTTCTGCACGGTGACGGGCGTGACCTCACCGTTAAAGTGACCGCCGTCAATTGCCGCGACTGCGCGGTCCAAAGAGGCGATGGCGTAGTCGTCCTGTGCCTCGCGCGTGAACTGATATGTTTCGGCGCAATCCTCAGCAAAAGTGCCCATCAGGCGACCCTTGTCGTAGGCGTCCTCTAGCCCGTCAAAGAACATGTGGTCCTTCATTTCCGCGTGGCCCATGCGCAGACCTGCGCGCGCTTTGGGAAGCAGGTAGGGTGCGTTGGACATGCTTTCCATGCCGCCCGCGACGACCACGTTAGCAGAGCCTGCGTAGAGCATATCGTGCGCATACATCGTGGCCTTCATGCCAGAGCCACACATCTTGTTCAGCGTTGTGCAGGTCGCGCTAAGGGGGAGGCCCGCGCCCAAGGCGGCTTGGCGTGCGGGAGCTTGGCCTTGGCCAGCGCTGAGCACGTTGCCGAATGCGACTTCCTCGATAGCGTCGGGTGCAAGGCCCGCACGTTCGACAGCAGCCTTGATCGCGGCTGCGCCGAGCGTGGCGGCGGATGTGTTCGCGAAATCGCCCTCGAACCCGCCCATGGGGGTGCGTGCGATGGAAACGATAACGATGGGGTCAGTGGTGGACATGAGTATGCTCCCTTGTGTTGATCTTAGGCTAGACCAAAGGTGACTGGCAAACTATGCTGAAAGCCGTCAACTATTGTGATCTATTTTACCATGTCTGAAACATTTATCTCGAATGCCTTTGTCAGCGAAGCGCTGGATTGTGCGCGTCGTGGGGGCGTTGATATTTCGCGCCTACTGGAGACAGCGCAGATTGATGCGCCTGGGGGTGGGCAGGTTGCTGGCGATGCATTTGGTCGGCTGTGGCTGGGAATTGCAGAGGCGATGAACGACGAGTTTTTTGGCAATGCAGCGCGGCCTATGCGACCGGGTAGTTTCGCGCTGATGGGTCACGCAGTGCGTAGCGCGCCGACGGTTGAGGTCGCTTTGCGCCGTGCCTTGCGGTTTCTGAGGGTGGCGATTGATGAGCCGTATGGGACGCTAAGTGTGAGTGCTGGCAAAGCGCAGATTACGTTGCATGATACCCAAACGGATCGCAGCGCGTTTGCGTATCGCACGTTCTGGGTGATCTTGCATGGGCTGACCTGTTGGTTGGCGCGCGCGCGTATCCCTTTGCATGCGCTGGATTTTACCTGCCAAGAACCACGTCATGTGGGCGACTATCACCAGTTCTTTGGTGCGCCTGTGACGTTTAAAGCAAAGCAAGGCGCGCTGTCATTTGATGCGCGCTATTTGCGCCGTCCTGTGGATCGAAGTGAAGCGGCGCTGAAGCGGTTTTTGCGTGCCTCGCCGGGTATTTTTCTGACGGGGTATAAGTATGATGAGGGGGCGTTGGGTGCAGTTATGGACCTGCTGAAAGCGCGTGATCCTTTGGAGTGGCCAGCGTTCCCCGCGCTTGCGAAAGAGCTGGGAATGAGCACGCCGACTTTGCGACGACAGCTTGCGCAGCAAGGGCATAGCTATCGCGGTTTGAAATCTGATTTGCGGCGGGACCGTGCGCAAGGTTTGTTGCGGGACACTAGGTTATCTGTTGCGGACATTTCGCATTACCTTGGGTACGCTGAACCCAGTGCCTTTTTCCGTGCGTTCAAAGGATGGACGGATCAAACGCCAGATGCGTGGAGGCAGATTTAGCGACACATCTTGTCGCTTTTAGACCAGAGCATCGCGGCATGGCCTTAGAACCTGTTCCGCAGCGCGTGGGAGAATTGCTATGAAATTGCATTACAGAGTGGTCGTTATTGGTGGGGGCGTTGTTGGCACCTCGGTTCTATATCACTTGGCCAAAATGGGTTGGTCGGATGTGTGTTTGATCGAACGCTCTGTTCTGACGGCGGGGTCTTCGTGGCATGCGGCGGGCGGTATTCATGCGCTGAATGCAGACCCTAACATTGCGCAATTGCAGGCCTACACGATTGATCTTTTGAGTGAGATTGAAGAGGAAAGTGGGCAGAACATTGGGCTGCACATGACGGGTGGTCTGACGATGGCGGGTACGCCAGATCGTTGGGAATGGCTGCAATCAGCGTATCGTACGTTCCAATCTATCGGGATTGAAGATTGTCGTTTGGTCAGCGTGGAAGAGGCGGTCGAATTGAATCCGATCATGTCGGGTGAGGGATTGCTTGGCGGCATGTGGGCGGATCGTGAGGGGTATGTTGATACCACGGGCACGGTTCACGCCTATGCGGGCGCGGCCAAGAAACGCGGGGCTGAGGTGATTGAGCATAACCGTGTTCTAGAGTTGAACCAAACGTTAGAAGGCTGGGAGGTTGTGACCGAGAAGGGTACGATTTCTTGCGAGCATGTGGTCAACGCTGCGGGTCTTTGGGCCAAGCAAGTAGGGCGAATGGCGGGCATTGAATTGCCTGTGTCGCCATTGAACCATCACTACCTTGTGTCTGACACGATCCCGAAATTGGCAGAGCTTGATTTCGAAGTACCTATGACGGTGGATCTCGAGGGCTTTACCTACATGCGCCAAGATCAGAAGGGTTTGTTGTTGGGGATTTACGAGGTCGATCACCAACATTGGATGATGGACGGCGCGCCTTGGGAGTACGGGTTCGAGCTGCAAAAGGAAGACACGGATCGCATTGAAAAAGAGCTGATCATGGGGTTTGAACGCTATCCTGATTTGCAGAATGTGGGTGTGAAGACGTGGGTGAACGGTGCGTTCACGTTCTCGCCCGATGGGAACCCTTTGGTGGGGCCTGTTCCGGGGAAACGCGGATATTGGACGGCTTGCGCTGTCATGGCGGGTTTCTTGCAAGGTGGCGGTGTGGGCAAATCGCTTGCCGAATGGATCATCAACGGTGAACCAGAAGCGGACGTTTACGGCATGGACGTCTCGCGTTATGGCGTTTGGGCAGAGAACAAACAGTACATCAAGGAAACGACGGGTCAGTTCTATACGCGCCGTTTCGTGATGACCTATCCGAACGAGCAATTGCCAGCGGGTCGCCCTTTGAAAATGGCACCTGCCTATAGTGATATGACCGAGGCGGGATGCCAGTGGGGGCAAAGCTGGGACCTTGAGGTGCCGCTGTATTTCGGTGGCAAAGGGTTCGAGGAAACGCCATCGCTGAAGCGGTCGAACGCGTTTGGTATCGTCGCAGCAGAGTGCAAAGCGGTGCGTGAAAACGTGGGTCTGCTCGATATCTCGGGCTTTTCGCGGTTCGAGGTGTCGGGCGAGGGGACAGAGGCGTGGTTGAACACGATTTTTGCGACGAAACTGCCCAAAGTGGGTCGTTCGCGTCTGGCTGTTGCGCTGGGCGAGGATGGTCGTTTGAAGGGTGATTTGACGTTGTTCAACTGGGGCGATGGGACGTATTGGATCATGGGTAGCTATTATCTGCGCCGTTGGCACATGCGTTGGTTTGATGACCACATGGGCGCGGATGTGCAGGTGCGTGATTTGGGCGATGAGATGTGTGGTTTTTCGCTGTCAGGTCCGAACGCACGTAGAGTGATTGAAAAGCTGTCTGATGGTCCTGTGGGTGAACTCTCCTTCATGGGTTGTGGCGAATTCGATATCGGGATGCTGCGCTGTAAGGTTGGGCGCATGTCGGTGACGGGTGAGTTGGGATATGAAATCCATTGCTGCATGGGTGATCACATTACACTGCGCAAAACGCTGCTGGAGGCGGGTGCTGATATCGGGATCAAAGAGATCGGTTTCAACGCGATGATGAGTTTGCGGTTGGAGAAATCTTATGGGGTTTGGTCTGCTGAGTTTACCCAAGGCTATACGCCCGCGATGACGGCGATGGACCGTTGGATTGATTTCGACAAGCAGGATTTCGTGGGTCGTGATGCAGCGATTGCAGAGCGTGATGGCAATGGGCCTGCGCAGGTTCAGGTGACGCTGGCCGTGGACGCACAGGGTGCCGATGCAAGCGGATACGAACCGATCTGGCAGAACGGTAAGAAGGTCGGTTTCGTGACCTCTGGCGGATACGGCCACACGTTGGGCAAATCCTATGCAATGGGTTTGGTTGATGTTGGGAGTGCGTCTGAGGGAACGGATTTAAGTGTGCATATCGTCAGTGTTGAACGGGCTGCAAAAGTCATTGCGCCCTCGCCCTACGATCCAAAAGGCAAAGCGATGCGTATGTGACGCTTTAGCTTCCGTGCAGCTCTGACAGTCTTTCAGCGGCGGCTTTAAGAACAGGCAAAAATTGCAGTAGATCAGGGACGGAATGGCGTTGATCGGGTGCATGAACAGAAAGTGTAGCGATCAAGCGGCCTGTACTGTCGTTCACGGGAACGGCCAAGGCGGTCATGCCAGACATGAATTCCTGATCGTCTTGGGAATAGCCGCGTTCGCGCGTGTCAGAGAGTTCTTTGCGAAGGGCAGTTGGCGTGGTGATCGTTTGTTCAGTGAGGGGGTTCAAGGGCATGGAACTAAGAACCGCCTCTAACGTGCGTTCGCGCAGCGTGGAGAGGTACATCTTGCCGCTGGCTGTGCAGTGGAACGGTACTTGTGTGCCGATGGGCAGCTGAATGCGTAGGGGCCATTTGGTTTCGACGCGATCCAGATAGGTCATGCCTTCGCGATCTGGCGTGGCAAGATTGCAGGTTTCACCGATCTCTTCTGCGACGGCCTTAAGGATCGCAAGACGACCCGTGCGCAGGCGCTCGGAGGACATTGTGTGTACCGCAATTTGGCGCAGGCGTGGACCGGGGCCGTAGGAACGACCGTCCAGATCACGCTGTAAAAACCCCTTCGCCTCTGCAGTTTGCAAAAGGCGATGGATTGTTGGTTTGGGAAGTCCCAAAGCGTCTGCAAGCTGCATCGGCTTGAGGGGGATTCCGGCCTTTGCGATCTCTTCGACCAATAGCAAGAGGCGCAGGTTCGTGGGAATCTGCGTCTCTTGTTCGGATTTGAGGTCGTCGGGCATTAACGGTTACCTGTTTGGCACGAGGAAGAGCGCTAGTTCTGGGATCAAAGCGACCATGATCCAAACAGTGATCAGCGCCACTAGGTACATCGTTGAATACCGCAGAAGCCTGAAATACGGAACCCCCGTCACACCAGATGCGACATAGAGGTTCAAACCGTAGGGGGGCGTAATAAAGCCAATGGAGGCACCCACAAGGAAGATCACCGCGAAGTGGACGGGATCAACCCCAACACTTGCCGCGATAGGCGCCAAGATTGGTGCCAGAATGATCGTCACAGGCAGGGATTCCAGAACCATGCCAGCCACGAAAACAATCGCCATCGCTGTGAACAGAATGGGATAGTATCCACCCATACTGGTGACGAAACCACCGATGACTTCTTGGGCGCCAAGCAGCGATAGAATTTGTTGCATCACAACAGAAACTGCAATTAGCGGTGCCAAGATACCCGAGATCTGTGCAGAGCGCACAACAACCGATGGGATGTCTTTGAGGCGGAAGCCCTCGACAACGAACATCGAACTGATAGAGCGATCCGCGATCGGTGTGTCGGCATCTGTGCCCATCAGTTTGTTCAACGGATAGCTGGTCAAAGCAACGATGATACCAAAGCCAACTGTCACACCAGCCGCTTCTGTGGGTGAGAATTTACCTGTGTAAATCCCCCACAGAACCAGACCAATCGCGAAGAAGCCGAGCCATGCGCCAATTGCTGTTTTCAAAACACGCTTGAACGACAGAGCGATCAAGATGCCCCAGCCGTTGATAGAGCAAACGATGAAGCACGTTGCCATCATGGCGAAGACCATCAACGAACCGGGGACGATACCCGCGATGAAGAGTTCCGAGATCGGAAGGTTCATCAAGAAGCCATAAACGATGAAGATGATCGACGGTGGGATAATGATACCCACGGTTCCGCCCGCCGCAGCAGTCGCTGCCGAGAAGCGTTCGTCATATCCGCCTTTGACCATTTCAGGGTGAAGCATCGAACCGATGGTGGCCGTTGTTGCAGAGTTCGATCCAGAGATCGCCGCGAACAATCCGCATGCGCCGATGGCTGCCATTGCCAAACCACCACGGATCCAGCCAAGGCAGGAATACGCAAAGTCTGACAATCGTTTGGCGATCCCTGATTTGTTGATCAGGTCACCCGTCAGAATGAACAGTGGCATGGCAAGCAATGCAAACCCGTCTTTGAAGACGTTCAGCAGTTCGCCGCCCGTGTTGTCGAGTGTCAAATCGATGACGAAACTACAGCCGACGACCCAATAGAAGATCACCAGCAAAACAGGTGTTCCCATCATGAACAGGAACGTGCAGGCCAGCGAAATAATCGTAATCCAAGTTGAATCAACCATTATACATCCCCTCCGATAACAGCTTGTTTGATCAGGGGTTCGCCTGATTTGTGTTTGGCGAAGTCTTCAACCACGTTTTCAAGGGCGCGCGTGGCGAGCAACATGAAACATACGGGCATGGTCACGACGAACCACCAGCGCATGATGTCATCTGTGCCAAGCACGATGGCGAAGTTGTCATAGGTGTTGACCGTGCCGCGCGACATGGTTGTCACGAGAATGATGCAGAAGATCAGCCACAGAACGTTGTCGAACGTCAGCCAGAAGAGCTGGCCTTTAGGGCCGAGCTTGGTGCGGAATTCAGAAAAGCCAAGGTGCGTGCGCAGGCGAATGTTAAACGTTGCGCCGAACCAAGCCATGATCATAAAGAGCAGGGGTGGAATGGTCGTTGACCACGGCACCTGCACGGAAAAGACAAAGCGCTGGATCACGCCAATAAAGATGATCGCGGCCATGATGATGTAGCAATAAATCACGATCGTGCGTTCGGGTGTGCGTTCGAACAGGATCAGGATGATCGGGCCAAAGACGACAAGAAGGGCCAGTGTGCCCGCAGTCAATGTAAGAAGAAGGTCGTTTATGCCCGGTAAGAATGCAGCAAGCATTCCAAGCAGCAACAAAACAGAGATGATCGGGTGCGTGATCTTTGTGACTGAATACCCAAGGCGTTCCTCAAGGCGTTCAGCAAAGCGTTCGCGATAATAGAACAAGATCGCACCGATGAGTGTCAGGGGTCCGAAAACGAACCAAGCGGCTTCGGAACGATAGGCCTGAACAACTTTGAAATTGATATCGCCACTCAGCGTCGCGCTGACGATTGTGACCATGTCTGACCAGATAGACATCTGGCACCCTCCCCTATGAATTACGTGATCCCACTATGCCGCATTTATGCGGTCTGGGAATAAAAAAGCCGGCCCAAAACTCTTTGGACCGGCTCGTTTTTACTTAAAGCCAGTAAAGACTTATGCTTTCCACCAGCGACGTGGCTCAACGTTCTCAGGAAGCGTATCTTCGTCAATCTCACGAGAGATGTTGTAGATATCCTGGTACGTGTCCTGACCGCCGGACCATCCGTTAAGACGCTCGCGCCACTCTTCCCACAGCTGTGGTTGGAACTCAGGTGAGCACATCTCTTCCGCTTTACGCTTCTCTTCCTTGGAGAGGAACGCGTTACGCACGTTGTTCTTCGCGAAGATTGTGTCTGGAAGGATTGGGTCAGAAACACCAACTGTTTTAACCAGCGCAGCTTCGTTCGCTGCCTGAACGTGTGTCTGTGCCCAGTAAGAGCTTTCCATGACAACGTCCTGCAACTCGCCGGACAGACCGTCAAAGACGCCTGCGTTCATCGCTGTGTGCTCTGTACCGCAGAAGAAGTCGAGATATACAGACTGAGACACAACAGGTGCCATGTTCGCGTAAGCAACCGCTGAAGACCATGTCTCCGCACCGTCGATAAGGCCAGTCTTAAGCGCGTCGAGTGTTTCTTCCCACGCAACTGGAACTGGGTTCAGGTTCATCGCAGTCATGGCGATACGGCCAAGCTGTGTACCTGTTACACGGTTCTTTGTGCCAGCAAGCTGCTCAACAGATGTGACTGTCTCTTTGTCTTCCCACTTCAAACCCAACTGGATGCCGCGAAGTTCAGCATGTGAGAACAAGAATTTCAGACCATGACGCTTTTCATATGGATCACGCAGAAGGCGTTGTGAATCTGGGTGATAAAGGAAGTGATACTGGTCTGCGCGATTACGGAACTGGTATGCATAGTCCAAAACGTTGAGGTATGGCGCACCACCCGCAGAGTTCTGTGTAGACGCCGCGTAGATATCTACGATGCCCTGCTGACATTTCTCAACGCAAGAAACCTGACCACAGATCTGGTTGTCGCCGATGAACTCAACACGAATCTCACCGTCGGAGCGTGATTCGAGGTCACGAGCGAATTCCAAAGCGCCAGCGCGCTCGATCAGAAGGTTGCGTGCGTTAAAGCCAGCCGCACCAAACTTAAGCGTGTGCTTAGGCTCTTTTGCGAAGCGCTTTTCATATGTGGATTCTGCTGCGGAAGCCAAGTTTGCAAGGCTCATCGCGCCGCCGAAGGCACCTGCAGCCATAAGCGTCGAGCTCATGCCGTACTGACCGGCGACCTTAAACAGGTCCCGACGTGTTAGGTGATTGATTTTGTTACTTGTGCTCATAGCTATCTCCCGGTTTGCTAATTAATGAGACGTTTTGTTTCAAAAAAAGGCTAGCTTACAAATTGTATTCTGCATAGAGTTTTTTTTGACATTGGACGAAAAGGGGCACGTCGTGGAGGCAGATTATATCATTGTGGGGGCTGGTTCTGCTGGCTGTGTTCTCGCAAACCGCCTTAGTGCAGACCCAAAGAATCGTGTCATTTTGCTGGAAGCGGGGGGCAAGGATAGTAATCCGTGGATTCACATTCCGGTTGGATATTTCAAAACGATTCATAATCCGAAAGTGGACTGGTGCTATAAAACTGAACCAGAAGCTGGCTTGAACGGGCGCTCTATTGAATGGCCGCGCGGCAAGGTGTTGGGGGGCTCTTCTTCGCTGAACGGCCTTCTCTATGTGCGTGGACAGCCGCAAGATTATGATCGTTGGCGCCAAATGGGCAATGTGGGCTGGGCATGGGAAGATGTGCTGCCGCTCTTTAAGCGCTCAGAGAATAATGAACGCGGCGCGAATGAGTTTCACAATGACAGTGGCGAGTTGTCGGTGTCCAACATGCGGATTCAACGCCCTATTACAGATGCATGGATCGAGGCCGCGGAGGCCGCTGGTTACACGTTTAACCCGGATTACAACGGTGCAGATCAAGAGGGCGTCAGTTTCTTCCAACTGACGGCTAAGAACGGTTTGCGCTGTTCTTCTGCCGCTGCGTTCCTGCGCCCTGCGAAATCGCGTGCGAACCTGACAATCATCACACACGCCCAAGCGCAAAACATTGTGATCGAGGGCAAGCGCGCGACGGGCGTGCGTTACAAGGACCGCGCTGGGACTATCCAAACTGTCAACGCGGCCAAAGAGATTGTGATCTCGGGGGGCGCGATCAATTCGCCTCAACTGTTGATGCTGTCTGGCATTGGTGATCCTGAGCAACTGGCAGAGCATGGCATCGAAGTCGTTGCCGATCTCAAAGGTGTTGGCAAAAATATGCAGGACCATCTGCAAGCGCGCCTTGTCTATAAATGCAACGAACCGACGTTGAACAATGAGGTGGGTTCGCTCTTTGGTCAGGCTAAGATCGGTCTGAAATATATTACAACGCGCTCTGGCCCGATGGCTATGGCAGCCAGTCTTGCGACGGGATTCTTGAAAACGCGCGATGATCTGGAAACACCCGACATTCAGTTCCACGTACAACCCTTGTCAGCCGAAAACCCCGGCAAAGGTGCAGATAAATTCGCGGCATTCACTATGTCCGTTTGCCAGTTGCGCCCCGAATCCAAGGGTGAAATCAAACTTGCTAGCGCTGATCCAATGGCCTACCCCAAGATCCACGCCAACTACCTTGCGACTGAGACCGATTGCAGAACTGCTGTCGCAGGTGTGAACATCGCGCGCACGATTGCGCGTCAAGAACCCTTGGCTGCGAAAATCTCCGAAGAATTCCGGCCCCATGCGTCGCTTGATATCGATAACTATGACGAAACGCTGGATTGGGTGCGGGGCAACACCGCCTCTATTTATCACCCGACGGGCACCTGCAAAATGGGCCACGATGCGATGTCTGTCGTTGATGACAAGCTGCGTGTGCATGGCATCGCGGGACTGCGGGTTGCGGATTGTTCGATCATGCCAGAGATCGTCAGTGGCAACACCAATGCCCCAGCGATCATGATCGGCGAAAAAGCAAGTGATCTGATCCTCAACGGCTAACCCTTGCGTGTGACTGTTGCTTGGCTCAAGTAACGCGCAAATCCAATGCCGTGTGAGAGAGCCGTAGTATGATTGCCAGCCTAATGATGTACGCCCGTCCTGAACTTGCGGGCGCGAATGCACGCTTTTGGGCGCTGATCCGTGAAGAATTGCGCGTAGTTGGTATCGACAGCCCTGAACACCTGTCCAACGACGCGAATGCGTTCGATGTTTGGGAAAGCCCCAATCTGGTCGTCAGCCAAACCTGTGGGATGCCGTACCGTATTTGGCTAAAGGACAAGGTTAATTTGGTCGGCACCCCTGACTACGGCATGCAAGATTGTCCCGCTGGTTACTTTCGTAGCCCTTTGGTCGTGCGCGTCGATTATCCGTGCGTCGCTTTGGATGATTTCAAAGATGCACGCCTGGCTTACAATTCAACACATTCACAGTCTGGCTTTGCTTCTGTTCATGCGCATTCTGCCGCAAAGGGCTTTTGATTCGAAAACCTGCTCGCAACAGGTTCTCACAATATCTCTGCCGCCGCTGTCGCGGATGGGCGCGCTGACATTGCCGCATTGGATGGAGTCACTTGGGGCCTGATCCAACGGTTTGAACCCTTCGCTGACAAACTTCGTGTTTTAGAGTGGACCACACCGACACCCGCACTGCCCCTGATAACATCGAAATCTCAGGACCCAGATCCGATCTTCATAGCTGTCTCAAAGGCAATCGATGCGCTGGCACCTGATGATAAAACGGCCATCGGCATCAAATCCCTTATCAAGATACCAAAAGACGCCTACCTTGGCGTTCCCAATCCACCGCTAACCTATTTGCGCCACCCCAATGAAAGAGCCTGAATCATGACCCACCCTAAAACAATGCGCGCAATGGTAACGATGGGGCATGGCGGTCTTGATCAAATCGAGTTGCATGAAAACTGGCAGACGCCGGAACCACGAGCGGACGAAGTCTTGGTCAAAGTGGGTGCATGCGGGCTGAACAACACAGACGTAAACACGCGCGTTGGCTGGTATTCAAAAGCGGTGACTGCAGCGACCTCTGACGAGGGCTATGAAACAGTTAATGAGGATGACCCGTCGTGGGGCGGCGCGCCGATCACCTTCCCCCGCATACAAGGCGCGGATGCATGTGGCACGATCATCGCAGTTGGCAAAGGCGTTGATCCCAAGCGCATTGGTGAACGCGTGATCAAGGACAACTGGCTGCGTGATCCTAGCGATCTGACAGACATCAATAAAACAGGTTACTTCGGGTCCGAACGCAATGGCGGCTTTGCTGAATACACCACCATGCCTTCGCGCAACGCACTTGCCGTCAATTCTAAACTTACAGATGTGGAACTCGCGACCTTCTCATGCTCTTATTCTACGGCAGAGGGCATGCTCACACGTGCCAATGTTACGGATAAAGACACAGTTCTCGTTCCAGGTGCATCTGGTGGCGTTGGCGGTGCTCTCGTGCAACTCGCCAAAGGTCGCGGCGCACATGTCATCGCGATGGCGTCCGAGGCGAAACACAAAGACGTGGCAGCGCTTGGCCCTGACCTTATCATCGCGCGTGCGCCAACCAATCTTCGTAAAACGCTTGGCACAGAGAAAATCACAGTTGTTGCAGATATCGTTGGTGGCCCGTACTGGCCCACGCTCATCGACATCATCGAACGCGGTGGTCGTTATACATGTTCAGGCGCAATTGCGGGTCCTATGGTCGAGCTCGACCTGCGCACATTCTACCTGCGCGATCTAACGTTCACGGGTTCAACGGTCATCGCCCCCGAAGTCATGCCAAACCTGATCCAATACATCGAAAAGGGTGCGATTAAACCAGCCCTTGCAGCGACCTATCCACTTGCTCAACTCCGCGAGGCCCAAACGGCCTTCGTTGAAAAGAAGCACACAGGAAATATTGTCGTCACGCCTTGATCTCTTCTCCTTTGCGAAAATATCCCGGGGAATTGGCCAAAGGCCAAGGGGGCAGCGCCCCCGCTACAGCGACGCGCAAGCGGCGCAAAACCCTAACGTGGTAACGGATTGCTAGCCTTATTTTACGCGCGCCAATCGGTGATTTCGGGGTAATACATATCACGCCAACGCGGCACACGTGGATTCATGATGCGCTTCCAAAGACGCGGGTACAGTGCGGCCATAGTTATGGCAGGATACCCACAAGGAAGCTGCGGCGCGTCTGCTTCAGCATAATTCTGTAACAACGCAAATCGACGGTCAGGCTTGTAGTGATGATCCGAATAACGCTGCAAATTGATCAATACCCAATTTGAGGCTTTTTGCGCTGCATTCCATGAATGGCGCGGCTGCACATGCTCGTACTTCCCATCGCCAAGATGCTTGCGCGTTAGACCATAGTGCTCAACGTAATTGACCAATTCTAATTGCCATATCGCGACAAAGGATTGGAACATAAACAAGGCAAGACCAGACCACCCGCCTAAGACCAAGGCGAGTATCAAAAATGCCGCCTGTAGTCCTCAATATTGAAAGAAAGGATTGGAAAGATCGGTCCAGGGCAAATCCTTGCGCGCAAGCATTGCTTTTTCTGCACTGAATGCGGAATGCCAGCTTTCGCGCAAAACACGGGGAAAGAATCGATGGAAACCTTCGTTATAGCGCGCTGTAACAGTGTCACGTGGCGTCGCAACATAGCGGTGATGCACCAACAAATGTTCTGAGCGAAAATGTGAATACAAAACCATGGCAAGCAGAATATCACCCAACTGTCGTTCGTGTTTGTTCTTTTGATGCATTAACTCGTGTGAATAATTGATCCCAATCGTTCCGGTCGCAGTACCGACACTGAAGAACAGGCCGATCTTTTCCCACGTTCCAAGATGTTCGGCTTGGCCGACGTAATAAATCAGTCCAAAGACTGTTAGAAATTGAACGGGGACCCAAAGGTTGGTGACAAGCGTGTACCAAGTGAGTTGAGCATTGTCCGTCTCGACATCGACGTTCTCAAGATTAAGCCCGGTCACAAGGTCGAGCGCCGTGAACAAATACCACGTCAGTACGGGGATGATCAGAACCCACCATCCACCCGCGAACGCAGCGAGCCAGATTGCAGGGATCAGTAAGAAAGACACCCAGAATGGCAAGGCTGCTTGAAATTTTGCGGCAGTCTCGGACGATATCATTTGGGTTTACTCCTCGCGGATATCTTTGATATTATTTTAGAGCCGCCAGTCGATAAATCAAAGACTTTGCGCATCACGGTAGGCAGATCGGATGGGCGAAAGTCTTCCAATTCCACGAAATCACCAACTTTTGAGGCACGATCCATTGGAACAAGAGCGGTCTTCACAACCAAACGCAAATGAAAATGCGTGAACGTGTGGCGCGCTTCTTCGTTCAGGGTTTTCCACTCGGCCTTGATCGGTTCGGCTTGGCTTGGATCACCCCCTATCCATTCACTGTTAGGCCACCCGAGCATCCCGCCAAGTAGTCCTTTTTCAGGACGGGTTTCCAAAAGATACGCGCCATCCACGCGGCGCGCGACATAGGCAATTCCGCGACGAACGGGTTTGGGTTTCTTTGGCGTCTTTTTGGGAAGTTCAAGATGCGTTCCTGCCTGTCGTGCCAAGCAAGGCGCGCGCCACGGGCAAATCCCACACGCGGGGTTCTTGGGCGTGCAGATCGTTGCACCAAGGTCCATTACAGCTTGCGCGTAATCACCAGGGCGCGCGATTGGTGTCAAAGCCTCGGCAACCGTCATCAATTCAGGTTTAGCCGCAGGCAGTGGCGTGTGGATATCATAGAGCCGCGACATCACGCGTTCGACGTTTCCATCCAGAACTGTCTCTGGCAGATCATAGGCAATCGAAGAAATTGCGGCGGCGGTGTAGGGGCCGATGCCGGGTAGTTCCAAAAGACCGTCGCGCGTTGTCGGGAAGATGCCGTCGTGTTCATCCGCAACCGCGCGTGCACATTTCAGCAGGTTGCGCGCACGGGCATAATACCCAAGGCCAGCCCATTCGCCCATGACATCTGCGTCTTTGGCAGCAGCCAGATCAGTGACAGTGGGCCAGCGCGCCGTGAAGCGTAGGAAGTATTCTTTAACCGCTGCGACAGTGGTTTGTTGCAACATCACTTCGCTCATCCAGATGCGATAAGGATCAGGCAGCACGCCAGCGCGACGATCCGCAGGACTGACGCGCCACGGCATGGGGCGCGCGTTGCGATCATACCACTCCAGAATAGCTAAGGGATCGACGGCATCACGCAATGTTTATACATCCATTTGTTCGGTTTTGCTGGCACGCAGCGCTTGGCACTCTAAGATAGCGGGAGCACACAAAATGCAAGGCAGGACAGATTCTATGGCACCACGCCGCCCCCCTTCCAAAGGTTTCGCTTTGACGTCTAGCCTTTTGACCCAGCGCATTCGCAAGGCGTCGGAATCGCGTGGCTTTGCGCAATCGCGTTTGTTGACACATTGGGAAGAAGTGGTTGGGGACGATATTGCCAAAATCGCGCGCCCCGTGAATGTCAGCTACGGTCGCCAAGGGTTTGGCGCATCGTTGACCATTCTTACCACTGGTTCGAATGCGCCGATGGTCGAAATGCAAAAGGAACAGATCCGTGCCAAAGTGAACGCCGTTTATGGCTACAACGCGATCAGCCGCGTGCGCATCACACAGACAGCCCCCACAGGTTTCGCAGAAGGGCGCGCTGTGTTTGAACGCGCAGTGACACCCAAAAAAGCAGAACCCACACCCGAAATCAAAGCAGCTGCCGCGCAATCTGCGGGCGGTGTAAAAAGTGATGACTTGCGCGTTGCCCTTGAACGGCTTGCGCAAAATGTATTAACAAAATCCCAAAATTAAGGAGAAGCCGAATGCTTCGCACCCTCGTCACTACCGCAGCAGCGGTTCTATTTAGCCTGAGCATGGCAACCGCGCAGGAAAGCGAAATCCAAGACATGGTTCTCGGCGACGCTGATGCGACCGTCGAAATTATCGAATATGCATCGTTCACTTGCCCCCATTGTGCGTCATTCCACGCGGGTCCGTTTAAGGATCTCAAGAAGGATTACATCGATACAAATAAGGTGAAGTTCGTTTATCGCGAAGTTTACTTTGATCGCTTTGGTCTGTGGGGATCCATGATCGCACGTTGCGCTGGGCCTGATCGCTTTTTCGGCATGACGGATTTGCTTTATAAAGAGCAGTCGCTTTGGTCGCGTGCGGGCGATCCTGCGGCAATCGTTGCTGAATTGCGCAAGCTGGGTCTTAAGGGTGGCATGAACGATGAAATGCTGGATGCATGCCTTGCGGACGCAGATAAAGCACAGGCCATGGTTGCTTGGTATCAAGAGAACGCCGAGCGTGATAATGTCCGTTCGACCCCGTCTTTCTTGATCAATGGTGAGCCGTATTCCAACATGAATTATGCGGATTTCTCTGCGATCATCGACGAAAAATTGGCTGAATGAGCGCACCGCTCACAGGCCTAAAAGTCGTCGAATTGGCGCGCATACTGGCTGGCCCTTGGGCTGGCCAGACTTTGTCTGATCTAGGCGCAGATGTGACGAAGGTCGAAGCGCCTGAGGGGGATGATACACGCCGTTGGGGCCCACCGTTCATTGAACGTGAGGGCGATACATCAGCGGCATATTTTCATTCCTGCAATCGCGGTAAGAAGTCCGTCACAATTGATTTTCGCACGTCTGAGGGTCAAGCGCAGCTAAAGGCGCTTTTGGCGGATGCGGATATTCTGATTGAGAACTTCAAGGTTGGTGGTTTGGCGAAATACGGCCTTGACTACGCGACTTTGAAACAAGAATTTCCGACGCTGATTTATTGCTCTGTGACGGGCTTTGGTCAGACGGGTCCTTACGCGCATCGCGCGGGGTATGATTTTATTATCCAAGGGATGTCTGGCTTGATGTCCATCACGGGTGAACCCGGTGGTCAGCCGCAGAAATCAGGCGTAGCGATCACGGATATTTTTACCGGTGTTTATGCTGTGTCTGGTATTTTGGCGGCAGTGTTTCAGCGTCATACGACGGGCAAAGGTCAGCATCTTGATATGTCCTTGCTGGATGTTGCGGCCTCTGTGACGGCCAATCAAGCGATGAACTATCTTGCGACGGGTGACGCACCCGGCATGATGGGCAACGCGCATATGAACCTGACGCCGTATCAAGTGTTTGATTGTAGCGATGGGCATATCATTATCGCGACAGGTAATGACTCGCAGTACCAGAGATTGTGTTTGTTGTTGGGGGTTGAGGCGATGGGTGTTGAAGCACGTTTTGCAACCAACGCAGATCGCATTGCCAATCGTGATGAGATGACACGTTTGTTGACGGAACGTACGTCATTAATGTCGAAGGTTGAGTTGCTTGCGGCTTGTGAGGCACATGGTGTGCCTGCTGGTCCGATCAATGACATGGGTGAAATGTTGAACGATCCACAGATCAAGGCGCGTGGGATGCAGATTGAGTTGGACGGTATCCCGTCGATGCGGTCGCCGTTCGTGTTTTCGGACGCTGAATTAGACCTGGATCGTCCTTCGCCGAAGTTGGGTGAAGATAACGTTTGATTTCGAATTGCATTTGCAATCCGACGTAGGCGAGGGGCCAGCCCCTCGCGCTCCCCGGGATATTTGGAAAAGGTGAATTGGGCGTAGGCTTGTCGATGCACGGCTTATCTGCCACTCAGGTCGAGTTGGCTGATGAAAGGGTCTAAGAAATGAATTTGGGTCTTTTCCTGTTGTGTCTGGCATATATTCTTAGCCAATTTTATCGCGCGTTTCTTGCGGTTCTCACGGATGTACTTGGCGCAGATTTAGGCGCGACGCCTGATATGTTGGCGACGGCGTCCGGACTTTGGTTTCTGTCTTTTGCGGCGATGCAAATACCTGTCGGTTGGGCGCTGGATACGCATGGGCCGCGTCGCACCACGGCACTTCTTTTGTTGCTGGGTGGGGCAGGTGGTGCGGCGGTCTTTGCCATGGCAACGACACCCCAGCATATCAATATTGCGATGCTTTTGATCGGTATTGGTTGCGCGCCTGTCTTGATGGCGAGCTTTTTTGTGTTTGCGCGCATGTATCCCGCAAAAATGTTCGCCACGCTTGGGGCGATTATGATCGGGGTTGGATCGCTTGGGAACCTTGCGGGATCTGTTCCTTTGACATGGGCCGTGGACGTGTTCGGGTGGCGTGAGACGTTATGGGTGTTGGCAGGTGTCACCGTGCTGATTGCGGTTGGTTTGTGGATCGTGATCAAAGATCCGCCTGCGGTTGGGGGGGATCTTAAGGGGTCGGTGCTGGATCTGTTCAAGATCCGTGCGCTTTGGTTCATCTTCCCTTTGATGTTGGTTTATTACGCACCTGCGGGTGCGATGCGCGGGCTGTGGATTGGGCCATACGTGACGGATGTATTCGGTGGGAATGCTGGAATTGCGAGCCTGTGGATGGGCTGTGCGATGATCGTGGGCACATTTGCATACGGGCCTTTGGATCGCATCTTTGGCACGCGCAAATGGGTGGCATTGGTCGGCAACGCGATGGCTTGTCTGTTTGTATTGTTGCTGGGTCTTGGCATTGCGCAAGGGTATTGGAGCGCGGTTGCGTTGTTCGCGGCGGCCGGTTTCTTTGGCGTGTCTTTTCCGTTGCTCATGGCGCATGGGCGCGCGTTTGTCCCTGCGCATTTGGCGGGGCGCGGGGTGACCTTGATGAACCTGTTTGGTATTGGCGGTGTGGGCATCTGGCAGGTCATATCGGGGCGTATGCATGCCTCGCTTTCGCCGACTGCAGCGAACGTCGCTGATCCCTATCAGACGATCTTTCTGTTTTTTGCTGCCATGTTGGCGATAGGCATCTTGATCTATGCCTTCAGCGAAGATCGCATCGATTAAAGTCACACATACTTCATCGTTGCCGCAGCGCAGCGCTTCGCCCCTTTTCCAATGGGTGCGATAGGCGTATAGCGGCCCCGTTGGTGCGCACATGCGCGTCATCACAACCCGTAGAGGAGAGACCCCATGGGGTATAAAGTCGTCGTCGTTGGCGCCACAGGCAATGTGGGCCGTGAAATGTTGAACATCCTGGATGAACGCAAGTTCCCAGTGGATGAGCTTGCCGTTTTGGCAAGCCGTAAATCCATGGGCACGGAAGTCAGCTTTGGTGATAAAACGTTGAAGACGAAAGACTTGGACACGTTTGATTTCACGGGATGGGACATCGCTTTGTTCGCGGTTGGCTCTGACGCCACCAAGAAATACGCGCCTGTTGCTGCGAAGTCTGGCTGCGTTGTGATCGATAACTCGTCGCTTTATCGTTACGATCCGGACGTTCCGTTGATCGTTCCAGAAGTGAACCCAGAGGCGATCCACGGCTATTCCAAGAAGAACATCATCGCGAATCCTAACTGTTCTACTGCGCAGATGGTTGTCGCGCTAAAGCCCTTGCATGACCGCGCGCGCATCAAGCGTGTTGTCGTAAGCACGTACCAATCGGTTTCTGGTGCTGGCAAAGGCGGCGCTGACGAGCTGTGGGATCAGACCAAGTCGATCTACAATCCGACAGATGACAAGCCACCAAAGCAGTTCACTAAGCAGATTGCGTTTAACGTGATCCCGCATATCGACGTATTCCTTGATAGCGGTGAGACCAAAGAAGAATGGAAGATGGTCGCGGAAACCAAGAAGATCATTGATCCAAATATCAAGGTTACTGCAACCTGTGTGCGTGTGCCTGTTTTCGTGGGTCACTCTGAATCGATTAACATCGAATTCGAAGACTTTTTGGACGAAGATGAAGCCCGTGACATCCTGCGTGAAGCACCCGGCATCATGGTCATCGACAAGCGCGAAGACGGCGGCTACGTCACACCCGTTGAGTGCGTTGGCGACTACGCAACGTTCATTTCGCGCATCCGTCAGGACAGCACGATTGATAATGGCCTGAACCTATGGTGCGTGTCTGACAACCTGCGCAAAGGTGCGGCGTTGAACGCTGTGCAGATCGCAGAGACGCTGGGGAATAGGGTCCTTAAGAAGGGCTAAGCCCACGTTCAGAGAATTAGGAAAACCCCGTCTTTTGCAAGGTGGGGTTTTTCTTTGGGCGCATGTGAAACTGATTGATATTGCACAACACTCTTCATATTGCGCTTATCAGCAGCACACAATTCTCTGCAAGGACTTCACATGCGTATCATTTTAGCTTTCGGTTTGGCCTTCGCATTAGCGGGCTGCGCGTCGTTATCCAAAGATGAATGCTTAAGTGGAAACTGGGATGAGATTGGGTTTAGGGACGGCACTAACGGGAAGACCAGTGCGTTCCTGCAACGCCATGTTAAGGCCTGCGAGAAAACAGGTGTAGTGCCAGTTCAAAGCGTTTCGGAACAGGGTCGACAGCGTGGCTTGCCAGCCTATTGCGTTCCCTCAAAGGCGTATTCTGAGGGCCGTAACGGTCGGGCGCTTAGTGCAGTTTGTCCCGCTGCCCAAATACCGGCGCTACAAGCGGCACATTCCGTTGGCGTTCAATATCATGAGTACACCGAAGAAATTAACGAACTCAAATCGCGTATTCAAGACATTGGAAGCGAGATTATCGCTGAACAAGATGTATGTCAGCGCACACTTTTGGTTTTAGAAAGCCAATCGTTGACCCATCAGATTTCTATATTAGAGCGGCGTCGCGCGAAAGTTTCTGCGTTTTAGAACAATTCTGCGCGCAGCACTTCACAATCAACAATTGACACAACCCCGATGTGGCGTTCGACCACTGCGAATGCGGCGTCTAAAAGCGTGTCCAGACGGTCGGGGCGGATGATGCAGATGACTTGGACCATGCCGTCGCCGCGTCCGATGCTGCCTTCGCGTGTCCATGCGCCGGATTTACCGGAACCGCCGAACACAGGCAGGACGGAATAGCCGGTCACGTCCGCCTTTTCGATGGCCGCGGTCAGGCGGGATAGCATGATCTTTTCAATCGTAATTTCGACGCGTTTTGCTTTGTGGGTTTGCATCAGGTCAGCCTCCGATCACGGCAGTGGCAAGCGCGAGGTAGAGCGGGATGCCTAGGACTAGGTTGAAGGGGAACGTCACGCCAAGGGACAGCGTGAGGTAGATGGATGGGTTCGCCTCTGGCAAGGCCACGCGCATGGCAGCGGGGACGGCGATATAGGAGGCGGAGGCGCTGAGCACCATGAGGAGCAACGCAGAGCCAAGGGGGAGGCCGATTAGGACGGCGGTTCCTAGACCGATCAGGCTGCCCAAGATGGGCATGATGATGCCAAAGGCCAGCGCGCCTGCGTCGAGCACGCCGCGTCCTTTGCGCAGGCCACGACCCGCGATGATACCCATATCGAGAAGGAACAGGCAGAGCACGCCTTTGAACGGTGCGATGACCAGTGGTGCGATTTCTTTCAAGCCTTCTTCGCCTGTAATCATGCCGATCAAGAATGCGCCGATCAGCAGTACAATTGAGCCGTTCAGCATGATTTCACGCCATAGTCCGGGTTCCATCGTTCCGCCGCCCTTGGAGCGCGTAACGAGCCAAAGTGCGGAGAGGATAGCAGGCGCTTCCATCGCGGCGGCAACGGCAACCATGTAGCCGTCATATGCGATGCCTTGGCTTTCAAGGACCGAAGTGGCGGCGACGAAGGTCACGATGGAGATTGATCCGTAGTGCCCCGCGACTGCCGCTGCATCAAGTGCGCTGAGGCCGCTTAAGACGCGCAGGATTGCGTATGCGATGAGGGGGATGAGGGCGGAGAGGATGACGCCAGCCAGTAGTGTTAGGCCGAGCGTTAGGTCGATGCCATGATCGGCTAGGCTAACGCCACCTTTGAAACCAATCGCGAACAACAGATACAGCGACATGCCTTTGGCGATGGCTTCTGGGATGCTAAGATCGGATCGCACGAGCGCTGCAAACAGACCCAGAACGAACGACAAAACGATCGGCGTTACCAGTGTTTCAGCAGTAAGCGAGAAGATATCCATGAGCAGTGTCCCTCTTTGCGGCACTTAAAATGCCGTTCAACTTTTAGCGATATGGGGGGCGTCTAGTGGATTGAAAGATCAGAGAGTAGAAAATTCCCGAGTATTTGAGTCAAGACATTCCAAAGTGCCTTCACCGATCTCAGTCCAGAGGCCATGCAGGGTCAGCATATCGTTTTCGACAGCTTCTTTGATGAACGGAAAGGTCATGAGATTTTCAAGGGACACTGCGACGGCTTCCTTTTCCAAAGCAGTCTGCATCGCGTCGCCCTCATGTGTCTTGCTGACACGCTCGTAGCCGGGACGCAGAATGTCCATCCAGCGACCTACAAAACTGGTGGATTTTTCAAGCTCTGGGGCTTTGCCTGTACACATGTCCAGACAGCCTTGGATGCCACCGCAATTTGAATGGCCCAGCACGATAACATGCGCGACTTTTAGGGCCGTTACAGCATATTCAACAGCAGCTGAGGTGCCGTGATGATCGCCGTCAGGGGCGTACGCAGGGACGAGATTTGCGATATTGCGATGGATGAAAAATTCACCCTGATCCGCGCCAAAGATAGACGTCACATGTACGCGACTGTCACAGCATGAAATCACCATAGCGCGTGGGCGCTGACCTTCGGTTGCGAGGCGCTTGTACCACGCGCGGTTCTCCGAGTGGGTCGTCGCTTTCCAGCCATGATAGCGTTGAACAAGATAGCTTGGCAGCGGTTTTGCGTGGCTCATGTTTTGGTCCCATTCGTTCTTTGTTTGGGTGCGATACGCTGAATTTGAACGAATTTCGAGAGAAAAGAGTGTCGCGCATCAACCTTTTAGGAAGACCCAAGGCGCATACAACTTATGCCGAGGGGGCGAATTGGGGTGAAACCATGCAATCAATTACAACTTTAGCACCGATGGAACGTGTCCGGCTTGATCCGGACCGTCTGGAAGTTCTGTACACGAGACTTGGTGAGGACGGTGCTGACAATGTGCTTTGCCGCGCGATGGAAGAAATGGCGATCCGGTTAAAGCAAAGTGAAAAAATTTATAGTGCGGGCGCTTCTGGCGAATTAAGGAAGACAGTTCATTCACTGATCCCAATCTCGGATCAAATCGGCTTGGATACTCTTGCCCGTGTTGCCCAAGATGTTGTCATATGCATTGATTCTGGAAATTTGACTGCGCTTGGTGCGACGTTTGCCAGATTGATACGGACATCAGATCAATCCCTGACAGCAATCTGGGACCTACAAGATGTTACGAATTGAAGGTTGGGGTTGGGCGAGAGTTAGCGCGCACTGAATTCTACGCTTGCGGGGCAAGGTGAAGCAGATAGCTTAGTGGCAATCGTAATTTGTGAGAGCGCACCTATGTCCCTAACTTTTGCTTTGCAGACCGCCCCGAGCATTCCTTTAACATTGCTCTCTTGTGATGACTTAGGCCCTTGGTTGAGCAAGCAATCCGAGAGACTTCAAAATTGGGTCAACGCATCTGGGTTTACGGGTGCATTCGGCACATCATTGGTCTTGCCGAATGAAACAGGTGGAATTGAAGGTGCGCTGGTTGGATTTGGGACTGCGTCTGCGCGTGTGCGAACCCGATTTGCGTTGGGTGCTGCGCGGGCTTCGTTACCTGCGCAGACTTTCCATTTAGTTGATGAACTTGATGATGATGTCTTGAAGTGCGAACTGCTCGGGTGGCTTTTGTCAGGGTACACGTTTGATCGATATCGCGAACAGAAGGCCCCCCAGGCGCAGTTGAAGTGCCCTGAAAATGCGGACGCGAGGACGCTTGAAGCAATTGTTGCTGGCGAAGTCCTGACCCGCAATCTGATCAATACGCCTGCATCTGATATGGGGCCACCTGATCTTGAAAATGCGGCACGGGACCTAGCGATGGCGCATGGTGCTGAAATTAAGGTGGTCGAAGGCCAAGCGCTACTGGATCAGAATTTCCCAATGATCCATGCTGTCGGACGGGCTGCATCACGCGCGCCGCGTTTGATTGATTTGCATTGGGGCAAAGCCGGCCCCACTCTCACGCTTGTTGGAAAAGGGGTTTGTTTTGATACGGGCGGTCTAAATATCAAACCCGGCGGTTCAATGGGTTTGATGAAGAAAGATATGGGTGGTGCGGCGGCTGTTCTGGGTCTTGCGAAAATGATCATGTCGCAAGGTTTGCCAATTCGATTGCGCGTTCTTGTGCCTGCCGTTGAAAATTCAATCAGCGCGGATGCGTTCCGTCCTCAAGATATTTTGAATTCCCGCAAAGGGCTGACCGTTGAGATCAATAACACGGATGCTGAGGGGCGTTTGGTTTTGGCTGATGCGTTGGCGTTTGCGGATGAAGAAACGCCCGATTTAATCATCTCAATGGCGACTTTGACAGGGGCAGCGCGTGTTGCTGTTGGTCCCGACCTTGCCCCCTATTTTGCACAAAGCGACGCGAGTGCACAGGCTTTGGAGGCGGCGGCAAAAACGGTTCAGGATCCAGTGTGGCGTATGCCGTTCTGGGATCCTTACGAAGGCATGATCGAACCGGGCATTGCCGATTTGGACAACGCACCCAAAGGTGGCTTTGCTGGCTGTATAACGGCCGCCCTTTTCTTGCGCCGGTTTGTGACAGAAACCCCGAACTACATGCATTTCGATATCTATGGATGGCAACCAAGTGCTGCCCCCGCACGCCCTAAAGGGGGCGCAGGTCAGGCGGCGCGCGCCTTGTTTGAAGCGCTTCCTAAACTGCTGAACCTATGAGCGATCCACGTCTGACCCCTGCCAATGGTCGCGTCGCGTGCGAAACCCTGCGTGGAACGGTCGCGGCGGATACTTATGTCAACGGGGCGGCGCGTCAGGTGTCGGTTCCTGTAGCCGATCTCTTGCGCGCACCGAATGGCCCACGGGATCGCCAGTTGTTGTTGGGGGAAGGTGTCCGTTTGCTTGAAGAGCATTCAGGTTGGGCCTTTGTTCAAGCCAGTAAAGATGGATATTGTGGCTATGTCCACGGCTCACAAATTGAGCCCCCGAGCGCACCGACCCATTGGATCAACGCGCCCTCCAGCCAAGCGTATGAGGCCGCCAATTTCAAATCGCGTGATTTGATGCCGCTTAGCTTTGGCAGCAACATCACTGTTCTTGAAATGCACGCACGGTTTGCTGAAACCGCCCACGGTTTTGTACCACGTCAGCATATCTGTGGGGTCGGGGACGTGGAGCGCGGCCCCTCTCAAGTGGCGCGTTTGTTTCTGGGGACGCCTTATCTTTGGGGTGGCAACAGCCGCTTTGGGATCGATTGTTCTGGGCTTGTGCAAGCGGCTTTGCTGGCCTGTGGCATGGATTGCGCTGGGGATAGTGATCAGCAGGAAAGCAGCTTGGGCCGTGATGCGACGGGCAATCCCAAAGCGGGTGATTTACTGTTCTGGAAGGGCCATGTTGCAATGCTTGCGGACAACAAAACATTGATCCACGCCAACGCGCATCATATGGCGGTTGTGCTAGAGGGTTTGGACGTCGCGGTGGCCCGCATTGCGGCGCAAGGGGACGGCGAAATCACACGCCACGTGCGGTTTTAATCGACAGCGCGGATGAGTTTACGTTCCAAAACACGTAGCACTGCTTTCAAATCATTGCCGCGTTTTAAGATCTGACCATTCATGCCGACGACCGAATACTGCCCTTGTTTGTTACGTAGCTTAGGGCGCTTTTCGATCCGGTAGAGCGGGTTTTCAGCGGTGCGTTTGAACACGGAAAAAACGGCAAGCTCACGCAAGCACGAAATCCCGTAATCGCGCCATTCGCCGGCTGCAACCATTTGCCCATAGAGCGACATGATGGGGCCGAGTTCGGTGCGATGAAACGCGACTTGCATTTGGGCGGGCTGCGGATGTAGAGGAATGGGCGATTGATCTGTCATATCAATATACTTGCGTTCTTTAAAGCGCAAATCAAGCACTAGGGGACATGGTGATGAAAATTCGGCCCACAACAGAGGCGGATCACGAAGGACTTTGGCAAATGCTAAAGCAGGTATTTCACGCGGGTGATACCTATGCGATTGATCCAGACATTGGCCAAGATGACGCGCTTGCCTATTGGACGGGCGCAGATGCGGGAAGCTATGTTATTGAGGTCGATGGCCGCTTGCTTGGTACCTACTATATAAAGACCAACACCCAAGGGGGCGGCGCACACGTGTGTAATTGCGGGTTTATCACGGCACCGAATTCAGGTGGGCAAGGCATCGCGCGTAAGATGTTGGAGGACGCTTTGATCCGTGCAAAAGCGGCGACGTACAAGGCGATGCAATTCAATTTCGTGCTCGCCAATAATGTGCGGGCAATCGACATCTGGAATCGCGCTGGCTTTGAAACGGTTGGGCGTCTTCCTAACGCGTTTGATCACCCCAAAGATGGGATGATCGATGCGCTGGTTATGTTTAGGGCGCTTTAGACTTGGCGTGAAAGATAAAGCCAAGGAAGTTTAGCAGGATTTGAGCTGCCAAAACTTGCGTGCTTTCAGTTGGATCATAGGCGGGTGCGACTTCGACTAGATCAATGCCCACGACGCTATTGCGCTCTGCCAAACCTTGCAAGATTTCAAGGACATCATAGTACAGGAATCCCCCATGGCTGGGCGTGCCGGTCCCTGCGGCGATAGAGGGGCAGAATGCGTCGATATCGATCGTCACATAAATGCGCGCGCCTTTGGGGATGCGGTCCAAAACAGCCTTGGTTCCCAGTTTGCGTACTTGGCGCACAGACAGGATATCAGAGCCGCGCGCGCGGGCATCGGCGTAGCCCTCCCGCGCAGTCGAGGACACATTGCGGATGCCAAGTTGGGTCATTCCGCTGACGTAGGGCTTTTCAATCGCGCGGCGCATGGGGTTGCCGTGGCCTTCTGAAACGCCGTGACGGACATCTACGAAATCAAGATGCGCATCGATCTGAACCACATGGACTGGACCATCGCGGTCGCACACATCCGAGAACGCGTTGATACAGGGGATGTTGATCGAATGGTCGCCGCCAATCGTGACCGGCAGCGCGCCTGCGTCCAAGATCTTGCGCACGCCATATTCGATGTTGGCGTGGCTTTCGGTGGTTTTAGTGTGGATGATGTCAGCGTCGCCGATGTCCACGATCCGCACGTCGCCGCCAAGATATGTGGCGTCATCCTCGTGGTCGTAGGCACCGGCATGTCCAAAGCTGAACAGGGTGGAGGCTTCGCGAACGGCGCGCGGGCCAAAGCGCGCACCGGGACGCCACTGTGTTCCGAAATCAAAGGGTGCACCAAGGACCGCGACGTCCGCATCAATCGCGTCCCAATCGCCGACGTAGGGCTTTTTGGCAAAGGTAGAGATGCCCACGAAGGGCAGGTTCAAGCGCCCTGATTCATAGCTATTTTCAGACATCTTTTAATCCTTTTAACGGCCTGGAATTTCGCCGCGACGTTCGCCCGCGCCATCCCAATTTTCAATCGCATCGATCGCTTCTTCTGCGGTCTCGACAAAGCGGAACAAATCTAGATCCTCGGCTGAAATCGTTCCCGCCTCGGACAATGCATCCCAATTGATGATGCTTTCCCAGAACTTGCGACCGAACAGTAAAACTGGAATGCGCTGCATGCGGCCTGTTTGGATAAGGGTCAACGCCTCGAATGTTTCGTCAAGCGTTCCAAAGCCGCCGGGAAACACGCAGATTGCTTTTGCGCGCATCAGGAAGTGGATTTTGCGGATCGCGAAGTAGTGGAAGTTGAAGCACAAATCAGGCGTCACATATTCATTCGGCGCTTGTTCATGCGGCAGCACGATATTCAGCCCGATTGAGGCACCACCCGCATCCATTGCGCCGCGGTTGCCCGCCTCCATCACGCCGGGTCCGCCGCCTGTGACGATCACGTCTTCTTTGCCGTAAGACTTCATCGATTTTTCGGTCATCAGACGTGCGAATTCGCGGGCTTGGTCGTAGTATTTGGACAGATCAGCCAGCGTTTTGGTGCGTGCTGTATCTTTCTTTGTGGGCTCTGGAATACGCGCGCCACCGAAAAGAACGATTGTGCTTTCGATACCGCGTTCGTCCATGATCAATTCAGGCTTGAGCAATTCGAGCTGCAAACGCACGGAACGCAATTCGTCGCGGCACAAGAAATCTTCGTCTGCAAAAGCAAGTTTGTAAGCGGGTGCGCGCGTTTGGGGCGTGTCTGGCATTTGCTCTTGCGCATCCAGATCAGTTTCCGCATCGCGAAATGGCTTATTCTTGTTATCTTTCATCACTCAAATCCTCTTAGCCCTGTTTGGACTATGTCTAACGAGACAGAGCCAAGCTTGCCAGTCACGATCATGATTGCACCAAGAGGGAGTTTGTTGTCTAAAGCCGCCAATTCATTTTAGCGAGGGAATCCCATGTCAAATGCACAGTTAGAGACAGCGATCGAAGCAACTTGGGAGGCGCGTGACACGATTTCACCGTCCACCACAGGTGAGCAACGCGACGCAATCGAAGATACATTGAACGCGCTTGATAGCGGCAAATTGCGCGTTGCTGAAAAGCAGACTGATGGAAATTGGCATGTGAACCAGTGGGCGAAGAAGGCTGTTCTGCTAGGCTTCCGCATCAAGGATATGGAACAGCACGCGGGTGGCCCACAGGGTGCCGGCTGGTGGGACAAGGTCGACAGCAAGTTCAAAGGCTGGGGCGATGACGAGTGGAAAGAGGCCGGTTTCCGCGCCGTTCCAAACTGTATCGTTCGCAAGTCCGCGTTTATTGCGCCTGGCGCGGTTTTGATGCCATCTTTCGTGAACCTTGGCGCATATGTCGGTGAAGGCACGATGGTCGACACATGGGCCACGGTTGGATCCTGCGCACAGATCGGCAAGAACGTTCACTTGTCTGGCGGCGTTGGCATCGGCGGTGTTCTAGAGCCAATGCAGGCGGGTCCGACAATTATTGAAGACAACTGCTTTATTGGCGCGCGGTCTGAGGTTGTTGAAGGCTGCATCGTTCGTGAAGGGTCTGTTTTGGGCATGGGCGTGTTTATTGGTCAGTCCACAAAGATCGTTGATCGCGAAACAGGTGAATTCACATACGGCGAAGTGCCTTCAGGTTCTGTGGTTGTCGCGGGTTCCATGCCATCCAAGAATGGCGTGAACCTGTATTGCGCTGTGATCGTGAAGCGCGTTGATGCGCAAACGCGTTCAAAGACAAGCATCAATGAGTTGCTACGCGACTAATTTGAGAAACTGGCAAGAGCGTCCAATGCGGTGCTCTTGCCGATCTACATCTGCCTTTTACTGAGGCGTGTAGATATTGCTGAACCACTTGTTCAGAAGATCATCGTAGGTTCCGTCAACACGGAATTTCAGCAGAACTTGGTCTATCTCTTCCTTAAGTTCGCTACCGCTGCTGAGCACAATTCCATAGTTTTCGGGACGATACGTGCGCTCAAGAACGCGCGCTTTTCCTTGTGCGAAGGTCTGTTGGTAATAGGCTAGGATCGGGCCGTCGAAGACGACAGCGTTGGCGATACCTGCCTCAAACGCTTCAAACATTTCGTCAGGTGAGGCGAAGTCAGCAAAAACCAACCCATTCGCCTGAAGGAACGCGGCACTTGTTGAGCCTGTCACCGTCGCAACACGGCGGTTTTCCAAATCGCGCAAACCTTGGACGTTCGAGGTAAGTGCATTGACCGTCATTGCTGCGGTGATGGACGCCACAAAAATGGAAACGACAAACAGGCTGGAAACCACCAAAAGCACCGCGAAGATACGGCCAAACGTGGAACGTGGAACGCGCTCTTCAAAGCCGCCGTTTACCACCAAGTTCATCCGCGATGGCGCGCATAAGATCGATGCTGAACCCTTTGATCTGGTCACCCTCGGTGTCCACGAAAGGTGGGCGATGGACGGTGGCAAATACCAAAGTATCATCTGATTGGGCGCTTGCGGGCACGGCAAATGACAACACCGTTAGAAAAGTCAGCGCGATACGTTTCAAAAAGGCCATAGGTGCAAGTTCCATCGGTTCAGGAAAGCTGGTGGAACTTTGGTCTTTTTCGCGTCGCTTCGTCAAGCGAGCCAGACGCTTGACGCTAGGGAGTGCAGCAGTTAGGTCGCAACTTATGACAGAAAAGCCCAAAAAAATCCGTAAAAAGCAGCTTGTCTTCACATTGTTGGTGCAAGCAGGTCGATCCGAAGGTGATGGTTTCCCTAAAGGATCAAGCGGCGCTGCGTTAATGGTTTATGCATCTGGTGTTGATGAAGCCGAAGCCGTGCGCGAAACAGTTGCTATTCTAAAGCAGGCCGATGTCGCGCCTTTGGACGTGACGGGATACGGCACATTAGAGGAACGTTTGGCAGAGGGCCATGACATCGCTGATGACGAACGCGAGCTGATGCAGCGAGCACTGGATGAAAATTCAGTTATTATTGCACAAATGACGCCACTGTTCGACGACAAGCCCGTAAATTAGCCATACTTTAGGCTGCTCGCATTGCGGCAAGTGTAATTGCTTCATAGGGACGCAATATCTTGTTAAGTGTGGCGGCATGTTCGGGAAGCAAGTTGCGGGGAAATGCGGCCAGTGATGTATTGCGAAAGATATCTTTGCGACGGCGTAGGCGTCCAATAAACAGACTTTCTAAGCAAAGTTCAGATGCGACAAACGCTTCGTTTTCAGGAAGCAGCAACTGGTAATACGTCATCGTTCCTTTTGAGGGTTGGGCAATCGCCGCTGTACCATTGATCAAGTGATGCGCTGGAATAAGGACTTCGTCTTGTCCGAACGTGTATTCAACGTCAGACCCACCAACGATCAAACGTTGTGTGCCGGCCATAACCAGATCGGATTGCAATCCAAAATAAGGCGCACGCAAACGGACAGGGGCAAAGCTGCCAAAGGCTGGTGTGACTTTTTTAAAAACACCAAGCACGGGAACAATATCGCCTGACGTGCTGACAACCGTGTCACCGGGCTGCATGACCCCGATCTTGCGATACCCTTGAGGCGTTAAAACTGGGGTGTGGTAATCTAGCGTAGGAGTCGGCCCGACGGATAACGCACCTTTATGAAAGCCAATGTAGGAAATATTCTGCGAAACATCTGCGCTGTGCATTGGGACAGTGCGCCTAAAATAAGGGCACCGGGCAAGGGAATGCAGCCAGCAAGTTCACGGGTGAAAAGAGCATCGTCACCAGGGTGTTCAATCGATAAGAACCCATTTTCTGTCGTCGCATCCCAATTCAAGGTGAGCCAAAAGTTGTCAGTCCGCGCTTGAAGGGTGTGGGAAATAAGTGCGTGGAACACGGATTTTCCCGAACTTATGAGTACGGAAAAACCCGCGCCGGGAATCGATTGAATGCGTAGCAAGCTCCGTTCGGGGTGAACGCTTGTGACTTCCAATAGTGTGGCTGCACGCTTTTCCGAGGGCAAAGGTGCCTCAATGAAAAGCGCGCCTGTGTCGATCATACTTTCTTGGGTGATCGTAGCGTGCGCCGCACCCGTGTCGCCGCCTCCGCTCCATGCAAGCCAACCCATTAGGCAGCACTCCCTAGTAGAAGTTCGTTTTCTAGGCCGTTGGAAATCACGATCTGATGGCGGTCAAATAGCAGGTGAACATAGGTCACCGAACCGCCTTCGCGCACACGAACGCTATGGTCATTGACCAGTTCCTTGGCGGCAACCAAAATTTCGGGTTCCCCAAACAGCAGTTTGGCCATTTCGTTTTGAATCAAGATGCGGTGCAAAGGCGAGACGCGAAGAATGCCGTGTTCGCCAAAGGTATTTTCTGCAATTTCGATTGGGGCCATTTTGCCGGTTGCATCGACATCGCGCTGCCCAATCCAACGCAGCGGCTGATAGCCTTGATCACGAGTCAAAATAAGATCGCCAGATTCCAGAACTTCGACAGGCATTTTGCCCTCTGCTGTTTCGATCAATGTCCCTGCAACAAAGCAAGGCACCATGTTGAAATTGACAAAGGCCGTATCAGATTCACCCGTTGAACTTTCGATTGTATAGGCAAAGTTTACGTCATCTGTGTCGCCATCGCCCACAACGGTGAAAGAACCATCTGCGTTCTGCTCAACAGTTTGACCAGAGCCAAGCGTGACGATGCTGCCAACGATCACGGCTTGGCCGTTGATGTGAGTGACAGTTAGCGAGCCGCCTGTGCTGTTGACGTCATTGGCAAGGACATCAATCGTTTTGGATCCGTTAGGATTGATATTGGCGCTGTCATCATTCGCAACAACAACGGTTTGAAGCGAGTCAGCCGCGATGAGCAAATTGGAATCGTAACTGTTGTCCCCAACGTCGGCGACACCGATCTTGATCGAGTTCGTTCCCGCAACGATTGGAATTTTCAGCGACAAGGTGATGGTAAAACCGCCCATCTCGGTGTTGTAGTCATCGTTGGTATTGTTGATGAACAGATTGCCGTTGTCAGACGCGTTGATATTACCGAGGTCTGCATCCCCGTTGCCAATCGTCATGTCGACTTGCGCGCCATTGATCCAGACACCGACCATATCATGGTAGAGCGAATTGACGTATCCGGGATACTCTTCCGAGGCAAAGACAAACTGCATGGTCATGAACCCGGCAGTGGCTGAGGTAAAATCAACCTCTAGGAACGACGCATCATAAGTATTCGCACCAGCAGCGGCATTGAAATCGGAATCGTTGTTTGGTCCGCTGGTATTCGTTGAGGTATTTGTTGAACCCATTGCTTTGGGTGAAACGATCAGCGCGGCCAGTGGACAGAATAACACCTGTATCACCCAGTGTTGCATCTGGGGACAGTGCATCACCATTGGAATAGATCGCAGAACTGCGATTGTCGCCTGTATAGCTTGCACTTGGTACGGTAACACCAGCGCCAAAGATAGCGTTCGCCATCGCCATCGCGGATGCACTTGTATTATAACCTAGCCCTGCGCCGGTTGCTGGCATGTCTCAATACCTTTCGGATTGAGACAGTTCAAACTGCTCTACGCCCACATTTTTATGGGTCTCATTTTATTTTGGCCTCGTTGGACCTGATAGACCACGTTGGGTCCGTACTGCTGTTTGCCCTGCCTCGGGTCAATTTATTAACGTCAGCTTAAAACTAGCCTGTGTCAGATCGAAACTGTTTTGATAGCAATCTGCGGATGTACCTTAG
>NZ_JABBAM010000169.1:0-16598 GCF_018607965.1 Planktotalea sp.
GAGGCGATGATGCCTGTCGTGTTGGCAGCTTCGATCTCTGCGTAGACCGCATGCTTGACCTCTAGACGTTCTGGGACGGCTTCGACGATCAGGGAGCAGCCCGAAACCGCATCTGCGATTGATTTACAATGGGTTAGCGTGCCTTCTTCAGGCATTGCAACATCCGTCAAGCCCGGAAGCGCGCGGCGGGCATTTTCCAGAACCGCAGAGGTTTTGCGTTCTGCCTGTGGGTCAAGATCGAAGACCCGCACATCCCAGCCATTCAGCAAGAACCGCGCCGCCCAACCGCCGCCAATTACACCGCCACCGACTATTGCTGCTACCTTTTCCATGTCTTGATCCTATTTCTAAAGAACATCTTCTAATTTATTGATATCATAGCTATTCTTTGTCAGAATAGAATTCGCAATCGCGCGATCAGCCGCGCTGATTTGAGCGTTTCGCGCAAGGATCCAACCTGTCGATCCTTTGGGATTACCCACCACCGCAATGCTGTAATCTGGTGCAACATAAAGCACCCAGTAATCCCCGCGAGGCAAAGGCAAATACGGCGTGAACGTCACAGACAAACGCCCCGGCGCTTCAAGGCGCGCACTACCTTCGGCAACAGCAACACGGCCCTCTAGCGAACCTTTGCGACAGGTATTGGTCACGCGAATGTCACCGTCAGCGCGCAGCACATATTCAGCAGTGACACCTGTGCAATTGCGTTCAAACCAGTTTGGAAAGCGCGCGATCTCGTACCATTTGCCGAGGTACTTGTTCACATCAAGCGCCCCTTCTACGGTAATCGGGGTTGTGCGATCACGATACTGCGCGGCCTCTGCTTGCACTGCAAAACTTGTGAGCGCGACTAGAGAAAATGCTTTGAAAAGAGTACGCATGGTAACGTTCCTACGATTTAGGAGCTTGTTTGATCAGGCCTAATTTATCACGCACATCTTGCGGACCAATCACGCGCGCGCCCATGTTTTCAATGATCGTGACTGCGCGCGACACCAGCTGTTCATTGGTCGCAAGTTCACCTTTGCCAAGCCAGAGATTGTCCTCAAGGCCGACGCGCACATTGCCACCAGCTAGCACAGACGCAGCCACATAAGCCATCTGATTGCGACCAAGGCCAAAAGCGCTAAAGGTCCAATCATCTGGTACGTTGTTCACCATCGCCATGAGTGTATTTAGATCATCGGGCGCACCCCACGGCACGCCCATGCACAGCTGCACCAATGCGGGGCTCTTCAGAACGCCATCAGCGACCAGTTGTTTGGCGTACCAAAGATGGCCCGTATCGAACGCTTCGATCTCTGGCTTAACGCCCAATGCTGTCATCATCGTGCCCATCGCGGTTAACATGCCGGGGGTGTTGGTCATGACGTAGTCGGCTTCTGCGAAATTCATCGTGCCGCAATCAAGGGTACAGATTTCGGGAAGGCATTCGGCGATATGAGCAACGCGTTCGGTGGCACCGACCATGTCCGTGCCTTTGGCGGTCGGGAACGGCGCCTCTGAGCTGCCGAAAATTATATCGCCGCCCATGCCTGCGGTCAGGTTTAGCACAACGTCGACGTCTGCGTCGCGGATACGGTCCATGACTTCGCGATAATACGTTAGATCACGCGACGGCGCACCGGTTTCGGGGTCGCGTACGTGGCAATGGGCAACGGCGGCCCCTGCTTTGGCTGCTGCAATCGCACTGTCAGCGATCTGTTTGGGGGAACGCGGCACATGGGGGCTGCGATCTTGGGTGCTGCCTGAGCCTGTGACAGCACATGTGATGAAAACTTCGCGGTTCATAGTAAGGGGCATGGCTTAAGACTCTCTTAGCAGGTTTGGGGCAGATTGGCGTGAAACGGGTTTCTGCGAAAGCTCAAAAGCGACGGTTGGGGTCGTGTTGCACATAGTGCAGGGCGGACATGCGTTCAGCGGCCTTGTTTAACATAATCCACACGACGATATGCAAAGGACAAAAGAGAAAAGAGAGGACAAGGCTATGATGACCTTGATACAGACCCTAAAAACCCGCGCGGCAAAAGCAGCTGAGTATCGCAAAACGGTAAATGAACTGAACCGCCTTAGCCGCAATGACGCGCTGGATCTGGATATTTATTACGGAGATATCCCTGAAATCGCGCGTAAATCTGTGTACGGTCCCAAGACGGCTTAAAAGACGCCTTCAAGTTCGAGTAACGCGCGTTTGCGCCACAATCCCCCAGCATAGCCTGTCAGTGAGCCATCTGCTCCGATCACCCGATGACAGGGGATCACAATGGCGATCTGATTGGCACCGTTTGCCCGCGCAATCGCGCGCGTCGCTGTTGGGTTGCCTAAGGTTATAGACAGATCACCATAGCTGGTGGTTTTGCCGAAGGGCAATTCGAGCAAAGCACGCCAAACAGTTTTGGTGAAATCAGTGCCGTGTAACGTCATTGGAATGTTGAAATTTTCTAGCGTTCCATCGAAATAGGCCGACAACTGTTCTTGCAAGTCCCGCGTGATCCGAGTTTGGCCGGGGGCGATCGTGCCGATTAAGGCCCCTAGTTTTGCCATCTCTTTAGGCAATTCTTTACGATCCGCGAATTCCAGCAAATGCAGATGTGTGGCGTCACAAATTGCCACCAATGTTCCAACGTGTGTTTCAATCGGGTGCGCGAATAGCTTGGCCGCGCCTTTTTGTGGGCCCATCCAATCTGAAATCGCCATTGAAAAAGCCTGCGCACCTGAAAATGCGGGCTCGACCTTTGGCAAGGGGTCCGCGCCAAGATCAAAGCCTAGTTGCATTGGATCAATACACCATTGGGTGCGCGCGATGGGCTTCGTTCAGCGCATCGAGCACCTCTTGATCAAGTGTCACATCAACGGACGCCAGAGCATGTTTTAGCTGTGACCTGCGTGTCGCGCCAAAAATCGCAGAGGCCATAAAGGAGCGTGTGCGGCACCACGCCAGCGCCATATGAACAGGATCGAGGCCGAATTTACGCGCGATATCTAGGTATGTATCGACAGCTGGGAACACGCGGTCGCTGATACGGCCACCAAGGCTATCAGACAACGACCGGCGCGATCCCTCGGGAATTGCACCGTTTTGATATTTGCCCGTCAGCAACCCCGTTGCGAGGGGTGAAAACGCGAGTAAGCCAACGTCTTCGTTCACGCTAAGCTCTGCCAAATCCGTGTCATAGAGGCGGCACAGCAAGGAATATTCGTTCTGCATCGAGGCCACGCGCGGGCCATGACCGTCTTGTGACAAACGCAGCCATTGTGCGGTGCCCCACGCGCTTTCATTGCTCAGGCCAAAGGCGCGGATTTTGCCAGCGTCTACAGCATCTTGCAGCGCGCCAAGGCAGTCCTGCATATGCGCAAGCGTTTCTTCGCGGTTTTGGGTTGAAGGATCATAGGTCCAGTTTTTACGAAACATGTAAGAGCCACGATTGGGCCAATGGAATTGATAGAGGTCGATGTAGTCGGTTTGCAGCCGCTTGAGAGAGCCCTCAATCGCCTCCGGAATACTTTTCGCCGTGATATCCGCACCATCGCGCACGTAGCCGATACCGTTGCCAGAATGCTTGGTCGCGATGGTCATCTGGTCACGGCGCCCACTTTTGGCGATCCAAGTGCCAACCACGCGCTCGCTATCACCTTGGGTTTCAGCGCTAAGCGGATTGACCGGATACATTTCCGCTGTGTCGAGAAAATTCAAACCCGCATCCAGCGCCATATCAATCTGCTCATGGGATTCAACTTCGGGCGTTTGCGTGCCAAACGTCATAGTGCCGAGGCAAAGTTCAGGCACAGTGATGCCCGTGCGGCCAAGTGGGTTCATTTTCATCAAGGTGGCTCCAAAAAATCTATCAACAGCACGCACTATTTGCGGCGCACTTTGGGTATGCTTGAACGGGAAAATTTATATTGCGCTTCGGGATGGGGGGGATGGAAATCGTTGGTGCGCCAGAACGCAAACCCACCTTCGCGTATGAAAACGGGGATCGTCAAAATCAATCCAACCACAAATCCGCCTGCGTGCGCCCAGTACGCGACACCGCCAAGATCGGGGTCTGTCGCCACGCCATTGCCGACTTGCAACACGAACCAAAGCCCGAGCATAATCCATGCAGGCACAGGGAATATTTTGAAAAAGATGATCAAAATCAGCAGAATATCCACCTTGGCCTTTGGGAAAAGTAAGAGATATCCGCCCATTACTCCCGCAATTGCACCAGAGGCACCGATTGTAGGGATCAACGAAGAAGGCTCTACTATCCACTGTGCAAGCGAAGCGAAGACACCGCTAAGCAAGTAGAAACCGAGGAAGCCGAAATGGCCCATCTCGTCCTCCATATTGTCGCCGAAAATCCACAAGAACAGCATGTTGCCGCCGATGTGCATGATACCGCCATGCAAGAACTGCGAACTGACCAGCGTATATAGACGTTCACCGTCCGTGATGAAGGCTGGGATCATACCCCATTCGGTGAAAAACACATTTAGTGCGCGACTTTCACCAAGGCTAAGATTGAACGCACAAAAGATCACCACGTTGACGATGATCAGCGCGTAAGTGACATAGGGCGTGCGCCCCGACGGGTTATGGTCGCGAATTGGAAGCATTTGGGCAGGCTGGAGTTTGCCCGCCCAAACGTCAAGAGGTGCTTGTGCGTAACGCTTGATTTTCGTGCTTAAGTATCAGGTGCGCTTTGCACAAGTAATGCAGCATTTCCACCCGCCGCTGTCGTGTCTACGCATAGATGTTGTTCTTCTGTGACATATCCTGCGTCCGGTTGGCCTGTGAGAAGTGGTAAGATTGGACCTGATCGCGATGCAAGCGCAGCGTCATAAACCCGCGCCTCTGTGGGGTTGCCCCAAAATATGAAACCCGCAACACCCTGTTTTTGCATCAAACAAGTGGGTGCGATGTTGCCCGTTGCCTCAACTGCGCGTCCCCCGTTGACGCGCACAGCGTCTGCTTGGGCTTTGACGGCTTCTGCACCCGGCCCCATGCACACGAAAGGGTCGCGCGCATGGCGTGTGAGGCGGTTTAGTTCACCCGTTGGGCCTGGCAGCACATGGCTAATGGCTGGCATCGCTGGATCACATGCTTTGATTGCCTGCATCAGCGCATCTGCTGACATATCGATGTCGAACACGGTACTTGCCGTGCCAGTTGCTGATTTACGGAACCGCGTGAGGTACAAAGGACCACCCGCTTTCGGACCCGTGCCAGATAGCCCTGCCCCGCCAAAGGGTTGCGAGCCGACGATGGCACCGATCTGATTGCGGTTTATATAGAGGTTGCCCGCGTTAATCCGCTCTGACACGTATTGCACCCGATCATCAATCCGCGTTTGCAGACCAAATGTCAGACCATACCCCGTGTCGTTGATATCTTTGATGATCATGTCCAACTCAAACGACTTAAAGCGTGCGATGTGCAGGACGGGGCCAAAGACCTCGCGTTCAAGATCGCTGATACTGTCAACGGCTATCAAAGTGGGCGCAACGAAATGGCCCTCATCCGGCGTGGCGAGTTCATAAAGAACGCGGCCATTCGTGCGCGCATCCGCAACGTAGTCCGCGATCTGCGCTTGGGCCTGTGCGTCAATCAATGGACCAACATCTGTATGCAAGGACCACGGCGCATCCATTTTGAGTTCGCGCATCGCGCCGATCAACATGCTTTGGAATGTGTCTGCCACGTCTTCTTGCACATACAGACACCGCAGCGCCGAACAGCGTTGGCCTGCTGATTGAAACGCGCTTTCGACGATGGCCGTGACGGCCTGTTCGGGCAGTGCTGTGCTGTCCACGATCATCGCATTCAAACCACCTGTTTCCGCGATCAAAGGCGCGCCCGGGGCAAGGTGTTTCGCCATGGAAGAACAGATGATTTTCGCTGTCGCTGTCGATCCGGTGAACGCGACACCGCCGATGCGTGGATCACTTGTGAGGGCTGCGCCGACTTGGCCACCCCCGATGATCATTTGCAGGGCCGCCTTTGGCACACCTGCCTCATGCAGCAATTGAACGGCCAAATGGGCGATCAACGGCGTTTGTTCTGCAGGTTTTGCAAGGACCGCGTTGCCAGCCGCAAGTGCTGCGCTGACTTGGCCTGTGAAGATCGCAAGCGGGAAGTTCCACGGCGAGACGCATGTGAAGGTGCCAACAGGGGCTTCGTCATTTGTGCGTTCAGCGTAAAAGCGCAGAAAATCAACGGCTTCGCGCAATTCGCCCACGCAATCGAGCAAGGTTTTACCCGCTTCGCGCGCGAGCAAAGCGAAAAGTTCGCCGTAGCGTGCCTCATATAGATCGGCCGCTTTGTGCAGGACCTTTCTTCGCTCTGTCGAGGACGCATCCCAAGTGCGTGCAGCACTTAGCGCGGCTTCGATCTGCGCGGGGCTGGCGGGGTGCATAGTGCCCACAACGTCCCCCATATCAACGGGGTTAGTGATCGTGATCTTATCCCCTGCTTTTGCTTTCGCAGCGACAAGGGAGGTCGCGGTCCAAGTGTGCGTTTGGAACGGCGCGCGCGCGGCCTCGATACGGTCCAGATCAGGCGTATGCGTTAGGTCGAAACCAACAGAATTGACCCGTTCTGGCGCGAATAATTCAGGACCCGTCGCAACCCAGTTTTCAGCGGCACTGGCCGCGATGAAGGGATCAACAGCGATTTCTTCAGGCGACACATCTTCATCGACGATCTGGTTCACGAACGAGCTGTTCGCGCCGTTTTCCAGCAAGCGACGCACAAGGTAGGCCAGCAGATCACGGTGCGCCCCGACAGGCGCGTAGATGCGGCAGCGTGTTTTGTGATCGGCTAGGACAAGTGTGTGCATTGCCTCACCCATGCCGTGCAAGCGCTGGAATTCAAACGTAGTTTTGTCTGTGCCCATATGCAAGATCGCAGCAACCGTGTGGGCGTTATGCGTGGCGAATTGGGGGTAAATGCGATCTGTCATGCCCAGCAGTTTGCGCGCGCATGCGATGTAGGACACGTCCGTTGCAGCCTTAGAGGTGAAGACGGGAAAGCCCTCCAGCCCTTCGACTTGGGCGCGTTTCACTTCGGTATCCCAGTACGCGCCCTTGACCAAACGCACCATGATGCGGCGATCAAGACGGGTGGCAAGATCGTGGAGATAGTCCAGAACGAACGGCGCACGCGGGCCGTAGGCTTGCACGACAACACCGAAACCGTCCCACCCTGCGAGGGCTTTTTCGGACAAGACCGCCTCGATCACGTCCAGTGACAGCGTCAGGCGGTCCGCTTCTTCCGCGTCGATGTTCAGGCCCATGCCTGCGGATTTTGCCAGCAGCGCGAGGGAACGAAGACGCGGCACCAGCTCTTCCATTACGCGCTCTTTTTGGGCGACCTCGTAACGGGGGTGCAGTGCGGACAGTTTAACAGAAATACCCGGATTTTCGCGGATGTCGTCAGAATTACAAGCCTCTGCAATCGCTGAAATCGCACGGCTGTAGGAGAGGTGATAGCGCTTGGCGTCCGCGTCGGTTTTTGCCGCTTCGCCCAGCATGTCATAAGAATAGCTGAAGCCCTTGGCTTCCATCTTGGCCGCGCGCACCATCGCCTTGGTGATGTTTTCTCCCAAAACAAATTGGCGGCCCATTTCCTTCATTGCACGGCTGACAGCAGTGCGAATGACAGGTTCGCCCAAACGCTTGATCGCACCGCGCAAGTGACCCACGGGACCGGGTGCATCGTCTTGCAAAACGCGACCCGTCAACATCAAGGCCCATGTGGAGGCGTTAACCAAAGAAGACGACGAATGGCCCAAGTGCTGGCCCCAATCGGACGGCGCGATCTTATCTTCGATCAGCGCATCAATCGTGTCCGCATCCGGAACGCGCAACAGCGCTTCGGCCAGACACATCAGCGCGACGCCTTCGTCCGTGGATAGGCCGTATTCCGCAAGGAACACTTCCATCAAACCAGGATCATCCGAGCCGCGAATGCGTGTGATAAGACCTGCTGCGTCAGCGCTGATCGTTTCGCGATCCTGAATCGTAAGGTTTGCCATATCCATCAGCGCGCCCACGCGTTCAGATTGATCATCAAACGTATGTGCATCGATTTCAGAGTAACGAGGGATAAAAAGCGACATAGCTAAACCTTTTCGCAGAATTTTTACGCAGTTTACACAAATTTTACGGTTCTTATAAGTTGACTTTTTGCGATAAGCAGGCAAGTGTCCCGAAAAATAAAGAAATGTCGATGCAAATGAACCGTACTGATTTAGATAGTTTCGATCGCAAAATTTTGGCGGTTGTCGCGTCTGAAGGACGCATCAGCGTGACCGAACTGGCAACGCGCATAGGTTTGTCAAAATCCCCCACACAAACCCGCCTGAAACGCCTTGAAGAACAAGGGGTTATCAAAGGGTATCGCGCCATGTTGGACCCCATCCAATTGGGTCGCGAGCATGTCGCGTTTGTCGAAATCAAACTGTCGGACACACGCGAATCTGCACTGAACGCGTTCAACAAGGCCGTGCGCGCGATTCCCGAGATTGAACAAGCCCATCTGATCGCAGGAAGTTTTGACTATCTGCTGAAAGTCCGCGCAAGCGATATGAGCGACTATCGCAAGGTGCTTGCCGAAAAGCTATCGACCCTGCCCCACATCGCGAGCACGTCAACATATGTCGCGATGCAGGCGGTCAAAGAAGAAGGCAGCGGCACGTATTAGGGCGCTCACTTTGACGCGAGTGCGGGGTGCGCCGCCTTGACAGATATTCGTTTCGCGCCAAACTCAACTCCATGAACAAACTCATTCTTGGATTGCTTTTCTCTGGCGTGGCGAGTGTAGCGTTAGCAGAATGCCCTGCCCCACCTGATCATTCAGAGCAGTTGGAGACGTTGATCGAGGCTGTAAAGCTTGCGCCAGATGCCAACGCTGCGCAATTAATCACCAATGATATGTGGGCGCTTTGGGCAGATGCGCCCGATGATACGGCCCAACAAATGTTGGACAACGGATTGTTGCGTCGGGCCAGTCACGATCTGGACGGTGCGAAAACAGCGTTTGAACAGTTGATCGAATACTGCCCAAGTTATGCAGAAGGGTATAACCAGCGCGCGTTCATTCTGTTCATTCAGAAAGAGTATGAACCCGCGTTGGTCGATCTAAACCGCGCGATTGAGCTTTCCGCCAATCACATCGCCGCGATTGCAGGCAAGGCATTGACCTACATCGGGCTAGAGCGCGACGTTGAAGCGCAGGCCTTGTTACGTGAAGCCGTGAAGATGAATCCTTGGCTTAAAGAGCGTCAATTCTTGAAGGATGACGCGCCAGAACCGGAAACCGATCTATAAGTGGGCAATCTGGGCTTTACACCTGATTTAATCCCCCTATTTTGCCCGAACTCGGCAAAGTGCCGAGAGTGCCTGTGCGGGCGTGGTGGAATGGTAGACACACCAGACTTAAAATCTGTTGGGCGAAAGCCCGTGGGGGTTCGAGTCCCCCCGCCCGCACCAAACTAACTCTTGATTAAACAAACGAATCAAGGGGTTAGCAAATGCTAGTTTTAAGCGAAGTTTTCGATGAGTTTCTGGACCTAAAAGAGATCAATCCAAAGCCCTCAGAGCAGTCTGTATGGCGACTCATAGAGGTAGCTGGTGATTTACCTGTAGACCAGTACACCAGAATCCATGGCAGCAATACTTCCGTGAAATGGTTGAACCGTTTGATAAAGGTATGACCTTGCGCGGCGCGAATGCGTACAAGGATGTTGCTCGCAAGGGCATGCCGAGGGACAATCATTAATTTAGTATAGCTTGGCTTTCAACTGCATTTAGACGTTGGTGCCGAGAAACACATTTCTTGAGCGAAAGAACTTTATTCTCCCAATGGTTGAATAAATGCAATCTATAGTTATATGGAGTGTTGGCATTTGAAATAGAATATTGCGATGACTGATTGGAACACACGTTTTCTTGAAATGGCTGAGCTAGTAGGAAGCTGGTCAAAAGACCTAAGTACAAAAGTTGGCTGCGTTTTAGTGAACTCAGAAAACAACGTTCTCGGGGTTGGCTACAATGGTTTTCCTAGGGGAGTAGCGGATACCACCGAACGGTTGGAAGATCGAGCAACGAAGTACCTTATGGTTCAGCATGCTGAAACAAATGCGATTCAGAATGCTCAAGGAGACTTACGCGGTGCAATCGCATACATAACCCATAAACCTTGCTCCAACTGCTGCGGAGGATTAATCCAAGCAGGAATCTCAAAAATTGTTTCAATGCCAATCCCCAAAGGTTTGGCAGAACGCTTGAAAGAATTATATGTTGCATCTGAAGCAATGATGAAAGAAGCAGGAATTGAATTTGTTGAAATTTAATTTTTGCCCAGGTTCACTCGATGTAGTTTTAAGAGTAAAAGAGCCGCCCGTTACAGACGGCTCTTATTGTTTCTATTCCGCCGCGACAGCGTAGTCTTCCATAGGGGGACATGTGCAGGTCAGGTTACGATCGCCCCAGACATTATCGACGCGGTTCACAGGTGGCCAATATTTGTCCACACGGAACGCACCTGGAGGGAAGCAACCTGTTTCGCGTGAATAGGGACGATCCCAATCTTTCACCAAGTCTTCCATCGTGTGGGGCGCGTTTTTCAGCGGGTTATTGTCCGCATCAATCTCACCTGCTTCGATCTCGGCGATCTCTGCTCGAATGGCGAGCATGGCATCGCAGAAGCGATCTAGCTCGGCCTTGGTTTCGGACTCGGTTGGTTCGATCATCAATGTACCCACCACTGGCCAGCTCATCGTTGGGGCGTGAAAACCACAATCAATCAAGCGCTTAGCGATATCATCCACCGTCACATGCGCGCTATCTGCATAGGGGCGTGTGTCGATGATACATTCATGGGCGACGCGACCTGTGGGGCCTTTGTAGAGCACGTCAAACGCGCCCTCGAGGCGTTTGGCGATGTAGTTGGCGTTCAGAATGGCAACGCGTGTGGCTTGGGTCAGACCCTCGCCGCCCATCATCAAGCAGTAGGCCCATGAGATCGGCAACAGTGACGGAGAACCGAAAGGTGCCGCAGAGACAGCGCCCTCGCCCCCGTTAGGATCACCGGGAAGATGCGCGATCAGATGTTCCTTAACACCAATCGGCCCCATGCCGGGACCACCGCCACCGTGAGGGATACAGAAGGTCTTGTGCAGGTTAAGATGGCTGACGTCGCCGCCCAGGTCACCAGGGCGCGACAAGCCGACCATGGCGTTCATGTTGGCACCGTCGATGTAGACTTGCCCGCCGTTGTCGTGCGTAATCTTGCACACGTCGATCACAGTTTCCTCGAACACGCCATGCGTGGATGGATATGTGATCATGCAGGCCGCAAGGTTGTCTTTATGCTCTGCTACTTTGGCACGGAAATCATCCAGATCAATATCGCCGCGCGCGTCGCATTTCACGGGAACCACTTTCCAACCAACCATCTGCGCGGAGGCTGGGTTGGTGCCATGCGCGTTCATCGGAATGATGCAGATGTTGCGGTGCCCTTGATCTTGCGAGCGGTGATAACTTGCGATGCTGAGAAGACCCGCATATTCGCCTTGCGCGCCAGAGTTTGGCTGCATCGAAATGGCGTCGTAACCTGTTACATCGCAAAGTTTCGACGACAGATCGTCGATCATCTCGTAATAGCCCGCCGCTTGATCCTTGGGGATATAGGGGTGGAGCAGGGAAAATTCATCCCACGACACTGGCATCATTTCAGCGGCTGAGTTCAGCTTCATCGTGCAAGACCCAAGCGGGATCATCGCGCGATCCAGCGCCAGATCACGATCCGCAAGGCGGCGCATGTAGCGCATCATCTCGGTTTCCGCGCGGTTCATGTGAAATACAGGGTGCGTGAGAAAATCAGAGGTGCGGATCAGCTTTTCGGGCATGTGGTAGTGCGGTGTGTAGTCTTTGTCGGCTTGCGAAATACCAAAGGCGCGCCACACGGCTTCGATGGTTTCAGAGCGGGTGCGCTCGTCTAGTGTAATGCCGACTTTGGTGGTGCCGACTGCGCGTAGATTGATACCCTCATCGACGGCAGATTTCATGACGGCCGATTGAAGCGGACCCACGTCAACGGTGATTGTATCAAAGAAAGCCGCAGGTTCAGAAATGAAGCCGTTTTGGCGCAGAACTTCCGCCATACGCGCGGTCTTGCGATGGATACGTTGTGCAATGGCTTTCAAACCCTCTGGACCATGAAACACTGCATAAAACCCTGCCATAACAGCAAGCAAGGCTTGCGCCGTGCAGACATTCGACGTCGCTTTTTCACGGCGGATATGTTGTTCGCGGGTTTGCAGCGACAAACGGTATGCACGGTTGCCATGGCTGTCGATCGACACACCCACGATGCGACCGGGCATGTTGCGCGCATAGCTTTGTTTGGTCGCCATGTAGGCGGCGTGCGGGCCACCATAACCAACGGGAACGCCGAAGCGCTGGGTCGATCCGACAGCAATGTCAGCCCCCATCGCGCCCGGCTCTTTCAGCAAGGTCAACGATAGTGGATCAGCAACGATGATGCCGATTGCTTTGACTTCGTGCAGCTTGGCAATATCATCGGTGAAATCACGCAAGTGACCGTGGGTGCCGGGGTATTGGAAAATCGCGCCAAAGACGGTGCTGGCGTCCATGTCGTCAGGCTTGCCAACAGTGATTTCGATCCCGAGAGGTGCCGCGCGGGTTTTCATCACGGCGATGTTTTGTGGATGACAGCCTTCGTCGATGAAGAAGCCCTTCACTTTGGGTTTAGAGACACGTTGCGCCATGGTCATGGCTTCGGCGCAGGAGGTGGCCTCGTCCAAGAGCGAGGCGTTGGAAATTTCTAGGCCCGTTAGGTCGCTGACCATGGTCTGAAAGTTCAAGAGCGCCTCAAGACGACCTTGGGAAATTTCCGGCTGATAGGGTGTGTAGGCCGTGTACCATGCGGGGTTTTCAAAGATATTGCGCTGGATCGCGGGCGGTGTGACGGTACCGTGGTAGCCCTGCCCGATCAGCGACGTCAGCACTTTATTTTTTTGCGCAGTGACCTTCATGTGGTGCAGCAATTCGCGCTCTGACTTGGCTTTGCCGAAGTCCAAGGGGACAGCCTGACGGATCGCTTTGGGAAGCGTGTCGTCGATCAAGGCTGCAAGATCTTTCGCCCCCACCACATCCAGCATTTCGGCCATCTCGATTGGGGATGGTCCGATATGACGGCGGTTGGCAAAATCATATGGGAGATAGTCGGTGGGAGTGAAGGTCATTGTGGTGATCCTTTAAGCGATGAACTTTTTGTAGCCAGCTTCGTCCATGTAATCGTCCATTTGGGACGGATCGGACGGTTCAATCTTGATGAACCAACCCGCACCTATGGCGTCCTCATTGGCGAGCGCTGGGTTACCAGTCAGGGCTTCGTTCACTTCGATGATTTCGCCATCAATCGGTGCAAGGATATCGGAAGCGGCCTTGACGGATTCGATGACAGCAATCTCTTCGTCTTTGGTGACAGTCGTGCCAACCTCGGGCAGTTCAACGAAAACGATATCGCCCAATTGCTCGGTTGCGTGCTCTGTGATGCCGATGACGACGCCGTCATCTTCTACGCGTAGCCATTCGTGCTCTTCAGTATATTTCATGGGTCTTCTCCGTTATTTATCGTTTAAAGTTTGCCGGTGTGAATGGCAGTTCTGTGACTGTAAGGGGCAAGCGCTTGCCGCGCAATTCACCATATACTGTGGTGCCGAGTGTGGTGTGTTCTGCTGCGATCATGCCCATTGCGACGGGGCCGCCCACGGTGGGGCCAAAGCCACCTGATGTGATTGCACCGATTGGATCGCCGCCCTCAAGCGTTGCAAATAGCGCGACGCCTTCGCGCATGGGTGCGCGCCCTTCTGGTAGCAAACCAACGCGTTTGCGCGCCACGCCTTGCGCCATTTGGGCAAAGATAATGTCTGCGCCCGGATAACCACCCGCCCGTGCACCATCTGTGCGACGTACTTTCTGGATTGCCCACGTCAGCGCGCCCTCAGCAGGGCTAGTTGTCGTATCGATGTCGTGGCCATAGAGGCAAAGACCACCCTCTAAGCGCAGCGAGTCGCGCGCGCCAAGACCGATTGCTTCGACGTCGTCGTGATCCAGCAGCGCAAGCGCGAGTGCTTCTGCATTCTCATTAGCCACGGAAATTTCGTAACCGTCTTCGCCGGTATATCCAGAACGCGACACCCAGCATTCAAAGCCCAGAAGGGTCAACGTGGTAACGTCCATAAAGCGCATTGTGGCCGCTTTTGGATCAAGAGCGCTCAGCACAGCCTCGGACGCGGGTCCTTGCAACGCCAAAAGTGCGCGGTCCGTGATGGGGTTGACTGTGACCTCAGGCTCAAGATGGGCCTTCATGTGGGCGATGTCGGCGTCTTTGCAGGCTGCGTTCACAACCACAAATATATGATCACCGCGATTGGCCAGCATCAGATCATCCATGATCCCACCTTTATCATTGGTGAACATGCCATAGCGTTGGCGATCAACGCCAAGACCTTCGATATCAACGGGGATCAGACGTTCCAAAGCCACAGCGGCACCGTCGCCAGTCACCTTGACCTGCCCCATGTGCGAGACATCAAACAGACCCGCCTTTTCGCGCGTGTGCACATGCTCTTTCATCACACCGAGCGGGTATTGAACGGGCATGGAATAGCCTGCAAAGGGCACCATTTTGGCCCCCAAGCGCACGTGTAAATCATGCAACGGGGTCTCTAAAAGTTCAGACATAGTCAGGCCCTTCAAACTCAGGCCGGCTGCAATCTAGACGAAAACAAACGGCACCACATTTTGCACACGGGATCTGCCCGCATACGTGATGCCCCCTCTGTCATGGTGCCTGAGATCGCTATCCCTTCGGCGGACGCATATGCGCCTCTCTCCAGAGTCTGTTGTACAGCAAAGGTCCTGTGGCCTGAGAGTTTCCGGGGCGGTTGCTCCTTCGGCACCAGTTAAACTGGTTCTCCCGATGCTGTAGGGCGAGTAAGGCGAGATATGCGCGTAAAAGTCAAGAATGTATCCGATGGGGTACTGAAAAATTATTGCAGTACGGGTGACATTGCCCCCCGCTATGGTAGATGCGATCATAAGCGCAAAGAATAATTTATCGATCAGGGGACCCACAATGTCTGATACTCAAATGACTTTTCGGCAGTTTTTGTTGAAAGATTATCGCACTGGGGGTCTCGATAAAGATTTGGTATTCTTGCTTGAAGATATCGCAACCGCGTGTCGGATCATTTCCAACCATGTGCGCGACGGTGCGTTCAAAGAGACCTTGGGCGTTGCGGGCAGCACAAACATTCAAGGTGAAGATCAAAAGCAGTTGGACGTGATCGCCAACGATGAATTCGTTGAACATTGCTCTAATTGCAGCCGTGTCGCGGCCCTTGTGTCTGAAGAAGTGGACGAGGTGGATTGGCTGAAAGACAAGCCCGTTGCGGGTGATTACATCGTTTATTTTGATCCGTTAGATGGGTCTTCGAATTTGGGTGTGAACCTGTCAGTCGGCTCTATTTTTTCCATCGTTCAAATCAAAGAGGCGATTGATGCCACGGATGATTCATCTGTTCTGATCGCAGGGTCCGAGCAAATCTGTGCAGGTTATTCGATCTATGGCCCCTCTACCGCGCTTGTCATCACGACCGGGCACGGCGTGAATGGGTTCACACACCAGCAAGGCACGGGCGAATTCCGCTTGACGTACCGCGATATGACAATCCCCGCGACAACCAAAGAGTTTGCAATCAACGCGTCGCGCTATCGCCTTTGGGACGCGCCCATTCGCGCTTATTTCGATGAATGCATTGCAGGCGTCGAGGGATCGCGGGGCGAGAATTCAAACATGCGTTGGACTGCGTCTATGGTTGCCGACATCCATCGCATCTTGGTGCGCGGCGGCGTGTTTTTGTATCCAGAGGACGAAGGAAATCGCGCGACGGGTGGCAAATTGCGCCTGATGTATGAGGCCAATCCGATGGGTATGTTGGTAGAACAAGCGGGTGGCGCAGCCTCAACTGGCACGCAACGGATCATGGACATCCAGCCCACATCGCACCACCAGCGCGTGCCTGTGATCATGGGATCAAAAGATGAAGTCGCGCGCATTGATGCGTTTCATAATGCCTAGGTATTATTTCTTATACTGAGAAAAGCTTTTCTTATTGCGCCCTGCAATATGTTCCCCTGCTTTGACAGGTGAGTGCAGGCTGTCGGCCTGTGACACGCCCAGATCGACAGGATCGACGATTGTTTCGGTGTGGGGGTCAAAGAACACAGGGATCGAATAGCGCGCGTTCGGGGTGCGATTGACCACACGGTGCAAGGTCGAGGCAAAGCGATCATTGCTCCACCGCGCCAGCAGATCGCCGATGTTACAGACCAATGTCCCTGCGATGGGCGGCGCTTCGATCCACTCGCCTGACTTGCTTTTCACCTGAAGGCCGCCGCTGTTGTCTTGCAGCAAGAACGTGAGCACCCCGAAATCCGTGCGCGCGGCGACGCCAAAGCGTTCCTCGGCCTCGTCGGCTGCTGTCGAGGGCGGATAATAGACAAGCTGGCCGCGT
>NZ_JABBAM010000169.1:16698-39973 GCF_018607965.1 Planktotalea sp.
CCGCGTCATCGGGCGCAGTCTCGGTTCCCCAGAAGAACACCTCTTTCAAATCATGCGTCGCAGCGCCCTGCAATTTCGACATGCCCTGCGCCATCCATCCCCTTTGATGTTTATTCACCGCCACAGGGAATTTGGCGTCTTGGGGCAATGCAAAGAAGTCTTTGGAGACTGCAAAAGCTGCATCCAGCAAGTCTTGCCCAATGCCGTGACCTGAGATGTAAAAGAACCCGTGGTCCGTGGCCGCGTCGAAGATTGCATCAGCAACACCTTTGATATTGCTGCCATCAATAGCGCCAGAAATATCAATGACCGGGATTGCGAATTGGTTTGTCGCTTTCGCGGCGGCGAAATCTGGCGTTGTCATGGGATGTCCTTTTTTGGCAAGAATGCTGGGTCAATAGAATTTGGCTGCGTCGCCTCGATACAAGTGAGAATGTCAGTGATCGGTAGACCTGTCACAGCTTGCATCTGCGCTTTGTAAGGCGGCAGATTTGTGCATTCGAGGAGCAGATGTTTGTGACAGGGCTTTTTCGCGGTTGCAATGAACGCAGCCAATTCGCGCCCTGCCCGTTCCACATCAAGCGTCGTTTGGTTCTCGCGGATCACTTGTTTCAGGTGCATATCATCTGGCAATCCGGTGATACCCGTCGCGTAGTCTGCGTGCGCACCAAGATGAAGGGGCGTTAGGCTGGCCTCATCATACGTTAAGATAAGGATTTCACCCGCCACGTAGGACATGCTCAGGTGATCAAGTGCTGTCAGCGCAGAGCTGATGAAGGGCTTGTCCGTGAGGCCTGCCAAATGCGTCTGCCAATAGGACAGGAAACCGCACGACGTCACGATCAGATCACCCGTCGCGCGGCGCAACGCGTCCTCTATCGGGGCGATATCGATTAGGTCGGGGCGATTGCTGACCACCTGCCCCACGGTCGCGCTTGGCATGCGGATGATTTCGACAGCGTCGCGGTATGTTTCCGCGCACCCCACGTCCCCCGCGACACGCGGGAAATCCGTGTCGAGTTGCAGGACTGAAACGCGCAGGGCCATGATGTCTATTGTCGGATGTTATTGGGCAGCCAAGTCGCCAATTGTGGGAACGCGACGAGGATAACAACCATCAACAACATCAGGCCAACCATAGGGATCGCGGTTTTGGAGATGTAGCCGATCTCGTGTTTTGTCATGCCTTGCAGAACGAACAGGTTGAAGCCAATCGGCGGTGTGACTTGCGCCATTTCCACGACGACTACGATGAAGATACCGAACCAGATCACGTCAATGCCTGCTTGGCGGATCATCGGTTCCACGATGGCCATGGTCAGAACGACGGACGAAATTCCATCAAGGAACATGCCAAGGATGATGTAGAACACAGTGAGGGCTGCGATCAGCGTGATCGGGGAAAGCTGCATTTCATCAATCCATGCAGCGAGCGCACGTGGAAGACCTGTGAAGCCCATGGACAGCGACAAGAACGCAGCCCCCATCAAGATAAGCGCGATCATGGCAGATGTACGTGTCGCGCCCATAAGGCTCTCGATGAAGGCCGACATTGTGAGGGAGCGCTGGAAGATCGCGAGTGTTAGCGAGCCGAGAACGCCGACCGCTGCCGCCTCTGTCGCTGTGGCCCAGCCGAAATACATCGATCCGATGACGGCGAAGACCAGTAACAGGACGGGGATCAAAAAGCGGCTTTCCGCAAGCATCTCGCCAAAGGCCATTTTGGGTTCTGGTTCGGGCCGTTCGTGGGGGCGAATGTAGTGCCAGGCCATGATGTAGGACATGAACAGCGCGGCCAATACGAGGCCCGGAATGATGCCCGCCATGAACAGCTTGATGATGCTCTCATTAATCGACACCCCGTAAACGATAAGCGTTAGGCTGGGTGGGATCATCAGGCCGAGCGTGGCTGCGCCCGCGAGGGTTCCGACGATCATATACTCGGGATAGCCGCGCTTGCGCAGTTCTGGGATCGACATTTTGCCCACTGTCGTGAGCGTTGCAGCGGAGGATCCAGAAACAGCTGCGAAAATTGTGCATCCGGCAATGTTCGTGTGCAGCAAACCACCTGGCAGCCAGCGCATCCATGGCGCTAACCCGCGGAACATATCTTGGGATAATCGGGTTCGATATAAGATCTCGCCCATCCAAATGAACAGCGGCAGCGCGGTCAAGGTCCAAGAGCTGGCCCCCGTCCAGATCGTCGTGATCATCGCGTCCCCAGCGGGGCGCGTGGTAAACATTTCTAGGCCGACCCACGCGACGCCCATAAGCGCGAGACCAATCCAGATGGACGATCCTAGTAGCGTGAACAGAACGAACAGGAAGATGATGGTTGCATAGGCTTCGGTCATTCGACTTTCTCCGACACGATGGGGTTCACGCCCGTAACGAGTAAGCGGGTCAATGTATCCCAAAGCGCGAGCGCGAGCAGGATGGTGCCAATAGACATGGCAAGTTGGGGGATCCAGACGGGAGTGTAGACCAGCTTTTCACCACCCTCTAAAGCGCCCGAAATATCGAACTGGAAGAGCTTCACTAGCCATTCGGGGATCTGATCTTGGCCCTGCGTGCGATCATTCAGCATCTCTGAAAAGAAGTTCGCTTTGACCGCGAAACGCGCGAAATAGGTCGCGATCACTGCCGCGCCGAAGACCGCGAAGATATCGAGCCATTTTTTCAGGAACTTATTGGCATTCAGAATGATCGACACCCGAATATGCGCTCCGCGCATCATGGCATGGGACAACGCGAAAAACGATGTGGCAGCCATTGCGTAGCCTGCAAATTCCGTGGTGCCGGGCAAGGCATAACCCGTCCAGCGCGCAACCATTTGGGCGACAATCAACGACAAGATCATCACCATGAAGAACGCCGCCACAACGCCACTGGCGAAGTAAACACCATCCAAGGTGCGCCAGATCGGGCGCATTCCCCGTTCTATCCGCGGACCCGCAACAAAGCAGATCAACGCAAGGATACTCGGCATCACAAAAAGCCAGACCCAAAGGGGCAGACCCATGACTGGCGACCAATCACGCATGGTGGATTCTCAATTTATTTGGAAGAATGTGCCAGCCCCACATGATGCAGGGCTGGCCAAAGAGACGCTTAGTTCGCGTTATAGGCGTCTAGGATTTTCTGACCGTCTGCACCAGTTGTTTCCAACCATTCAGCTGTCATTTTCGCACCGATTGCTTGTAGTTCTGCAAGGAAATCAGGACCCGCATCTTCAACGCTCATGCCGTTCTTGGCGAGTTCATCAAAATAGAAGTTCGAAAGATCCGCAGACTTCGCCGCACAAGCAGCAGCCGTTTCGTCAGCCGCCTTTTGAACGCCAGCTTGGACTTCCGCATCTAGACCTTCCCAAACTTGCGTGTTCAACATCACGTAGTTGCGTGGCAGCCATGCGTTGACCTTGTAGTAGTGGGACAGATGCTCCCAAACTTTGCGGTCATAACCTGTGGAACCGGACGAGATGAACGCGGATGCAACACCCGTTGCAAGCGCTTGGCTGAGTTCGGCCGCTTCGATCTGGACGGGGATCATGCCCAACTCTTCAGCAAACGTCGCGGTTGCAGAGTTGTATGAACGGAACTTGATGCCTTGCGTGTCAGCGGATGATTTCACTTCTTTGTTGAAGTAGAAACCCTGCCCCGGCCATGGGCATGTATAGAGCGCAACGAGATTTAGATCAGCCAGTTGTGCGTTCACTGTGTCCTTTGCAGCCGCCCAAAGCTTGGCGTTGTCCTCGTAGGTTGTCGCGATGAACGGCAAGTTGTCCCAGCCCAAAAGCGGGGCCTCATTGGCGTGTGCGGACATGAAACGCTCGCCGATTGGAACCTGACCTGTTTGAACAGCGCGCTTGATGTCGCCGCCACCAAAGAGCGATCCACCCGCGTGAACCGTGATGTCGATTGCGCCGCCTGTGTGCTCACGCACTTTGTCAGCAAAGATTACACCGTGCTCGGAGTGAAAGTTCGTGGCCGCATAGGCCATTGGCATGTCCCACTTTTGCGCGTGACCACCTGCAAATGCAGTTGTCGCCATCACCGCACCAGCAACAAGGGCTGTGGTTGTTTTCAAAATTCTCTTCATTGGTGTCCTCCCAGATGGCAGCGCTTTAGTGCGCTTTAAATTTATTTGGATCAAAGGGGGCCAAGTCGATATTGGCTCGTTTGCCCCCAATCAAATCTGCGATGATCCGACCCGTTTTAGGCCCACCTGTCAAGCCAACGTGTTGATGCCCAAAGGCGCTATAGCTTTTTCCCGCGGCGTCATTTGCCCCGATTAAAGGCAGGCTATCGGCGGGCGCGGGTCTGTGACCCATCCACTCAACAATGCTGTCGTATTTCAGATCGGGCAGGATTTCAGCGACTTGACGCTTTAGAAAGTCGATTGGTCCATCGCTGGGCCCGTTTTCAAGCCCACCAAATTCGATAACTCCTGCTGCGCGCAAACGGCCATCCATCGGGGTCAGCACGAATTTACCGCTGGCGACCATCATCGGGTTTAGGGGCATGGTGCTTGGATTGATGAATTCGAGGTGGTAGCCACGTTCGCTCTCAAACGGGACTTTGACGCCTAGTTTATGGGCAATCTTTTTGGACCAAGGCCCCATCGCAAAGACAATTTTATCGGCCGTCATATCGCCGTGAGACGTGTTAAGCATCGTTATCGCGCCGTTGTTGACTTCGATGTCTTGCACGTCACAAATGCGCAGCGTGCCGCCTTTGGTCACAAAATGATCCGCCAGAGTTTGCACGTATTTGCCAGGGTCAGAAATGCGGCCATGGTTCTTGCAGCGCACAACAACCTCAAAGGCTTCGCCGTAACTTGGATCAACTTCGACGTAATCCGCGCCTGCAACCACCTCGTATTTAAAGCCAGCCGCTTTGCGTTTTTTCCAACCATAGGCGTCGGCCTCAAACGCAGCTTTGGTCGCGTAGCCAAAGCAATAATCCTCATCACTGATAAATTTTTCAGCCCCCGTCCCTGCCGCCAAGGCGCGGTGCTGATCGACTGTGTCGTGCAAAAGCGTCGACATGGCTGATCCGTAAACATCGACATGCGCGTCATTCGCGAACCCCATGTAGTGGCGCAGGAAAGATAAAAGTTTGGGCAAGTAACGCCACTTTAGGAACAAGGGCGCGTTCGGATCAAACAACATTCCCGGTGCTTTCATCGCCAAGCCGGGAGTTGTGACCGGAATAACAGCGCCAGCCGCAAGAACACCCGCGTTTCCATGGCTGGTGCCACTTGCAGGGCCTTTGCTATCTACAATCGTGACATCATGACCACCTCGTTGCAGCCAAATCGCGCAGGACACGCCAACAATTCCAGCACCAACGACGATAATGCGCATCTGATATTCGCTTTAATTTTTAGCGGTTTGAAAGGATTAGATGAAGTCGGGGCGCAATGATGTGCGCCCCGACTTGAATTTAGAACGCAGCTTTGACGGCACGGCCTGTCATGACTTTTACCAAATGCGCCCGGTATTCTGGGCTGCCGTGTAGATCCCCAATCAGGTTATCTGCACTGACAGTAAGGTCCGCAATCGCGTCGGCTGAGAAATTCGAGCTCAACGCTGCCTCTGCCTCTGCCCAGCGATGCACGCCCTCATTGGACGCGCCTGTCACAGCAACGCGCACACCGTCCGCGTATTTTGCAACGAACACGCCGACCAGCGCGAAACGTGACGCGGGTTGGACGAACTTCTGGTAGTTGGCGACTTCAGGCACAGGCAGGGTGACGCCTGTGATGATCTCACCCTCTTCCAGCGCTGTGTCGAACATGCCTTGGAAATAATCATCCGCCGCAATTTCGCGGGCGTTGGTGATGATTGTCGCACCTGATGCAAGGGCTGCCGCAGGGTAGCACGCAGACGGGTCGTTATTGGCAAGTGATCCGCCAATCGTACCACGATTGCGCACCGCTGGATCGCCGATGTTGGCGGCAAGGGCTGCCAACGCGGGATAGCTGGACGCGCCTGCCATGACAGCGGCGTGCGTCGTGGCGCCACCGATCCGCAGAGCGCCGCCCTCAGATGTTGTCCCCTGCATGTCGCTAATCCCCGTTAGGGAAACCAGCGCGCTAGGCGACGCAAGTCGTTGTTTCAGCGTTGGAATAAGCGTTTGACCGCCCCCCAGCGCTTGTGCATCTTCGGACCCGAGTGCCGCGACCGCATCGGCCACAGATGTTGGGCGTTCGATATCAAATGAATACATCTCTGCGCTCCTTATTTAGCGTTTTGCATGGCCGACCACACTCGGTGCGGGGTCATGGGCATGTCGATATGGGTGATGTTCTTGCCACCAGATTGCAGCGCGTCGATGACGGCGTTCACAACGGTTGGCGGTGATCCGATGGCACCCGCTTCGCCACACCCTTTCACACCCAAGGGGTTATGCGTACAGGCATTTCCCATGCTGTGATCGACTGTGTAGAACGGCAGATCGTCAGCGCGCGGCATGGTGTAATCCATGTAGCTGGCGGACAAAAGCTGACCATCATCGTCGTATGTCGTGTTCTCGACCAAGGCTTGGCCAATCCCTTGACCCAAACCACCATGAACCTGACCCGTGACAACCAATGGGTTGATCACATTTCCAAAGTCATCGACAGCCGTCATGCGATCAACGCTCACTTTGCCAGTTTCTGGATCGATCTCGACCTCGCAACAATACGCACCAGAGGGGTATGTAAAGTTGGCAGGATCATAGAACGCCGTTTCTTCAAGGCCCGGTTCAATCGCTTCAATCGGAAACTCGTGTGGGATGTAGGCTTTCAGCGCGACTTCGCCGAAGCTGACCGACTTGTTGGTGCCCGCAACGCTGAAGGTACCGTCGTTGAACTCAACATTGTTTTCTTCGGTTTCTAGCATGTGTGCCGCGATCTTGGTGGCTTTCAGAATGATCTTTTCCGTCGCACGCACGACGGCTGATCCACAAACCGCCAAAGAACGTGAGCCATAAGTGCCCATCCCGAACGGAATTTTCGACGTATCACCATGCACAATATCAATGCTTTGCGCATCAATGCCCAGCATCTCAGCGACCACCTGCGGGAACACTGTTTCGTGGCCCTGCCCGTGACTGTGTGCACCCACCATAACGGACAAATTGCCCGTCGCGTTCACACGCACAGTCGCCGCGTCATAGAGACCAACACGTGATCCTAGGATGCCAACAAGATTTGAGGGCGCGATGCCACACGCCTCGATATAGGCGTTTACACCGAACCCACGCAGCAGACCTTTGGACTCGGATTCTGCACGACGGGCCGCGAAGCCAGCCTTGTCAGAGACCTTTTCCATTTGATCCATAAGGGCGTCGTAGTTGCCGCTGTCATACTCAAGACCCGCAGCCGAGGCATAGGGATACTGATCAGGTTTGATGAAGTTCTTGCGTCGTAGTTCTGTCGGATCCATCCCAATTTCACGAGCGGCCATGTCGATCACACGCTCTAGGGAATAGGTCGCTTCTGGACGCCCTGCTCCGCGATATGCGTCAACAGGGGCCGTATTGGTGAAGACGGTTTTGACATTCACATAGACCAGCGGAACGGTGTAATTACCCGCCATCAATGTGCCATGCAAGAAGGTTGGCGTGGCGGTCGAGAAGTTCGACAGATACGCACCGACGTTGGCCATGGTTTCGGTGCGGAAGGCTAGGAAATTACCTTCTTTGTCCATAGCAAGTTCGATCTTCGTGACGTGATCGCGACCATGTGCATCTGTCAGGAAGGCCTCGGAGCGATCCGATGTCCACTTGACCGTGCGACCCAGCTTTTTAGCCGCGGCCAGAACCAGTGCCTCTTCACCGTAGTGATAGATTTTAGAGCCGAAACCACCGCCCACATCTGGTGCAATAACTGTCAGCTTGTTTTCAGGAATGCCCATCACAAACGCAGAGATCAAAAGCCGCGTCAGATGCGGGTTTTGGGAGGTTGTGTGCAGCGTGTAGTCGCCGGTACCTGTATTATAATGACCAATGGAACAGCGTGGTTCCATCGCGTTTGGCACGAGACGGTTGTTGACCAACTCAAGCGTGGTGACGTGATGCGCGCCCTTGATGGCTTCGTCCGTGGCGGCGCGATTGTCTTCAATCCAACCCCAGTCGAAACACTGGTTCGTGCCGATTTCATCGTGCACGTAGTTGGTGCCAGACAAGGCATCGGCCATGTTGATCACGGCGTCATGTTCCTCGATATCGATTTCAATCGCTTCAACCGCATCTTTACCTTGCTGAACAGTTTCAGCAATGACAGCAGCGTATGCATCGCCCACATGACGGACTTTACCATGGGCCAAAACAGGGCGCTTGGGTTCTTTCATCGGTTCGCCGTCACGGCTTACGATGGCCCAACCTGCAGGGTTCCCACCCACCTCAACGAAATCTTCACCCGTGAAGATTGCCAGAACGCCCGGCATCGCGGCTGCGGCCTCTGTATTGATTGATTTGATCGTTCCATTGGCAACGTTTGAGCGCGCGAAGACCGCTGCGCATTCACCAAAGGTTCTAATGTCGTCGCTATACTGGCCCTTGCCAGTTAAGAACCGTACGTCTTCGCGGCGCGTTGTTGCTGCGCCAATTCCACCATCTTTAGGCATGTGTTTTCCTCCCATGGGCAAACGATTTTTCTAGAAAAATCGAGTCCCGCGTCGTTTCAGAAACTTTACTTATTCAGCTGCGATCTTCGAGACATCCTGACCAGACGCAGCCATGATCGATTTTACGATGTTGTGGTATCCCGTACAGCGGCAAATATTGCCCTCAAGATACTCGCGAATTTCTTGCTCGGATGGCTTGGGATTGTCCTTGAGCAAAGCCGTCGCCGACATCACCATGCCGGGAGTGCAAAATCCGCACTGCAATCCGTGATGATCCTGAAACGCTTGTTGTACGACGTTCAAAGACCCGTCGTTGTTGGCTTGGCCTTCAATCGTGCCAATCTCTGCGCCATCTGCTTCAATCACAAACATAGTGCAGGATTTCACCGCTTCGCCGTTCACATGCACTACGCAAGCGCCGCACTGTGACGTGTCGCAGCCGATGTGCGTGCCCGTCATGCGCAAGTCTTCTCGCAGGAATGATGAGAGCAGCGTGTTGCCCTCCACGTTTTCGGAAATTGTCTTTCCGTTAACGGTCATAGAAATGGTCGTCATACTTCCCTCCCAAGAATGTCTGGGTTTACTTTAGGGAAAAGACGCTTCGAGACTAGTGCTAATTTTTGTTTGTTACGCAGCGGCGCTCTGTTCAGGCGTTCAGGAGTTTCTTTTTGTCCACAAATCTGCTGCGTTTACCTGACCTTAAGCGAACACGGTCTAAACCCACACTGTGAAGAGTCGGGAATTCAGGGAAATCCACCCAAATGAATTTTTGAGGGAACAAAAAATAACTTACCTGAAGATGTAGCCAGCTAAATGCAGCTAGTCCTTATCAAAGCGAGACAATATGATAGCAACGCCAAAATCATCGACAACAACACTTAGATTTCTCGATGGTACCTTCGTCGTTATCTCTGGCACATCGGTGTTGCGTTACATGAGTGACGTCAGATTCATCCGTTTTTCAGTTTTGGCCGGTGCAGTATATGCCGCTTTTCTTAGCTATGAATTTAACCCCACCCTCAGCGACCCGCAAAATTTCGCTGTGTACGCGCTCCTTGCTGTATCACTTCTTGGCTGGCTTGCGATAAGCAGCTGCCTCTTGTTCTATTTCGCGAAACGCAATTGGGTCCGGGCTGTATTTACACCTGTCATTTTCCTACCGATCCCAATGATAGCCGCCTTGGTGATAGCATTGGCAGCTCCATTGATATCAAGCAGCATTTTAGAATTTTCAGAGCTTAGCGCCCCTTTAATCCTTCGCCAACTCGCAGTCGTTGTTTGCTTAGACATGATCCACACACGGTTCGTTGTGCCGATGCATTCCAAAGTTCTAACAATAAAACTGCGAGGCCTTTTTTCTCTTACGGGCGTTCCCAACCCGACAAACCATCCAAATCCCAGCATCGCCATAGATCAACCCAGTGTTTCCCCCATTCGCATCGTTCAACCCTCTAAAACAGTCGCCATCGGGTCACAGGTTTTCAACAGAGATAGTCTGGTGTCGATCCGCGTCGAAAAAAAATGAGCTTAACGTCACAACGCTCACTGGCAAGACATCCACGTCAGCCACATTTGCGGAGACCGTAGAAACATTGGGTGTTGGTCTTGGTATGCGCATTAATTCAACATCGTGGATTGCTTTCAACGCGATCCTAAGCATGGTTCCAATAGACAACAATCGTATCGAAATAAAAATGACGAACGGCGATCGTCTAATGGTTCCTAAATTTCGCAAACATTCCTTTGAACAAACCTATCAATTATTTCGCAAAGCCGCATAGCCCACCAATCACACAAACCTATTCACAAGGTTTTCTAATCGTTCTTGGCGACCAGAACGCGGTTCGGGGTTCAGGTTCTCAGTCACGACGCGATCATGGATTGCACCTAGATCGCTGTTCATCAATGCTTTGCCATCAGCGCGATCCCAACCTGCATAACGCGCATCGCGCGCTGCTTCCAAGGATCCACTTTCAAGCATTTTCGCAGCCGCTTTGAACCCTGCCGCGCAAGCATCCATGCCGCCAACGTGGGCAAGGATCAGATCTTCAGGATCAAGCGATTGGCGACGCAGTTTCGCGTCGAAATTAGTGCCGCCAGTTTTGAAACCACCTGCGCGCAAAACCTCGTAATACGCCAGTGCCACTTCAGGCACATTGTTGGGAAACTGATCCGTGTCCCAACCAGATTGGTAGTCGTTGCGGTTCATGTCGATCGAACCAAAGATACCTAAATCGCGCGCCATAGCGAGTTCGTGTTCAAACGAATGTCCCGCCAAAATCGCGTGGCCTTGTTCAATGTTCACCTGCACTTCACCCTCGAGACCAAAGTCCTTTAAGAAGCCGTACACGGTGGCTACATCGTAGTCATATTGATGCTTTGTCGGTTCTTGCGGCTTGGGTTCAATCAAGATCGCCCCCTTGAACCCCATCTTGTGTTTGTAATCGACAACCATCTGCAACATACGACCTGCTTGCTGGCGTTCACGACCCATGTCGGTGTTCAGCAATGTTTCGTATCCTTCACGACCGCCCCAAAGCACATAGTTTTCGCCGCCCAGTTTGATGGTCGCATCCATACAAGTTTTGATCGTGGCCGCAGAAAAGGCGAAAACGTCCGGATCAGGATTTGTCGCCGCGCCAGACATGAAACGACGATGCGAAAATAAATTTGCCGTGCCCCAAAGCAGTTTAACGCCCGTCTCGTCCATTTTTTCGGCGAAATAGTCGACGATGGTTTCCAGATTACACGTGTTCTCTGCGAAATCCGCACCCTCTGGACGCACATCAGCATCATGGAAGCAGAAGTACGGCACGTCCAGAATTTGGAACATCTCGAACGCAACATCAGCTTTTAGTTTCGCCAATTCAATCGTGTCACCGAACCAAGGGCGATCCAGCGTTTGGCCGCCAAATGGGTCGCCGCCGGGCCAAGCAAAGGAATGCCAATAGGCCGCAGCGAAGCGCAGGTGTTCTTTCAAAGGTTTGCCCATGACAACCTCGTCAGGGTTATAATGACGGAATGCAAAATCGTTATCGCTGTCGATCCCTTCGAATTTAATCGCAGGAATATCTTTGAAGAAACCGGTCATTTTAGAGGTCCTTTAGGGCGGTATATGCAGCGCGATATCGCGCGTGTTTTTCGTCAAACGCAGGCGTGAGCACGCTGTTTGGGTCTATTGTTTTGGCAATCGGCGGCATCGTTGCAATTTCAACGCCAGCGCCCGTAGCGGCCATCATGCCAAGGCGCGCAGCACCAAAGGCAGCGCCGAAATCGCCCGCTTGGGGCAGCATCAAAGGAATGCCAAGCGTGGTCGCGATGACCTCAAGCCAGTAATCGGACTTTGCCCCCCCCCCCATCGCAAGAGCGCTATCAATATGCGTACCCGTGGATCGCAACGCGTCCTGACAATCGGCGAATGCAAAGGCAACGCCCTCAAGCACGGCGCGGGTTGCTTGTTTCGCATCCGTTGCGTGGTCCAGATGCAGGAATTGGCCGCGCATATTCGCATCGTTATGTGGGGTACGTTCACCGCCAAGGTAGGGCAAGAACAGCGTCCGCGTAGGAGCCGTTAACGGACCTAGATCGCGCGTGAGATCGGCTGCGCTTTGGCCCGTTAGCTGGCTAAGCCATTGCAAGGCATCGGTCGCAGCAAGGATCACGCCCATCTGGTGCCACGTGTTCGGAACCGCATGGCAAAACGTGTGCACAGCACTCGCAGCATCTGGCTGGTAAGCATCAGAGGCCGCGAACAGCACGCCAGACGTGCCAAGCGAAACGAAAGCATCGCCCTTATTCACAACGCCGGCACCGATGGCAGAGGCGGCATTATCCCCGCCTCCACCAGCGACGACAATACCCTTGGGGAGGCCCCAATTTTGGGCAAGGGAGTCTTTGAGCGTGCCGGAACTTTCCGAACCTTCGACGAGGCGCGGCATTTGGCTGCGGACTAGATCTGTTGCTGCCAGTAGATCATCTGACCAATCGCGTTTTTCTACGTCTAACCAGCTGGTGCCAGCAGCATCTGACATCTCTGCCACGTGCTCGCCCGTCAGTATCAAACGCAAGTAATCTTTGGGCAGCAGGACCTTGGCAATCTGGTCGAACAAGGCTGGTTCATGGTTCTTGACCCATGCCACTTTCGGCGCGGTGAAGCCTGGAAAAACGATGTTGCCTGTCAGCGCGCGGAACTGTGGGTTAGCATCTAATGCAGCGGCTTCAATCGCGGAGCGTGTGTCGTTCCAAAGGATGCAGGGACGCAGCACATCATCGGATTGGTCCAGCAAGGTTGCACCGTGCATATGGCCAGACAAACCGATGCCACGAACACCGGACACATCCGCCGATGCACCCAGTGCTTTGACGGCCTCTTCGGTCGCGGCGAACCATTGGCTGGGATCTTGCTCGGACCACCCTGCTTGGGGACGCGATACGCTTAAAGTGACGACATGTTCGGCCAAAACCTTCTGATTTTCATCAATCAGGATCGCCTTTAAGGAGGACGTTCCAAGGTCTAGGCCGATATATGTCATGCTGCGGCCTTTGGGTTTTTGCCCATAATGATCATCGACAGAATGTCATCTTCGGTCACATCCTCGACGCGCTCTGTTCCAACCATATGGCCGTTTTTCATGACGGACACACGATCGCACAGATCCATCATTTCGCGCGTGTCGTGGCTGATCAAGAAGATACCCAGACCTTGGTCTTTCAGCTCTTTAATCAGGTCTGCGACCATTTCAGTTTCGTGCACACCAAGCGCGGCAGTCGGTTCATCCATGATCAGGATTTTGGCGTTAAAATAGACCGCACGCGCAATCGCAACGGACTGGCGTTGACCTCCAGAGAGGGCCGAAACCGGCTCTTTCAATTTTTTGAAATTTGGGTTGAGACGGGCCATGATTTTGGCCGTTTCTGCCGCCATCTTTGCATCGTCCACAAAGCCCATAGGCGATGTCAATTCACGTCCCAAAAACAGGTTAGACGCTGCATCGAGGTTATCCGCCAAAGCGAGCGTTTGGTAGATAGTTTCGATATTGTGGTCGCGCGCATCGCGGGGTGAATTGATCTCGGCACGTTTGCCTTCGATCCAGATTTCACCGCTGTCTTTCTTGTAGGCGCCTGCAAGGATCTTGATCAGCGTGGATTTTCCAGCACCATTGTGACCCAAAAGGCCGACAACTTCGCCTGCATGCAGATCAAGACTGACATGGTCTACGGCTTTGATACCGCCGAAAGAAATTGAAATGTCTTTGAGTTGGACGAGAAGGGTATCGCTCATTTTGAGTTCCTCCGGTAGAGAATATCAAGGAAGACGGCGAGGACGAGAACTCCGCCAACGACGACCTGTTGAATGGCCGCATCAAAGCCGATCAGGACCATGCCCGTTTGCAGGCTTTGCATGATGATCGCACCAAGGATTGCGCCGTAGATCGTACCGACACCACCCGCGAGGGAAGTTCCGCCGATAACGGCCGCGGCAATAACGTAGAGTTCGTCAAGCGTGCCAAGCGCAGCAGTCGCAGAGCCAAGGCGTGCAGAGGCGACGACGGCGGATAAACCTGTCAGGAAACCCATCAGGGCGAAGATTTTAACGGTCATCCAACGTGTGTTGATACCAGCCAATTCAGCGGCTTCGGGGTTGCCCCCAATCGCATAGACGTAACGTCCAAACTTGGTGCGAGTCATCAAGATCGTCATTGCGATTGCAACACCAAGCAGGATCAGAACGGGGATCGCAAACCCGTGCGAGATGAACATCCCTTCTGCAGGTACTTCGAACCCTTGTGCAGCAGCGTATTTCTTGATGATGCCTTTAGGCCAAGGATATGCGTTCATTAGGATCGTTGCGCCAAGGACTGTGCCGACACCGATCGCGGCAAGGAAACCCTCTGCCCAAATAGGGCGCAAATGCAGGCCGAAATTTTGACGTTTACGGCGGCCTAGAATGATCATGGCGAGAACGGCGATGCATCCCAAGATGCCCACAATCCAACTGCCAGTGTTGCCGATAGCGCCGTATGGTCCGCCGCCTAGTAGTTTGAATGTTGCATCCACAGGCGAAATCGTTTCACCGCGTGCGACAAGAAAACCCGCGCCGCGCCAAACCAGCAAACCGCCAAGCGTCACGATGAACGCAGGGATGGTTCCGTATGCAATCATCCAGCCTTGGAACGCGCCAAGCAGCGTGCCCATGATAAGACCGACAACAATCGCAATGATCCAGATGGAGGGATGTCCCAAGCCCAAGAATTGGGGAAGGATGTTCACCTGAACGATGCCCATAACGATCGCGATAAAGCCAAGCATCGAACCGACAGAAAGGTCGATGTGGCGCGTGATGATGACAAGAACCATGCCCGTCGCCATAATGCCGATGGATGAGGTTTGAACCGACAGATTCCAAAGGTTGCGGGGCGTCAGAAATGCACCAAAGCCATTCACGAACAGGCCATAATAGTGAAAGCCGATCCAGATCAACCCAAGCGCGGCAAGCATGCCAAGCAGTCGCGTATCGATCTCTGTTTCTCGCAAGAACTTGGCAAACGCGCCTTCGCGTTTTTGATCGCCCGTCTTGTTGGTGTTGCTGGTGTCACTCATGCGTGCGCCCTCGATTGAAATACGTGTTTCCATCCAGCGGCAAAGCTAAGGCCGCAGGTCAGTCCAGTCACACGTTTTGGAGAATGAAATTCTTAAGGTCGTATCGGCAACACAGAGCGGGTCGCCGATACTGGGTAAGTTTAGCGAGAGCTTAGCAGCCCGCGATGCCGTCCATGGCACCTTCGCATACTTTGTCTTTCGCGATGTGGCCCGCGTCGATCACAGCAGAGATGTTATCTTTTGTGATTGGTGTTGGGTCCAGAAGGATCGCGTTCATTTCGACGCCTTTAGCACCACCACTAAAGATGGATGCACCGTCGATGTCAACCATTGCTGTGCCGCCTGCAAGCGCTACTGCGATTTCGCCAGCTTTCATGCCGAGGTCACGGCTGTTTTTCCATACGGAAACCGTCTGAGTACCACGTGCAACACGGTTCAGAGCAGCATGATCGCCGTCTTGACCGCCAACAGGGATATCAAGACCCTGTGCTTCCAAAGCCGCGATGGAACCGCCTGCCATGCCGTCGTTCTGGGATAGAACCGCATCAACCATGTTGTTGTTGGCTGTTAAGATCTGCTCCATGTTCTTCTGAGCATTGTCTGGCTTCCAACCGTCTGTGAACGCTTCGCCAACGATCTTGATTTTGCCAGATGCGACATCGTCTGCGATCACTTCCATCATGCCTTCAAGCAAGAAACCAGCGTTTGGATCGCCCTTGTCGCCCTTGATGATCGCAAAGTTACCCATAGGCTGCGCGGCTACAACGGATTGTGCGATGATACGGCCAACGCCTTTGTTGTCGAACGTGAGGTAGAATGTACGCTGATCTTCGATCAAACGGTCATATCCAATCATTGGTACGCCTTCAGCTTCGGCTGCATCAAGTGCTGGACCGATCGCGTCTTTGTCTTGTGCCAGAATGATCAAAGCGTCTGCGCCTTGAGCGATCAGGGCTTCGATGTCTGTCAACTGCTTGGCAGCAGAAGATTGCGCGTCAGCAGAGATGTACTTGGCACCAGCAGCATCAAGCGCCATCTTGATTGCCGCTTCGTCAGTCTTCCAGCGCTCTTCTTGAAAGTTGGACCAACTTACGCCGACAGTGATGCCGTGGCTGTCCGCAAATGCTGCAGGGCTAAAGCCTGCAACTGCGACGGCTGCCGCAATGATTAACTTTTTCATTATAATTCTCCCAAATTGATTTCCCTTGCGTAGACCAAGGGAAGAGTCAGCGACTCGTTTCTTAACTTGCCCTTATTAATTTCAGTTTGCAAAATAAAAATCGCCCTAATTTGACATTTTTTCAAAAACAGGGGTTTCAAGATGGGTTTTTTGGCCCATACTCACCAAATTCGCGTTACAATTTGGGGTATTATTTTCAAGTGTTGAATAATATTAAAGTGACTGAAAAATCAGCCTATATCCCCAAGGGGTGTGGTCCGCTTTTGCATCGCAATAAGGCGGGCGACATACCGCTTCGTCAACAGGTTTTTCAGCACGTTCGCGCAAGTGGACGCGCCACCCGCACGGATGTAACGCGCGCCATGAATATAAGCGCTGGCAGTGCCACAACATTGACCGCTGATTTGATTGCATCAGGTCTTTTGCGCGAGGTTCACGAAGAGCACGCACGCGAAATGGGGCGTGGTCGCCCTCCCGTCGCGCTGGAAGTCGTTCCCGAAGCAGCCTATGTCATCGGGATAAAACTGTCCTTCACCGTGCAATCCGCCGTCCTTTCGGATTTCGCAGGAAACCAACTGGCCAGCGTGACCATGCCGTCCTCTGAAAAACACCGGACATCTGCGCAAATGCTGGATGAAATCGAAGCGCTGATCACTTTGCTTATGGCGCAAAGTACGCATTCACTGTCTGACATCAAAGCGGTTGGCGTTGGCCTGCCCGGTATCGTCGATAATGCGAGCGGTTCGATCACGTGGTCCTACCTGCTGCAAAACCCCAATGAAGATCTGCGCGACGCCTTTGATCAGCGTTTCGAAATTCCATTCTTTCTTGATAACGACACCAACATGCTCACCCTCTCAGAGCTTTGGTTCGGAGTGGGGCGCGGAATGACCGACTTCGCCGTTGTTACGATTGAGGACGGCGTTGGGATGGGCATGGTGGTTAACAATCAGCTCTATCGTGGCACGCATGGTATGGGCTTGGAGTTGGGTCACACCAAGGTTCAGATGGACGGCGCGCTGTGTCGGTGTGGTCAACGTGGCTGTCTTGAGGCCTACCTTGCCGACTACGCTTTAACCCGCGAGGCTGCTGTTGCCTTGGGTCAAATGGATACGACCACGAAGGATCCCAAAGAACTGTTGGATATCTTGTTCCAGCACGCCACCGACGGCAACGCCGCCGCCGAAACCATCTTTCGCAGAGCGGGCCGTTTCCTGTCAGTGGGCCTTTCGAATGTTGTGCAATTGTTTGATCCCCCGCTCATCATTCTGTCGGGAAAGCGGATGCAATATAACTATCTCTACGCGGAAACTGTTCTGTCAGAGATGCAAAAACTAACCCTGTCTGATCGTCGCCAACCCTGCAAAATTGCAATCCATCCTTGGGACGATCTGGTCTGGGCACGCGGCGCAACGGCGCCTGCATTGTCCGCGTTGACAGATGCGATGGTCGGCGGACATGAGGTCGTGAACCTATGAGGCTATTAGCAATTTTTGCGTCTTTCGCGGCGCACACTGCGACGGCAGAACCCAAATTTCAGGACTTATCTGCAAACCTACCAACACATATCTACGCAGGTGGCTGGGAACATTTTGTCGGGGGCGGATTAGCCGTCTTTGACTGTAATGCAGATGGCCTGCCTGATGTGTTTGCAGCAGGCGGCGAAAACCCGGCGTTGATGATGCACAATGAAGGGGAATTCAAATTCACTACGGTAAATATCGCGCCCCTGACCGGTGTCACGGGCGCATATCCGATTGATCTTGACGGGGATGGTTTCAAAGACCTGTTCGTCCTTCGTGTCGGTGCAAATCGCGTTTTGAAGGGTGGACCAGATTGCAGATTTAGCGATGCAACTGAGGCGATGGGCATCCCGACCGATGACAAATGGAGCACCGCATTCACGGCGTGGTGGGAGGGCGGCGAAACCCGTCCGACGCTTGCCATTGGTAACTACGTTGATCGCAGCGATTCCGATGGTCCGTTTGAAGCGTGTGACACCAATTCGATCCTACGCCCCACCGCGAATGGCTATACCGAAACTATCCTAAGCCCCGGTTTTTGCCCGCTGTCTATCCTTGCCGCAAACGACGCACGTGGACGTCCGGCGCTGCGTCTGTCCAATGACCGTCACTACTATGTCTCTGGTGGATATGAACAAATGTGGGACATAAAGGAACGTCGTTTTCTAGGCGACGGCGATGGTTGGAAGAACGTCGCACTTTGGGGCATGGGCATCGCAAGCCGCGATCTGAACGGCGATGGTTTGGACGAGGTCATGCTGACATCCATGGGCGATCAAGTTCTTCAATTCGCGCGCTCTGACGGCACATATGTCGCCGCGCCCTACGCCATCGGGACTTATGCACAGCGCCCTCATGTCGGGGACGAAGGACGTCCCTCGACGGGCTGGCACGCTGAATTTGGCGACGTGAATAACGACGGGCGCGCTGATTTGTTCATCGCCAAGGGCAACGTTGATCAGATGCCCACAATGGCAGAACGTGACCCCAACAATTTGTTGGTACAAAACGCAGATGGTACATTTTCTGAGGCCGCCCACACCGCCGGTATTGCGACGTTTGAACGCTCTCGTGGCGGTGCTTTGGCTGACTTCGATCTTGACGGTAAGCTCGACTTGATCGTGTCTAACCGCCGAGCTGCGCTGGAGTTATATCGCAATGTTACTGAAGACGTGGGCAAGGCGGTTTTTGTCACGTTGCAGCAATCGGGTGGAAACCGAGATGCGATTGGCGCGACGATCACACTAGATGCAGGCGACATCACTCAAATGGTTCAAACCACCATTGGCGGAGGTCACGCAGGCGGGTCATTGACGCCACACCATTTCGGGATCGGCGACGCCACAGAGGCGAAGATCACCGTGAAATGGCCCGACGGAACGGCGTCATCGTCTCAGATTTCAGCAGGTCGCGCTGTCACTCTTTCAAAGCCTTAGTCAATCTTGGGAACAGGTAATCCGCTTGGCACGTGTTCCGGCACCCCGAGCCGTCCTGTGATGCTGATAGGGTCCGTCAGCATGTTCAAGAACGCGACAAACGAGGCGACGTTTGAGGCACTCAAAGTAATAGGTTTCACCGTGACCGCCGCCGCAATAGCGGCCACTTGCGTAGGGTCGTCCATCACCGAAAAATCGTTGCTATCGTAGGGCGCAAGAATTGCCTGCGCACGATCATAGGTCGCCAAACCTGTCACGGGATCCGCGTGATCTGCAACGAAGGCTGCCAAATCCTTGTGGGATCCCGCATGCCCATAAGGCGCGGTCAACGCCACGTTGCGCAAGGACGGCGTGCGAAATGCATAGCGATCCTCTTCATTCCCTGTCACCCGAAACCGCCCATCGTCGCGGTGATGATCTTCAAAGGTCGCAGACTTTCCCGGCCCAATTTGCGGTGCGCCCATCACATGAAAATCGTGATCCGTTTGAAATGGACCTGCATGACACACAGCGCAGCCGCTAGCGCCGTAAAACAGCTCAAGCCCGTCTTGAGCCATATCGTCAAAGGCGAAACGTCCCTCGAGCATCGCGTCGAAGGGGGCCGTGTCAGAGCGCCATTCATATTCGATAAACGCTGCAATCGCGTTAGAAATATCCGTAAACGCAATGTCATCGGGCACCGTAACATGTGGATAGAGCTCAGAAAACTGCACCGCGTATTCTGGAATGTCCGCGACACGGCGCGCAAGAAGGTCCCATGCGCCACCCTGCCCTGTGATGATGCCTTGGCGTACTTTGCGTGCCACATCATTCTCACGATGTGATCCCGCCATTTCATCACGGCTTAGCACTGGAAACATCGTTTGAGCGGACAACACAGATGCAAAGCCCACAGCCATGTCGCCGCCTATTGGCGTACGAATGCCGCTTGCTTGGGACGCATCCGCTTCGAGGCGGCCGTCATGAAAGAGAACCGTAAATTCCTTGGCACCAAGATTGAAAAGTGCAGGCGAATTTCGCGGAATCCGCTCTTCCGGAATGTTCTTGGGGTCCACCTTTCGATTTCGCCCCAAACCAATGCCCCCGTCCCCAAAAGACAACGACACACCGTCTGTCGTTCCCAACTTGGGGTGGTGACAGGTCGCACAGGCAACGTCGCGATTACCTGATAGAATGGGATCATAGAACAAGAGTTGCCCCAAATGGGCCTCTTGCAATGTCACAACCGCATAAGCGTTATCAGTCAGAGGTTTGGGCAACTCTTGCGAGATCGCTGGCGATGCAATCAGCATAAAAAATATGAAGGAGCGTGTGACGTGCATGATGCGGTTCGAACTACTCTTAGGTGGGGTAATATCACTAACAGTCTTTAGGTTTCATCGCAACAGTTCAAGCGATTAAAACACTTTGTGCAGGTTCAAAAAGCGTGACACAATTTAGCGATGATCTCTGCCGCACCCATTTTGTTTGAAGACACCGCAAAACCAGCGAAACTGCAGGGCGGGCCTTATCGATTTATCGCGATCGATGTCGAAACAGCGGCTTATGAAACGTCTAGCATTTGCCAAATTGGCCTCGCGTTTGTGGGGTTTGGCGGAACTATCGAGACATTTAGCACCTATGTTGATCCCTGCATACGTTTTGCGGATGGGAACACGCGGCTTCACGGCATTGATGCGCAGACGGTCAGAGCGGCACCAACATTTGCGCAAATATTGCCCCAACTGAGAGAGGTGTTAGAAGCGCATCCGTTGGTTCAGCACAGCCGATTTGATGAGAAGGCGTTTGACGGTGCGTGTCGTTTGGCTGGATTGCCTATTCTAAAGTCATTTTGGTCAGATAGCATTGCGATCGCACGCAAAGCTTGGCCAGACCTTCGCGGCAATGGTGGTCACGGCCTTGGCAATCTTAAGAAAGTGCTCGGACTGAATTTTCGCCACCACGATGCAGGCGAAGACGCGCGTGCCGCAGCCGAGGTCGTACTGAAAGCCGAAGTCGTGTTGGGCAAAGAGTTTGGAATGCTAAATGCATCGCGCCAATTGGCTTTTGATTTTTAGATCAGCTTGAAACACCCTTTTATATCACCCTTGCGTTAGACATCATTCACAGAAAGGATCGCCCCAAACTCAAGACCCTTGCTTTGGACAGCAACAGGACGCGTTCGCAGTACCACCCCTTGGCCAATTGGCCCCACACAGGCAGGAGCCTTGACCATGGTAGAGCCAGAAACACTCGAGTTCTTGACAGACCTTGCCGCGAACAATCGCAAGGTTTGGATGGATGCAAACCGTGAAGAACGCGATGATGCGATGCGCAATTTCACAGGGATCGCCAAGACCTTGCACGATTATTCCCATCGCTATGATCACAACGTCGCTGATGCGGGTATTAAACCAAAGCAAAGCTACACCAAGTTCTTTCAAGACGCGCGCGAACGTGTTGGGCCGGGCCTGTTTCGAACAGGAATTGACGTATTTTCAAATGCAGGACACCCGTCTGAACACGTGGGGTATTACCTACACATTGAACCACAAAATTGCTTTGCGGGCGCGGGATTGTTTCAACCCTCCAAAGAGGGGCTTGCAAAAATACGCAACCGTTTGGTGCAAGACCCCGACGGTATCCATGAACTCACCTCAGACCCCGAGTTCAAGGCGACGTTTAGCGACGGCATCTCCACCAACAAAATTTTAAAAGTTGTTCCCGAAGGATATGACGGCGCGGCCCCTGCTGCCCAATATCTCAAGATGGTTGGCTTGGGATGCAAAAAAGCAATCCCAGATGAGCTTTTGTTGGACGACGATGTGATAGATTTGTTGATCGAAACCTTTCGCGCAGCCAGCCCGCTTGTTCGATACTTTGAGTGATGACTAAAGCCGCACCACGTTGAGCGTATAGCGTATAGCGTATAGCGTATAGCGTATAGCGTATAGCGTATAGCGTATAGAAAATACTAGAAGTGCCAGACGACGCACAATCCGTCAGCATCCGATTTTGGCCTATAGAAATTTAGTGACACGATCAGGGAAAGACTACTCATTTCACGTCAAAGCACTGATGAACAAAGATAAAAAAGAATAAGCGAACGGTTTATGAATATGCATGCGGCCTGTCCCCAATGACACAGCAAAGTCGGGCAATTTTGTTGATGAAAAGTGCAATTTTCTGCTTTTCGATCATGGACATGGCAGTCAAAGCGCTGGCACCCAGCATAGGCGTGCTTCCCGCGCTTTGGGCACGCTACACTGGACAAATGTTGTTCGTGCTCCTGTTGGTTTTGCCGCGCCTTAAACACGTTTTGCGCACGCGCTACCCGACTTTGCAAATCCTTCGCTCGATCCTTTTGATGAGCGCGACAGCCTTCTTTTCAATGGGCTCAGTCTAATTCCGTTGACGGATGCCGCAGCACTGATGTCGACCAATCCAATCTTTATCACCCTTGGCGCAGCCCTATTTCTTGGCGAACCTCTCGGACTGCGCCGCATTGCAGGCATCGCGGTTGCGCTGCTTGGCGCTATAATTGTTTTGCGCCCCGGTAGTGATTTATTCAGTTCTTCCGCGCTGTTTCCGCTGGCTGCTGCAGTCTGTTATTCGGGCTAGGCTTTATTAACACGGCGCGTGGGTGCCGATGAAGATGTCTGGACCTCGCTCTTTTACACAGGTCTGGTTGGGACGATCCTTCTGAGTGTCGCGGTGCTTTTCCAATGGCAAACCCCAGACACGACAGGCATGGGCCTAATGGCCCTCATTGCCCTTGCTGGAACGATTGGCCAATTGGCCCTGATCCGCGCATTTTCCCAAGGAAAAGCAGCTATGCTGGCGCCCTATTCATATTCTGGTCTCGCATTTGCGGCGTTCTGGGGCTTTGTCTTCTTTTCCGAAACCCCAGATATTTGGACAGTGGTCGGAAGCTTGGTGATCG
>NZ_JABBAM010000143.1 GCF_018607965.1 Planktotalea sp.
GCTTGCGACATATAAAGTGTACCGCGCAGGTTCACATCCAGCACATCATCGTAGTTCTGTGGTCCGATCTCCATAAACTTCAACGGCTGGGTGATCCCTGCGATATTCACGAGGACATCTATTTGGCCAAACGCAGTGATCACGTCGGCGACGATGATTTCGCAGGACGCCTTGTTGGTCACATCACACGCGCGCCCCACATGACCTTCACCGGGTAAATCTGCCGCCGCTTGGTCTGCTGCATCCGCATCAAGATCCAAAATTGCAACGCGGCACCCGTGTTCAGCAAACATCACTGCCGCAGCCTTTCCCAAACCGCGCGGACTTGCACCGCCTGTGATGATCGCCGTTTTGCCGTTCAAAAGCTTCATGTCAAAGCCACGCTTTTACCGACGCCGTTACAGCATCCACCGAAATTCCATATTGATCGTGCAATGTCGGCAATGCCCCCGCATCCAAGAACGCATCGGGCAACGCGATCTGGCGGAACGGCACGTGTACGCCCGCCCGCATCAGCGCGGCGCCAACAGCCTCGCCCAAACCACCTGTGATAGAATGGTTCTCGGCGGTGACGACCAAACGTCCCCCCTTTGCTGCTTCAGCCGCGATGGTTTCTACATCCAACGGCTTGATCGTTGGCACATGCAACACAGCGCAATCAACACCATCGGCCTGCAGCCGCTTGGCCACGTCCAAAACACGCATCGTCATGAAACCAGAAGACACGAACAGCACATCGCGTCCCTCACGGATCATCTGCGCTTTGCCCAGCTTGAACTTATAGCCATATTCACCTAGCACATTTGGGACATTGCCGCGCAACAGGCGCATGTAAACTGGACCCGGATGATCGGCGATGGCGCGGGTGGCTTGATCAATTTCGGTCGCATCGCAAGGATCAAGCACCGTCAAGTTTGGCATCGCGCGCATGATCGCGATGTCATCCGTAGCCTGATGGCTAGGCCCATACCCTGTCGTCAAACCCGGCAAGGCACAGACGATCTTCACAGGTAAATTCTCTTCGGCAATCGCCATACAAATGAAATCATAGGCGCGGCGTGAGGCAAAAACTGCATAGGTCGTGGCGAACGGCGTGAAGCCTTCGCGCGCCAATCCTGCGGCCGCCGAGATCATCACCTGTTCGGCCATACCCATCTGATAGAATCTGTCAGGGTACGCTTTAGCAAAGACATGCAAGTCGGTGTACTTTGATAAATCCGCCGTCAGCCCAACGATATCATCACGCGTTTTGGCCAGATCAACCAGCGCATGACCAAACGGAGCAGCGACCGTTTCGCGCCCCTCTGCATCTAGCGATGCAATCATTGCCGAGGTCGTCAGCTTCGATCCATTCTTGGACACGGGCATAGTGCGCGGTGTGTACTTCGATTTACGGCGAGATAAGCTTGCATCATTCATTGGGTCGATCCTCGTCCAATATAGTCAAGGCACGCGCCCATTCTTCAGGTTCCACACGCACGAAATGCGTGATCTCTCGCTCCTCGAGGAACGGCACGCCTTTACACATCTTGGTCTGGCAAATGATCACGCGCGGTACGGGCTCCGAATGCGCACGCGCGGCATCAAACGCCGCAACAAGCGCATCCATATCGTTGCCATCAATCTCTTGCGCGAACCAGCCAAAGCCTTCCCAACGGCCTGCCTCTGGCACTTGGGCCAATGCATCGGTGGTTTTACCGTCAGCCTGTTGATCATTGAAATCGACAATGGCGATCAGGTTATCGAGCTTCCATTGCACGCCCGACATCACGGCTTCCCATGTGGAGCCTTCACCCAGTTCACCGTCCGACATCATGTTGTAAACGAACGCAGGGTTGTTCTTACGCTTCAAACCCAGCGCTATCCCGACGGCAATTCCAAGGCCGTGCCCCAACGATCCACCAGTGATTTCCATCCCCGGCGTATAGGCCGCCATGCCCGACATCGGCATCCGGCTGTCGTCCATGCCATATGTTTCAATCTCGGCCTCGGGTAGGATACCCGCTTCGATCATCGCCGCATAAAGTGCGATGGCATAGTGCCCGATGGATAACAAAAATCTATCGCGGCCTTCCCATTCAGGATCATCGGCACGGTAATTCAGCGCATGAAAGTAGGACACTGCCAATAAATCCGCTGCGCCCAAGGCCTGTCCGATATAGCCTTGCCCTTGCACTTCGCCCATCAACAGCGCGTTGCGCCGGATCGCATACGCCCGTCGCTCAAGACTGACATTTGATGTGTCACGCTCCATCAGCCGGCCCTCCCCTTATTGCTATCATCTTGCGTCCGCTTGTTGCTGGACTCAAGTAAAATTTGGTATACCATTTCAGATTGCCGCTCTAGACTGTTGATAATTTCACTTTACGAGCATCCCGAGAACTCGTCATCCATGCTTGTCCATGCCCCAATGAATGTACTCGCGCTTGCGTCAACAATACGGGCTGTTGACTGATCCACCTGTCTACACAGCGAAGCCAACGTCGGTTCCATCCGTTAACGCGGTGATGCGGTCGCGACCTCAAAAAACGATTTCCCAGCGGGCGAAATGCTGAACGGTGAAGGCGAATATAAGGTCTGGACCAAAGCGATCCCTACTTGCCAAACCCATGATCTAAACGCTGCCCATCAGCTTGGCGCGTCACATCAAACTAAAACGCGCTGTGTGCATGGATCAAATCATCAGGCTCGGTGATGTTTAGATCGTGGGTGAATAAAGTATTTTGGATCTGCAAGTCAAATAGCACACCTTTTTAGACAGCTGACAGCCATCCTAGACTGGCATCCGTATCGCCCTGTGGCTTATATTCCGCACCAATCGGGCAATCCCAACCCAGCCGATCCAAGGCCTGCCAGATATGGGAATAGTTCAACTCTCCATGATCCGGTGTGCCGCGATCGGGGATCGAAGCGACCTGAATATGCCCGATCATCGGTAACAGTTTTTCAAGGCGATGGGTCACGTCGCCCTCAGTCAGTTGCACATGATAACAGTCAAACATCAGCCGAAGGTTCGGCGCGTCAACTTCTTCGATCAACGCCGCAGCTTGGGTCGTGCGGTTCAGAAAATAGCCGGGCGCGTCGTAACCGTTCAACGGCTCAATCAAGATCATGCGGCCCGCCGCTTGCTCGCAAGCATAGCGCAGATTTTCAGCAAAAGTAGCATGGGCCTCCGCCCCTTGAGCAAATCCTGCCATGACATGAACCGCTCCGGTATTGGTCGCCTTCGCATAAATCAGCGCTTCATCAATCGCCGCGCGCGCCTCGTCCTCGCGACCCCGCAAAGCAGACGTGCCGTTTTCACCACTTTTGCCTCGACGGGTGTTTAAGCCCAACATTGGCAACCCTGTTTGTTGCAACGCAGACGCAACAGCATCGACGTCTTGATCATAGGGCCAATGACATTCTACGGCATCAAATCCGGCGGCCTTTGCTGCGTAGATCGCTTCTGGCAACGCTCTATCGGTCCACAAAAATCCAAGATTGGCAGAAAACTTCATGACTCCCACTCCACATCGAACTTCGTCACAATGTCTTTGATCTGCGCAGCGTTCAACTGCCGCCGCGCCATGCCGTGGGTCAGCAATGCCAATCGCGCCGTGTCCTCCAATTCTTCAATCGCATTGCAAGCGGCCTCGACATCTTTGCCTGCAACGACGGGTCCGTGATGCGCCAACATCACAGCTGATCGCTTGCCCGCCAACCCGCGCACCGCGTCGCCCATCGCGGCATCTCCGGGAAGAAAGAGTGGCAGCAGGGCGACTTTTCCAAGCTTCATAATTGCATAAGGAGTCAACAGGGGCAGGAAATTATCGGGGTCTTGATCCTCTAACAGCGACAACGCGACTGAGTGTGCCGAGTGCAGGTGCACGACTGCACCCGCACTAGAGCGGGTCTCGTAAAATGCGCTATGTAGCGGCATTTCCTTGGTCGGCATATCGCCGCCAATATGGTGGCCTCTTGCATCAAAAAGCGACAGTCGCGCCGGATCAAGCCGTCCGAAACTGGACCCTGTCGGCGATACCAGCAAGCCGCCGTCCAAGGTACGAGCCGAGATATTACCCGTCGAGCCCCCGGTCAGCCCGCGATCAAAAAGCGACTTCGCCAGCACGCACATCTGCTCGCGCAATTTCGTATCAGAGCTCACATACCGTCCAACTTTTGCAATGCGGTGGCGAAGAATGCTTCGGCTCCGAAGTTACCTGATTTCAATGCCAGCGCCATCCGTTTGCCGTCGCTGTCACATGCACACCATGGCACACCCGGTGCAATTTCTGGCCCAATGTCCAGCCGCGTCACACCCAAGGCTTGCGTCACAGCGCCCGAAGATTCTCCTCCCGCGACGACGATCCGCCGCACCCCTTGGTCGCGCGCAAACACAGCGATCTTAGCTAAGGCGTTTTCCACCAATGCCCCCGCGCGGTCCCGGCCCAACTTGCTCTGCGCGGCACGCACATCTTGCGGCGTTGCAGTGGCATAAATCAACGGTGCCCCACTTTGCCCTGCCAGCCAATCCAGCACAGGCTGCACCCCATCACGCATCAGCGCGAGCGGGTCCAATCTGTACGACGACGCCAACTTTGCATAGGCAGCAACCTGTCGCTGAGTCATGTCAGAACACGATCCTGACAATACCAAAGCTTCTCCCTTTGGGGCCTGCCACGTGTCCAAAACAGTATCACCGCCTTGGCTATGAAGCGCAGGTAACGGCATCGCCAAAGCACTGCCACCTGTCAACAATTTAAACGATTGGCAGGCCTTAGCTATGACTTCAAGGTCCGCATCTGCAACTGCATCAACGACAACATGCACGATACCTTGATCGGCCAGTCGCGCCAATTCCGCACGCACAGCGTCGACCCCCCGCGCGACGCATAGGCGGTCAACGAGCCCAACATCTCCTGTCACTTGCGGCGCTAATAGCCGCATCAAGTTTGAATCTCGCATCGGCGTCAAAGGATGATCCTTCATCGGGCTTTCCGCCAATGGCTGTTGGCCAACAAACAAATTCCCCATGAATATACTACGTCCGTTTTCGGGAAACGCTGGGCAATAGATTGTCTGCTTTGCCCCCAGCCGCACCATCAACGCCTCGGCCACGGGCCCAATGTTTCCCTCAGGCGTGGAATCAAAGGTCGAGCAATATTTCCAGAAAAATTGCTTTGCACCCGCCGCCTGCAACCACGCAAGCGCGGCCTCGGATTGGGCCACTGCATCCACCGCAGGAATGGTGCGAATTTTCAACGCGATCACTTCGTAAGGTGCTGTATCCGCTGGTGGTCCTTCTGGCACGCCGATCCGCAAAGACACGCGCGCACCGCTTCGCGCCAACAGCCCCGCCAAATCCGTGGCACCAGTAAAGTCGTCGGCAATCGCCCCTAAAAACATCGGCACTTAGTCTTGCCCTGGCAAGGTGAGGCCTGCATTTCGCGCATATACTTTCGCCACAGCTGAATCGTGTTCGCCGCCCAAACCAGACCCCGATGCCGCCAGATATTGCTGCAAAGCCGCTGCCGTAATTGGTGCACTGAATTTGGCAGTCTTTGCTATATCCAAAACAATCCCAAGATCTTTGGGCCAGATGTCTACAGCGCTCAGCGGATGGTAATCACCATTCACAATCGACGGTGCACGGCTTTCGAGCGCCCAACTGTTGCCTGCGCATTGGCTGATCACTTCAAGGAATTGCGCAGGTGCCACCCCTTGCGTCATGCCAAATGTCATCGCCTCGGCCATGGCTGCGATTTGCACACCTGTCAGCATTTGGTTTACCGCCTTCATCGATGATCCAGCACCCGCTTCATCACCCAGCGCAAAAACTTTGGCAGACATTGCATCAAGGGCGGGTCCCGCCTTTTGGAAGGTTGCGGGCGTCCCTGCAGCAAGGATCGACAAAGTGCCTTCTGCTGCCTTTACCGTGCCACCAGAGACAGGCGCGTCCAGATAGAGCAGGCCCAGATCGCCGCAGCATTGCGCCATCTCGCGCGCGAAATCGGGCGCTACTGTCGCACAAGCAATCACAGCAGTGCCTTTGGACAGCTTGCCTGCAATCCCGTCTGCGCCGAACAAGACCGCTTCGGTCTGGACCGCGTTGACGACGACAATCACCGCTGCGTCAAGCGTCGACGCGACTTCATCAAGCACGCCCTCGGCGCCACCCACGGCTTTGAACTTTGCCACAGCGTCCACGTTGATATCAAATCCATGGGTCTCAAGCCCCGCCCGGTGCAAAGCGCCTGCCATGCCAAAACCCATCGCCCCAAGGCCGAATATCCCTACTTTATAGTCTGACATAGCAGCTTCCCATGTTGATTTCTAAAATGGTATACCAGATGATCGGACAAGCCAAGCAGATCAAATCATCCCGTTACGTCTTGAAACGAGTGGCATAGAAATCCACCATCTGGCTCACCATGTCATCGCCCCGCCCCGCGTCACGCGCCTGCGTCAGCGCAGCAAGCGTCCCTTTAGACATGATGTTCAGCAAACCATCCTTCACATGGCCCACCTGCGCAGCCCCCATCAATCCTAGTCCAAGAATCCGATTGCTGGTTTACCCATGATAGAATCCTTTGCATTATGTCCACGTCGCGGCGGCGGTGCCACGTAATTGCGTTTCTATGTCCAATGCCACTTGTAGCGTTCGTGTGGCATCTGCCACATCAATCAACGGCGCGGCACCCCCGATTACATCCAGGAAGTGATCCAATTGTAAGGCCAACGGGGCGGCTTCGTTGGCCGCTACATCGACGGACACTGTCTGGGCTGCCTGAGCCCAGTCCACACCGTTCCATTGAGTCAACGACGGGAAACTGATGCCGCCTTGCGTGCCTGTGATCCACATCATGTCTTGGTTTGTGGTGCC
>NZ_JABBAM010000160.1 GCF_018607965.1 Planktotalea sp.
CAAGAATGCCCACCGAGCGACCTAGCTCGATGCGAAACGACACACGATCAAGGATAACCTTGCGCTGCGTCCCAGTCCAAAAGGACTTGCTGACGTTCTCAAACTCTAACATTTACCTATCCGGCCCGCTCAGCCGCTCAATCTACACACACCTCTACATAAGGTGTTATTCTACGAATTCTATTTGCCAAATTTGTCCACAGTATGTCACATTTCTTTCAATTGTTTCAATGCCTGCACGCATTCATGCCCCAATTGAAGGGGAATTTAGACAAATTATTCCAACTCCCAATGACATAAGTCGCGTTTTGGTTGGTTTTTACACTTGTGAGCGACGGGAATGAGTACCACCTTGAAAACTTATGCCAAAAACCCTCCACGACCTTATCCACAGCATCGGCACCTGCCGAATTTGTGAACAGCGATTTGCGCTTACACAAACCGGGCACCAGCCACGGCCTGTCATCTGGGCATCTGCGGACACGCCTAATCCACGCATACTCATCGTAGGCCAAGCGCCCGGCGCGCGCGTGCAAGAAAGTGGCCGACCTTTTACCGACCCATCAGGTAATCGTTTGCGCGATTGGCTCGGGATTGATGAAGCGACCTTCTACGATAAATCCAAGATCGCAATTGCCCCCATGGCCTTCTGTTTTCCGGGGTACAACACCAAAGGCGCTGATTTACCGCCGCCGGCGATCTGTGCCAAAACGTGGCGCAAACCCTTGATGGACGCGTTGGATCCGGTTCCATTGACGCTTTTGATTGGGGGCTTTGCGATGAAGTGGCACTTGGGCGGTATACGGAAAGTCACAGAGACGGTCTTGGATTGGAAAGCACACGCGCCACAGGTTTTTCCCTTGCCGCACCCGTCGTGGCGCAATACCGCATGGCTAAAGAAAAATCCGTGGTTTGAGGCTGATGTGCTACCAGTCTTACGCGCACGGATCCAAGAGGTGCTGACATGAGTGACCAAACTCCGCTTGATATTGCCCAAGCTGCGATGGAGGCCGCGCCGAGTGATGATGCCGCGCGTTTGAAGTTTTACGAACGTCTTTCTGATAGCGAATTATTCTTGTTATTAACCAAAGAGGCCGAAGGTGATCAGATCAATCCTGAGATTTTTGATCTAGGCGATGCAAGTTTCGTTCTGGTGTTTGATCGCGAGGAACGCCTCACCCAATTCGTGGGCAAAGCAGCGCCCTATGCAGCACTTTCCGGCCGTGTGATCGCGAATATGCTCGTGGGGCAGGGTTTTGGTCTTGGCGTGAACCTCGAAGTCGCGCCCTCCCAAATGCTGGTCCCACCAGAGGCGGTGAGTTGGCTGACAGAGACCCTCGCGCATGCACCCGATGAGGTCGAAGCGCGCGCCGAAGAGCTATATGCACCCAAAGGACTGCCCGAAGAACTGCTAACGTCGCTAGATGCCAAACTGGCCACAACTGCTGGCCTTGCGCAGAACGCATACCTTGTTGCGGTGCGCTACGAGGGCGGCGCGACGGGTCACATGCTGGGCTTTGTTGGCACGGTTGTTGGCGCAGAAAATGCGCTTGCGAAAGCCGCTGGTGAAGCATTGACCTTCTCAGGAATTGAGGCTGGCAGTATCGACGTTGGCTTCTTCTTAACAACTGATCCGATGGCTGCCGCAATGTCCAAAGTCGGCCTGAGGTTCGAATTGCCCAAACTCGAAACCCGTGAAAAAATCGTCCGCGCCGCACCGGGTTCTGATCCAGAAAAACCGCCGAAACTGCGTTAATACCCGACGCTGCGATCAACCAGATGCAAGAATGGCTCGCCGGCTTCACCACGCCTGATATTTTCCGCGACGCATTGGCTTGCAGTCCATGGACGTGTTTCAGAGGCGACATGCGGAGTTACTGTAACATTCGGATGGGTCCAAAACGGATGATTTTTGGGCAAGGGTTCCACGCGAAAAACATCCAACGTTGCGTGGCCAACCTGCCCGCTGTTCAAGGCTTCTAAAAGCGCGTCATCGTCGATCAAGGGACCGCGCCCAGGGTTCACAATCATCGCGCCCTTTGCAAGCCAAGCCAGACTCTCAACATTCAGCACATTCTCTGTCGCGGCAGTGTTGGGCAACAACAATACAACGATCTCTGCACCGCTCAACGCGACCTTCAATCCAGCGTCGCCACTATGACAGGTCACACCTTCAACTGTCTTTTGACTGCGGCTCCATCCCGTAACAGGAAAACCCAAAGCGGCCAAAGTCTGTGCGCAAACGGACCCTAGCTCGCCCAATCCTAAAACCGTCACAGGACGTTGCTGCGCCAAGGGCGGCGCTTTTGGTTCCCACAGATTTTCAGGATTGTTGATATGCGCGTCCATGCCAAGATGATGACGCATCACATGGCCGCTCACCCATTCTTTCATGCCCTGCGTCATGCCATGATCGACCATGCGCGCAAGTGGGACCTTCAAGGATTGGTTTGGCGCGACACTTTCCACGCCTGCCCAAAGGTTTAAAACCGCCTTCAGTTTGGGGAATACCGAGAAATCCTGCACGTCTGAATTGGGCGCATAGACTATATATTCGACCTCTTGTGTGGGTAGGTCACAGGCGACATGACACTCTAGACCAGCTTCCAAAAACGCTTTTTTCAAGGGTGCTTCATACTCGATCCCGCGATTTGCTTTGGCGGCAAATAGAACTTGAACAACCATCAACGTGGCCGATGCACATGGGCGCTTTGGACAAGGCCAAAACCGAGAAGAAGAATAAGCATGGCAGAGCCTCCATAGCTCACAAGAGGAAGGGGAACACCAACGACGGGCGCAAGGCCCATAACCATCGACATGTTCACTGCGAAGAATAGGAAAAATGTAGCTGCAATACCAAGCGTCACAAGCGACGCAAATCTGTTCTTATTGTTCAACGCGGAGACAACACAGAATATAATGATCAGCGTGTAAAGCAGCAGAAGCGAGAACGCTCCAATAAAGCCGAATTCTTCCGCAAGCGTCGTAAAGATAAAGTCGGTGTGTTTTTCTGGCAGAAAGTTCAGTCGCGATTGCGTGCCTTGCATAAAGCCACGCCCTGTCCAACCGCCCGAGCCAAGCGCAATTTTACTTTGGGTAATATGATACCCCGCTCCGAGCGGGTCACTGGCTGGATCCAGAAATGTATCAATCCGGCGAAACTGGTAGTTCTTCAATAACTGCCAATCTGTTCCACGGCTTTGAAAAACGGCCGCAATCAAGCCGACGCCAGTGGTAATGACTGCTGCGAAATAGGCCCAATGTACGCCCGCGATGAAAATCAACATACCTCCGCCAAACAACAGCAAAAGCGAGGTTCCAAGATCGGGTTGGCGCAAAACCAGCATTGTCGGAAGCAGGATCATGAGCACAGGGATTGCCACCCAAAGCGGTCTTGATGTGCGCGCCAAAGGCAGCCAGTCATAATAGGCCGCAAGCAACATAACCAACGCGATCTTCATCAGTTCGGAGGGCTGCAGGCGCATAAAGCCAAGGTCAATCCACCGCTGCGCACCCATCCCGACAGAGCCGAAAAATTCAACATATAAAAGCAAGACTATCGACGTGGCGTAGGCAACACCCGCAACGTTGCGCCAGAACCAAATCGGCACCATTGCGACGATGATCATCAACGTCATGCCAAGCAAGAAGCGTTTGATTTGTGGCTCAGCCCAAGGCGTAAAAGATCCCCCCGCAACTGAATACAGCATCAAAAACCCGATACCGGCGACGGTGGTAAGAAGGACAATGAGCGCCCAGTTCAAATGCCAGACTTTGCTGACTCCAGAGGGAATGGATTTGACGGTATATTCTAGATAACTCATGCGCGCCCTTGCCCGTCATCATCGTCTGTTGGGCGCATTTCACGCAGGCGTTTTTGAAGTGCGCGAATACGGCCACGATCCTTGTTGGGATAGGCGGCCAATGGTGGGTCTTCACCGTAGAGCGCTTGTAGCGTGACATCGCGCGCGATAGGCGCCGCTGCTGTCGATCCCCCGCCGCCATGTTCAACGATGACAGACACAGCGATCTCAGGATTATCATAGGGCGCGAAGTTTACAAACAGCGCGTGGTCACGCCGTTTCCAAGGCAAGTCTTCATTTCGCGTCACACCGCGTGCGCGTTCGGCCGCTGAAATGTTGCGAACCTGTGACGTGCCCGTTTTGCCCGCCATACGAAACGCGTTTTCAATGATGCGACTGCCATAGGCGGTGCCACGGCGGCTGTTTGAAACCTCAAACATTGCCTTACGGATTTTGCGCAAATTATTTTCGTTGATGCCCAGATCCTCACCCAAACCCGTTGGCTGCGCGATCCCATCAATCGTATTCACAAGGCGTGGGGAAATTGCGCGCCCTGTCGCAAGGCGCGCTGTCATAACGGCCAGTTGCAGGGGCGAGGAAAGAACAAAACCCTGACCAATCGAGGCGTTAACAGTATCGCCAATCACCCATTCTTTACCACGCACGCGCTGCTTCCACTCTTTGGTGGGCGCAAGACCTGAGACCACTGCCGACATCGGGATATCATGCTTTTCACCCATCCCGAGCTTACGTGCCATCGCCGAAATATTCTCAATCCCGACTTTCAGCGCGAGATCATAATAATAAACATCACAGCTTTCGCGCAGGGATAATTCTAGGTTCATGTGACCGTGACCTGCACGCTTCCAACAGTGGAATTTGCGATCGCTCACTTCTAGGTGTCCGGGGCAGTGAACGGTGTCTTCGGCGGTGATCACACCCGCCTCTAGGGCCGCAAGCGCGGTCACCATTTTGAAAGTCGATCCGGGGGGGTAGGCGTCTTGGACGGTCTTGGACGCCAATGGACGGCGATCATTGTCACGTAAAAACGAATAATCAGCGACCGAAATACCGCGCACGAATTTGTTAGGATCATACGTTGGCGAAGACGCAATCGCGAGCAAATCACCACGCTTAAGATCCATGACAACAACGGATGCACTTTCTTCGCCAAGACGCGATTGCACATAGCTTTGCAGCTTTGCGTCAACTGTCAGCTGCACGTTTGCACCTGAATTGCCTTCGCGGCGATCCAATTCGCGCATGACCCGCCCCACGGCGTTCACTTCGACCCGTTTCGCACCTGCTTTGCCGCGCAATTGATCTTCGTATTTTGCTTCGACGCCAACCTTGCCAATTTGAAAGCGCGGAATGCGCAGCAACTGGTCGGGGTCTTCTATACGCTCCAGATCGCGCTGACTAACCGGACCGACATAGCCTGCGACATGCGCGAAATCTTGCCCCAAAGGATAGCGCCGCGACAGGCCAACCTCTGGTGTGACCCCGGGAAGCGCCGGGGCGTTCGCCGCAACACGTGACAATTCTTCCCATGTAATTCGATCTGCGATGGTGACGGGCAAGAACGGTGCGCTGCGTTTCATTTCGCTCAAAGCACGGTTTAGTTCATCGTCATCCAGCTCGACCAAAGTCGATAAACGCCCAATGATAGTGTTCACGTCGCCCGCATCTTCGCGCACCATCGTGATACGATAGCTTGGTTCGTTCTCAGCAATCACAGCGCCGTTGCGATCAAAAAGCTGTCCACGTGCTGGGGGAATAAGACGGATGTTTATGCGATTTTCGTCCGCCAAAAGACGGAACTCGTCAGCCTGATCGACCTGCATGTAGCGCATTCGCGCGCCCAAAACGCCAACAAATCCCACTTGCACGGCAGCAACAATCAAGCCCCTGCGCGTAATCTTAAGGGCGCTTTCTGTGGTCTCTGTCGCTGTGCGTCTCATAATCTGTGGCCCAATGTGTCAACTTCTCCTGGCGCTGCTCTGCGTACGTTGAAAACAACATACGAAATCAGAACGACCATTGGATATAAGGCTATGGTCATTGTCAGCTGAATCAAGACCAAACCCAGTGCAGGGGCAGGAATAAAGAAAACGGCCAGCAAAAGTCGTTCAAGTATGACGACTGAAATCATTGCCCCAGCAACTGTGACCCATTCTAGGAAATAGGGCATATCACGGTTCGCAATCGCTCGTGAACGCAATGTCTCTGATGCGATCAAGACCAAGACTGCAAGCAATCCAGGGGGACGCTGGAACAAAAGATCAGCCAGTAAAACGACGCCGGCAACGCACAATGTGGGAACATATTCAGGACGGCGCATGGCCCATGCAAACGTCAACGCGATGATCAGATCAGGGGCCGCCCATCGTGTTGGTGTCGTCGCAAGCGGCAGCAAGTATAGGAAAATGATCAAGAACGAGACCGATAAATAGAGGCTGCGCATCACCCAAATGCGGGCTGGACGTTGCTCAGCCATCGCTGGCCTCACTGGTCTGCTCAGGCGTTTGGGTTGGTGCCGCTTCGGGGTTTGAGGGCAATTGCACCGGACGGATCAAGCGGCCTGTATCCTCAATTCGCTCTGCCCCATAATTACGCAGGACCCGCAAAAATTCGAGACGCTCATAATCCGCAGACAAACGCACGCGCAAACGGCCACCAGGGTCTTTGGCAACTTGTCCAATCACAAGACCTGCAGGAAAGACACCACCATCACCAGATGAAACGACACGATCACCGGGGCGCACTAGGTCAGTGTTCTCCAAGAAATCGATAGGGGGCGAGCGCGTGTTGTCGCCCACGACAATCGCGTTCTGTCCAGAGGGTTGAATGAGCGCAGGAATGCGGCTCGTCGTGTCGGTCAATAAAATCACGCGGGATGCATTTTCGCCCACACCGGAAATACGTCCAACCAGACCAAGCCCGTCCATTGTAGCCCAACCATCCAAAACACCATCGCGCCGCCCTACGTTTAGCAAAACAGATTGGCGAAACGGCGATCCGCTGTCAGCCATGACAACACCCGTCACATGTGTCAGTCGCGGATCAAGACGCACAGAGTTCAAATCTAGCAAACGCGCGTTCTCTTGTTCCAGTTGAAGGGCCGCTTCTTTCCAACTCTTCATCTGCTGAAGTTCGCGGCGAAGTTCCTGATTTTGTTCGTATATTCTTTGATAACTCTGAAAGTCGCGCACCAAATTCACGGTCGCTGTGACAGGGATCATCGCCCAGTCAAAGTTAGGGACAACGCGGTCAATTACGGCCAGTCGAAAGCGTTCAACCCTTGGGCTATCGATGCGCCACACTAGAAAAATCGCGAAAAGGCACAGCAAGACAGTGCCCAAAAGCAAACGCTTGAGGGGGGTTGTAAAATCTTCGCTTTGGGCGCGGTCTTTGGCCAATGCGTTCTCCGCTGGAGGGGCTTGTTTCGCCTCTGCGTCACACGATGCCGAATTTAGCTGTCGTAATCAATCGCGTGACGTAGCTGTTTTTCATATTCCAGCGCTTTACCCGTTCCAAGCGCCACACAATTCAGGCTTTCATCCGCAATCGAAACGGCAAGACCAGTCTGTTCACGCAGCGCCAGATCCAGGTCACCCAAAAGGGCACCACCACCCGTAAGCATCACGCCGCGATCAACGATATCAGCCGCGAGGTCGGGCGGTGTTGCTTCAAGCGCTGTCATAACCGCTTCGCAAATCTGCTGAACAGGTTCTGCAAGGGCTTCGGCGATCTGGGCTTGGGAAATTTCAGTTTCTTTTGGAACGCCATTTAGCAAATCGCGTCCGCGAATTTGCATCGATGCACCACGACCATCGTCAGGCATGCGCGCCGTACCGATGGATGTTTTGATCCGCTCTGCTGTTGATTCACCCACCAGCAGGTTATGCTGTCGGCGCAAATAGCTGATGATCGCTTCGTCCATACGGTCACCACCCACGCGCACAGAGCGCGCATAGACGATGTCCCCAAGCGACAGAACCGCAACTTCCGTGGTACCACCGCCGATATCAACAACCATGTTACCAGTTGGATCTGTGATCGGCATGCCCGCACCAATCGCGGCAGCAATCGGTTCTGCAATCAGACCGGCGCGACGTGCGCCAGCGGAAAGAACAGATTGACGAATAGCGCGCTTTTCAACGGGCGTTGCACCATGGGGGACACACACGATGATCTTCGGTTTTGAAAAAGTTGAGCGTTTGTGAACCTTGCGAATAAAATGTTTGATCATTTCCTCAGCCGTATCAAAGTCAGCAATCACGCCTTCTCGCATCGGGCGGATCGCCTCAATGGAACCGGGTGTACGACCCAGCATCAGCTTGGCGTCTTCGCCAACAGCTAGAACTTTCTTAACGCCGTCCTTGATGTGATACGCGACTACGGATGGCTCGGACAGCACAACGCCTTTGCCTTTGACATAAATCAGCGTGTTCGCTGTGCCCAAATCAATCGCCATGTCTGACGTGAAGAGGCCGGAAATTTTGTCCCAAAATGCCATGCTTTGTAGTCCTGTTCGCAATAATTTTCGCGCCCGCGACTCTGATGAGGCGAACCTGACGCCCTTATAGGCCCTTTTACGGTAGGGAAAAGGGGGTTCAAGGGGCCAATAGGCCAGAAACCGCCCTTAGTTTCAGGGCGCTTTCGATGTGATTTTTCTCAATTAGGAGACATCTTTGTAGTTCACGCCCTTAGTGTCGTAGCCAACTTGGTTTCCCTCGCGACGTACTAGCAACCGGTTCAATGCGCTTACGTAGGCTTTGGCAGAGGCCACAACCGTGTCCGTGTCGGCAGATTGGCCCGTCACGATCCGACCTTCTTCTTCCAAACGCACAGACACTGTCGCTTGCGCGTCCGTGCCCTCAGTCACCGCGTTCACCTGATAAAGTTGCAAGCGCGCGTCATGCGCAAACAGCTCTTTCACGGCATTGAACGTTGCATCGACTGGGCCGTCGCCAATCGCGGTCGTAGATACGTTTTTGCCATCAATCGTCAACGTCAATGCCGCTTCTTGCGGGCCGTCGGTTCCACACACGACGCGAAGGGCTTTTACTTTCACGCGTTGAATTTCTGGATCAGTCGTTGTGCGCATCAACGCAACGAGATCGTCGTCAAAGATTTCCTTCTTGCGATCAGCCAATTCCTTGAACCGCACGAACACGTCTTTCAACTGGTTATCACCCAATTCAAAGCCCAAGTTCTCCAACTTGGAACGCAACGCCGCGCGACCAGAGTGTTTGCCCATGACAATGTTCGTCTCAGTCAAACCCACATCTTCGGGGCGCATGATCTCAAACGTCTCAGCGTTCTTCAACATTCCGTCTTGGTGTATACCGCTTTCATGCGCAAAGGCGTTCTTGCCAACAATCGCCTTGTTGAACTGAACCGCAAAACCCGACACAGCCGCGACACGACGCGAGATATTCATGATCTTCGTTGTGTCGATACCAGTGGAATAGGGCATAATATCGCCGCGCACTTTCAGCGCCATCACGACCTCTTCAAGCGCTGTGTTGCCTGCTCGTTCGCCCAAACCGTTGATCGTACATTCGATCTGACGCGCACCGCCCTCGACTGCGGCCAAAGAGTTCGCAGTCGCCATGCCAAGGTCATTATGACAATGCGTTGCAAAGATAATCTCATCCGCACCCGGCACTTTTTTGATCAACATGCGGATCAATTCCGCGCTCTCGACAGGGGCGGTGTAGCCGACTGTGTCGGGAATGTTGATCGTCGTCGCACCCGCTTTAATCGCGATTTCAACGGTGCGGCACAGATAATCTTCTTCCGTGCGTGTCGCATCCATCGGCGACCATTGCACGTTATCACACAGGTTGCGCGCGTGTGTGACTGTGTCGTGAATACGCACAGCCATTTCGTCCATAGTGAGGTTTGGAATAGCGCGGTGCAGCTCTGACGTTCCGATAAACGTGTGAATGCGCGGCTGACGTGCGTGCTTCACGGCGTCCCAGCAGCGATCTATGTCGCCAAAGTTAGCGCGCGCAAGACCACAAATCACAGAGTTACGTGAATTTTTGGAAATCTCGCTAACCGCGCGGAAATCGCCCTCAGAGGCAATCGGAAAACCCGCCTCAATAATGTCGACGCCCATATCGTCAAGCAAACCCGCGATTTCAAGCTTTTCTTCGTGTGACATGGTCGCGCCGGGGCTTTGTTCGCCGTCGCGCAATGTGGTGTCAAAAATAACGACGCGTTCTTTTTGTGTGTTGGTCATAGTCTGTCTCATTTTAATGTAACCCGCCGTAGCTGGGTCAGAACCGGAATTTCATGGTGAAGCGGCGCGATCTTTTCATCCTCTGAGCGTTCGCGCCGACCGGCACGCTCAGAGGCAGACTAGGAGCGCTAGGCCAAGCATAGACGCAGCGCGGGCGCGCTGTGCATCAATCTGCGTATGGCCACTCATATTCATGAGAATCGTTATAACGCGATTCCGGTTAAGGAAAACCCCTTTTTGGATTGACCCGTGTGATGTGTGCCTTAGGTGGGGCGTATGGAATGGAAAAATGCATTGATAATAGGGGCCTCCGGCGGGATCGGATCGGCCTTGAGTAAGGCTTTGAAAACGCGCGGCGTCGCTGTGACGGGCCTGTCGCGCAGCGCTGACGGTTTGGATGTGACGGACGAGGCCTCGGTTGAACGCGTACTCGGCGGTCTGAGCCAACGCTTTGATTTGATCATTATCGCGACGGGCGCGTTAGAAGTGAACGGTGCAGAGCCTGAGAAATCATTCAAACAAATCAGCTCAGCCGCGATGATGAACCAATTCGCTGTGAACGCGATTGGCCCTGCATTAATCCTGCGCCACGTGTCGCGCCTTTCGCGCCGTGATGGCCCTACACATGTTGCCGTGTTGTCTGCGCGCGTTGGATCAATCACGGACAATCGTCTTGGCGGCTGGCATTCGTATCGCGCCGCAAAAGCAGCGGTGAACCAGATCGTGCGGGGGGCCGCGATTGAATTGGCACGCAGCCACAAAAACCTGACATGCGTCGCGCTGCATCCCGGTACAGTGCAAACGCTGTTCACGGAAAAATACGTGGACAGGCATCCCGCCGTTCCCGCGTCTGAAGCTGCTGAAAACCTGCTAAATGTGCTGAATAATCTGGCTCCAGAACACACAGGCCAGTTTTATGATTGGTCAGGAGCAACGGTTCCATGGTGAAACTTGTCCTAATCCTTGGCGATCAGCTTAGCCTGAATGTCGCCGCCTTGCGCGCGGCGGATAAATCAAACGACATCGTGGTCATGGCGGAAGTCAATTCAGAGGCCACATATGTCAAACACCACCCCAAGAAGATTGCCTTTCTTTTCTCTGCGATGCGCAAATTCGTTGATCAGTTAACGTCTGAAGGCTGGAACGTCCGTTATACGAAACTTGACGATCCAGAGAATGCAGGCAGCATTGCCGCCGAATTGCTGCGCCGTGCACAAGAAACGGGTGCGCAAGAAGTCATCGCGACGCGTGCTGGCGAGTGGCGTTTGATCGAAGCGATGGAACAAACTCCGCTGACGATGACCATACTTGAGGATGATCGCTTCCTCACGTCCCACGCAGAATTTGAGACTTGGGCAGAGGGGCGCAAAGCCCTGCGCATGGAGTATTTCTATCGTGAGATCCGTCGCAAAACAGGATTGCTGATGGAGGGGGATAAACCTGCGGGCGGTCAATGGAATTTCGATCACGACAACCGCAAAGCCGCGCCCGACCAGATCAGCTATTCTGGCCCATCAACGTTTGAACCTGACGCGATCACCAAAGATGTCCTCACGCTAGTTGAAACCCAGTTTCCCGATCATTTCGGCAGCTTGGACACGTTCAACTTCGCAACCACCCGCGACGAGGCCCTGAGCGCATTGGAACACTTCATGACCCATGCGCTGCCGCGCTTCGGTGATTTCCAAGACGCGATGCTCTCAGAGAGTAAATTCCTCTATCACGCGCTGATCTCACCCTACCTGAATGCTGGCCTGCTCGCCCCGCTCGAAATTTGCCAAGCGGCTGAGAACGCCTACAAAGACGGCCATGCGCCGATCAACGCCGTTGAAGGGTTCATCCGCCAGATTATTGGCTGGCGCGAATACGTGCGCGGTATCTATTTTCTTGAAGGCCCCGATTACACGACCCGCAACGCGCTTGATCACAAACGCGATCTTCCTGCGCTATATTGGGGCGAAAAAACCAAAATGCGCTGCTTGTCTAAAGCGGTGGAACAAACCCGCGACGAAGCTTACGCGCACCACATTCAACGCCTCATGGTCACGGGTAACTTCGCGTTGCTTGCAGGCATTGATCCAGAACAAGTGCATGAATGGTACCTAGAGGTCTACATTGACGCCTACGAATGGGTAGAGGCTCCAAATACCATCGGGATGAGCCAGTTCGCGGACGGCGGGATCATCGCGTCCAAGCCCTATGTGTCTAGTGGGGCCTACATCAATCGCATGTCGGACTATTGCAAGAAATGTCACTACGCAGTGAAAGATAAGACAGGCGATACAGCGTGTCCGTTCAACGTGCTTTACTGGGATTTCTTGATCCGCCATCGCGACCGATTTTCCAAGAATGCGCGCATGGGAAACATGTATCGTACGTGGGAACGCATGGACGAAACACATCGCGAAACGGTCCTTAAGGACGCCGCAATTTTTCTAGAAAAATTGGATGCAGGCGATGTGGTCTAATTGTCCGCTTGGACGGGTGCGGTTTGAACTGGTGCAACTTGGCCGGGCGTGACTTGGACTGGCTCGACAAGCGCGCCATTTGCCCAAATGCCAGACACGACGTTGCCATCGGCGTATTGAATTTCACCTTGGCCTTCGCGTGTTCCATTTGCGAATGTACCTGTATAAACGTCGCCGCTGGCGTAGCGCGCAACGCCTTGTCCTGTCATAGCACCATCAACCCAAGCGCCCTCATATGAAAATCCATCCGCCATGCGGAACACACCACGCCCTTGGCGTCGCCCATTCACAAATCGGCCCTCATAGATAGACCCGTCTGGGAAGCTAGCGGTGCCTTCCCCTTGGATTTGGTTGTCAATCCATGCGCCCTCATAGCGATATCCGTCGGGTCGGATCAGCGTGCCCTTGCCACTATGTTTGGCGTCTTTGAACTGGCCTTCATAAATCGTGCCGTTGGCGTAAACCGCGCGACCCAAGCCCTCGATTACGTTGGCGACCCATTGGCCTTCATAGCTCGCGCCGCCCGGATACGCTATCTTGCCTTTACCTTGTGCCAGACCGTTTTTCATTTGGCCCTCATAGATTGATCCATCCGGATAATTCACGCGACCTACGCCGTCGATCAACCCTTTTTGCCATTCACCTGTATAGGAATACCCGTCTGTCGCTGTGAAGACACCAACGCCGTGGCGTAGATCATCAAGGAATTGGCCCTCGTAAATATCGCCGTTCTGATAGGTTACTTTACCTTGGCCCTCACGACGTCCCGCAACCAACTCGCCCTCATACAGGTCGCCGTTGGGCTGGATCACTTTACCAAGTCCGCTCAGCTGTCCGCCGCGCCACGGCCCATCTAAAATCATCCCATCGCTCAGTGTAAAAATGCCGACGCCTTCGCGCTTTCCGTCCTGCACCTGCCCTTGGTATTCAGACCCGTCAGGGTACACGATCGTTGCAGCACCCTCTTTGATGCCGTTCACCCAGTCACCATTGTAAGTGTATCCGTCTGCGCGCGTGAGCAGTCCCTTGCCGTGTTGTTTGCCGCCACGAAAGCTACCCTCGTAACGACTGCCATCTGCACTCAAAGAAATACCCGTGCCTTGGGGAACGCCGTCTGTCCAAGACCCCTCATAGGTGCTGGCGTCGCTATACGTGATCCGACCGATTCCGTCAGGTTTGCCCTTGGCGAACGCACCTTCATACATTGCCCCGTCGGGAAAACGAGCCGTGCCTTGGCCTAGGATTTCCCCCAAGACCCAATCGCCAACATATTCGTAGCCATTGGGCAATCGATATGCACCCAGACCATGCTGCACGCCGTCCTTGAATGTCCCCTCATAGACGCCGCCATCATCATATTGTTTGGTCTGCACACCCGTTGTTTGCGCCGCCAGCGCGAGCGGAGAGAGAGCCAAGGCAAAGCCGGCAACAAAAGCAAGAGAGGCGAGGCGCATGAAGGACGTCCGATACTTAGGATTAAATTTTGTGGAAGCCTAGTTTATGCCCTCCGTAAGAACAATGGGTTTTCGCCTAAGGTTACGACCCGCCTCTTTCCCTTATGCGATAGGGGGGATACATCTTGGCCAACCCCTCTTGTCGGAGCTTGATTATGACCGCCACATCCCCCCTCGATCGGTTTCGCATTACGCTGGGCCAGCTGAACCCAACCGTGGGCGATATCGCTGGAAATGCTGCCAAAGCCCGCGCTGCATGGGATGCTGGTGTTGCGGCAGGCGCGGATCTGGTGGCACTGCCTGAAATGTTCATCCTTGGTTACAACACCCAAGATTTGGTGATGAAGCCCGCTGTCCAAGCGGCCTGCCTGATGGCCATCCAAGCCCTCGCGATAGACTGCGCAGACGGCCCAGCACTCGCAATTGGGGGCCCAGTGGTCGAAGATGGCAAGCTCTACAACGCTTACTTCATCTGTCGCGGGGGCAAAATCGTCAGCAAGGCGCTCAAGCACAATCTCCCCAATGAAGATGTGTTCGACGAGGTCCGCATTTTTGATAGCGGTCCTCTTGGGGGGCCTTATTCTATCGGTAACGCCCGCATCGGTAGCCCGATTTGCGAAGATGCGTGGCACGAAGACGTGTCGGAAACGTTAGAGGAAACAGGCGCTGAATTCCTGCTCGTCCCTAATGGATCACCCTACTACCGCGGCAAATTCGACGTGCGCATGAACCAGATGGTCAGCCGCGTGATTGAAACGGGACTACCACTGATCTATCTCAATATGGTTGGCGGACAGGACGATCAGGTCTTCGATGGCGGTTCTTTCGCGCTCAATCCCGGCGGGAAACTTGCGATGCAGATGCCCGTGTTTGATGAACAAATCACCCAAGTCGATCTGACCCGCACACAGGATGGCTGGTGCGTTGACGAGGGTGCAAAAGCGATCATTCCCGGTCAGTTCGAACAGGATTACCGCGTCTGTGTACAGGCCCTGCGCGACTACATGGGCAAGACGGGTTTCAAGAAGGTCCTGCTGGGCATGTCAGGCGGAATCGACTCTGCCCTCGTCGCAACCATCGCAGTCGATGCGCTGGGCGGCGAAAACGTGCGCTGCGTGATGCTGCCGTCTGAATATACATCCCAAGTTTCGCTCGATGACGCCAAGGATTGCGCGACGCGCATTGGCGCTGAATACAATTTCGTTCCCATCAAAGAAGGGCGCGACGCGATTACCAACACACTTGGCCCCCTGTTCGAAGGGCTAGAGGCGGACGTGACAGAGGAAAACATCCAATCCCGCCTGCGCGGTCTGCTCTTGATGGCGATGAGTAATAAGTTCGGCTCTATGTTGCTGACCACAGGCAACAAATCCGAGGTCGCTGTGGGCTACGCTACGATCTACGGCGATATGTCGGGCGGCTATAATCCGATCAAAGATATGTACAAAGTGCGCGTGTTCGAGGTCTGTCGCTGGCGGAATGAAAACCATTTTGATTGGATGATGGGCCCCGCAGGTGAAGTCATTCCGCCCTCGATCATCGACAAACCCCCGTCCGCCGAATTGCGTCCCGATCAAAAAGACAGCGACAGCCTGCCGGACTATCCGATCCTTGATGGTATCTTGGAAATGCTGGTCGACGATGATGCATCCGTCGCCGATTGCGTGGCCGCTGGCTATGATCGCGCGGTTGTCAAAAAGATCGAACACCTGCTCTATATTTCGGAATACAAACGCTACCAATCCGCCCCCGGCACACGCCTATCGCGCCGCGCGTTCTGGCTGGATCGCCGCTATCCGATTGTGAACAGATGGCGCGACGATAGTTAAATTCACGCACAAGAGAGAACCAAACCTATGACCGCTTATGACCCCGAAAATGAAGGCGCGAAGATGTCTTTTGCCAAGGACATTAGCTACATCGACTACCTCTCGCTTGACCCGATATTGGGGTCGCAAAACCTACAATCCACCGCGCATGATGAAATGCTCTTCATCATCCAACATCAAACGTCCGAGCTTTGGATGCGTTTGACGCTGCACGAACTCTCGACTGCGCGCGATAAATTGGAACAAGGCGACTACCCAGCGGTCTTCAAAATGCTCACACGCGTTGCGCGGATATTTGAGCAACTCAACAACGCGTGGGATGTGTTGCGCACGATGACGCCCAGTGAATACACCAACTTTCGTGATGATCTGGGCGCGTCTTCGGGCTTTCAATCCCACCAGTACCGTCTGATCGAATTCATCCTCGGAAACCGCAATCGTTCGATGATGAAGGTTCATGAACACCGAACCGAACTGCACCACATGCTGGGCCAAGAATTGACCAAGAAATCGCTTTATCATGTGGCGTTGGATTGCCTTGGCAAAGAGCTTGGCGAAACCTTTCCGCCTGAGGCATATGTGCTGGACCAACCCCATCAAGCCTGCACGCAAGTAATGGACGCTTGGACCACCGTTTACCGCGATCCGAATGCACATTGGTCGCTGTACGAGCTGGCCGAAAAGCTGGTCGATCTAGAAGATTACTTCCGCCGTTGGCGTTTCAATCATGTAACAACAGTTGAGCGCATCATCGGGTTCAAGCGCGGTACGGGTGGCACGTCAGGCGTCAAATATCTGCGCAAAATGCTTGAGGTCGAGCTGTTCCCAGAACTTTGGAACATGCGCGGCCAGCTTTGATGGCCGACGCAGTTTTTTCAGATTTGAATGTTAAAGCGCCCTAAAAATCAAACAGCTCTTCCAAGAAACCACCACGTTTCTTACGTTTTTCCCCATGATACTCTTGCTCTTCATAGCCACGCGTTTGTTGCGGTGGCGGGGAAGGCCGCGCAGAAGAAGCACTGCGCTCAGAAATAATCAGGGTTGGCCCGTCAACAGGGTACTGCAGTAAAACCCTGTCAAAATGTGTACCCATCGGAAAAGATTGAGAATGAAGATTTCAATTGCTTTCAAGCGCGCCTGAAGCCTAAAACTCAAATCGAATAGTTATGAGAACTCGATAGCTTTAAGAGGAATCGCATATTAACTTATTTGCGAATTTTGCATCGGCATCGGCATCGGCGACATCTGTGTCGGCACGATCGTCATCATGCCGCGTTGATAGGTCTGCGGGTGCCCGATTGAAGCACTCACTATAGCTGAAACTTAGTTTGCGACCCAAAGGATCAGTGTTGAAAAAATATCGAAATGTCTGGGCACTATATTGCCCAGACATTCGTTTTTGATAGGCTTACTTCGCCAAAACCGCGTCAATATCGGCCGCTGAGTGGCGGTTGGGAAGTTGCTCGTTCTCGGCACCCCGCGCAACGTTCACAATGCGTCCACGAATGACGGCAGGACGCTGGGCAATCTGCTTGGTCCAGCGCTGTAAATTCTTGTAGCTCTCAACATCCAAGAATTCGCCCGCTTCATAGGCTTTGCCCTGCGCAAGGCGACCATACCACGGCCAAATCGCCATATCCGCGATAGAATATTCCCCACCTGCGAAATACTCATTGTCCGCTAGGTGACGATCCAGAACATCCATCTGACGCTTCACTTCCATCGCGAAACGGTTGATCGGGTATTCCATTTTGAACGGCGCGTAGTGATAGAAATGGCCGAAACCACCGCCAAGATAAGGCGCGCTGCCCATTTGCCAGAACAACCAGTTAAAGCACTCAGCCCGCGCATGTGCTGGGATAAACGCATCAAACTTCTCTGCCAAATGCATCATGATTGACGCACTTTCAAACAGACGCACAGGGGTGTCGCCTGAGTAGTCCATCAACGCAGGAATCTTGGAATTCGGGTTCGCATCAACAAAGCCTGATCCAAACTGATCGCCATCGCCAATCTTGATCATCCACGCGTCGTATTCGGCACCTTTGTGACCTGCGGCAAGGAGTTCTTCTAAAAGAACCGTGACCTTCACACCGTTCGGTGTGCCCATGGAATGCAGCTGCAAAGGATGCGCGCCGCGTGGCAATTCCTTGTCATGTGTTGCACCCGCGATGGGACGGTTGATGCTGGCGAACGTGCCGCCGCTCTCTTGCTCCCATTTCCAAACTTTCGGGGGCATGTATTCTGTTGTATCGCTCATGGGATTAGCTTTCTGATTTAGAGAACATGTCTTTGTAGTCGTCGCGCAGTGCGTTCTTTTGCACTTTCCCCATTGTGTTGCGGGGCAGAGCAGCAAGGATAATGATCTTGCGCGGATGTTTAAAGCGGGCAAGGGCTGTGGCGCACGCATTCGTGATCTGTTCGAGGTCAGGACCAGCACCATCAGGCACAACAACCGCCACAGGGCTTTCCCCGAAATCAGGATGCGGCACGCCGATGACTGCGCTTTCTTTCACACCAGGTTGATCATCAATGACTATCTCGATCTCTTTGGGATAAATGTTGTAGCCGCCCGAAATAATCAAATCTTTGCCACGTCCAACGATCTGCACATATCCATCGCTGTCGATCTGACCCAAGTCACCCGTGATGAAAAAACCATCCTCGCGCAGTTCTTCGCGGGTCTTTGCAGGCATCTGCCAATAGCCTTTAAACACGTTCGGTCCACGTACTTCGATCACGCCAATCTCGCCTTGGGGCAATGCTGTGCCTGTCTCTGGGTTGGTCACTTTCAACTCAACGCCGGGCAGGGGAAACCCAACCGTTCCCGCTTTGCGCGTTCCCTCATAAGGGTTCGAGGTGTTCATATTCGTTTCGGTCATCCCGTAGCGTTCCAGAATGTGCTGACCCGTGCGGGCCTCAAACAATTCGTGTGTTTCGGCCAGCAAAGGCGCGGACCCAGAGATGAACAAACGCATATGTGCCGCGGCCTCGCGCGTAAAACCCTCGTGATCAAGCAGGCGTGTATAGAACGTCGGAACCCCCATCATGGTCGTCGCGCGCGGCATGTGTTCCAGCATCGCATCCGCAGAAAATGCGCGCATAAAGATCATTGCACCACCAGACAAAAGCATCACATTGCTCGCCACGAACAAGCCATGTGTGTGGAAGATCGGCAGCGCATGTAGCAAGACATCCTCAGACGTGAACGCCCAGTACTCTTTCAATACCTCAGAGTTCGACAGCAGGTTGTCCTGCGTCAGCATCGCGCCCTTTGAACGCCCTGTGGTGCCAGATGTATAAAGAAACGCGGCCAGATCATCGCCGCTGCGATCAACCGTGTGGGTCGTTTCGGGCTGGGCAGTCGCAGCCTCAATTAAGGACCCAGACCCTTGCGCACTCAAAGTCACCAATTGCGCACCTGTGCGCGCCGTGATCTCTGAAATTCCATCCTCTTTCGCAGGATCGCACACCACCAGCTTTGCGCCGCTGTTGTCGATGAAATAATCCAATTCAACGGGCGTGTAGGCCATATTCAATGGTAGAAAAATCACGCCCTTCTGCACGCAAGCGGCATAGACAGCCAACGCCTCTGGCGACTTTTCCACTTGCAAGGCCAAGCGATCCCCTGCGACCAATCCCATCGCGTCCAACACGCCACCAATCTGTGCGGCTTTGCGCAAGAACGCGTCGTGGGTTAGCGTGGTACCATCCAACAAATGTAGAAACGGCGTCGCTTTGCCCAAGTGGGGCGCAAACAGAGCATCGTATAGTGGATTGGTCATATAGCCTCGCTTAGGATCTTTCAGGTAGGTCGACGTCAAACTGCCTTCTGCGCCCTATACACACAATCCCCAAAGCCAATTTCTTAACGTTAGCGTCGTAAGTGCCAATCTTAGCGCTTAGGTTTTTCACTGATCCACAGGTTGATCACACCCTCAACAACCGCTGTGCCGTCCGTGCGGCGTGCGACAACTTTTATAGGCAGATCGCCCACAACCCAATCTGCAGGATCGCTGATTGCTTCGCACACCAGATCGGTGTCGGCCTTTGCAGGGTAGGACAGCTCCATCCCCTTCGGGATCCAACGTAGATGTTTCGGGATCGTCGCCTCGGCCAGAAATCCCATGGCCATTTCCAACCCATTGACCACCGCAATCACATGCACTGTCCCGATATGGTTCTGCACCGCGCGACGTTTTTTCAAGAATATCTCGCAATGCCCCGCTTCCAGCTTTTGCACCAAGGGCTTGATCGTGCGAAAATAGGGGGCTTTGCGCGCCGCATAGATTGAAAAAATCTGACGCCCGAATGGCAACTTCAACGTCTTTTCATAACTGCGCAGAATGTAGGGTTTGCTCATCGGGGGCCTCGTGGGTTACGTTTTCATCAGGTTAGGGCAACCAGACAGCCCCCGCATCCATGACGCAGCGAAAGGAACATGAGATCGCAGAAAATAAACTCAAGCGACTGCCATTGATCCACGCGACTTCATTGAAGCCGTGCAACACCCGACCCGCAAAGCCGACGCGCTGGTTCTGCTGGACCTCTATAAACGTATCACAGGTTACACACCAAAAATGTGGGCCCCACGATCATTGGCTTCGGGCGCTACAGCTATGCATACGACAGTGGCCGCACAGGCGACACACTTGCGTCGGGCTTTTCACCACGCAAAGCGAACCTGTCGATCTACATTATGCCGGGCTATCAAGACTACGACGAAATCCTGTCCCGCCTTGGCAAATATAAGATCGCTAAATCCTGTCTTTACGTGAATAAACTCGCCGACGTGGACATGACCGTGCTTGAGGAATTGATCCGCCTAGGCCTGAAAGACCTCGACAAACTCTGGCCGGTGCATCCCGAATAAGCACCGCAAAACTGGACAACGCAGCCTACCTGTGAAAAAGCAGCGCCAACAGGAGAGCCGCTCATGACCACCACACGTTTCGCCCCATCGCCCACAGGTTACATCCACGTTGGCAACCTGCGCACAGCGCTGTTCAACTACATGATCGCGGCCAAGAATGGCGGCACCTTTATTCTGCGCATCGACGACACCGACCCTGTGCGCTCTGAAGAGAAATATGTGGACGCGATCAAGCAAGACTTGGAGTGGCTTGGCCTAACGTGGGACAAGGTAGAACGCCAATCGACCCGTATGGATCGCTACGCTGAAACCGCTGAAAAGCTGCGCGAAATGGGTCGCTTTTACGAAGCGTTCGAAACGCCCGCTGAACTGGATCTCAAGCGTAAGAAACAACTCAACATGGGCAAGCCGCCTGTGTATGACCGCTCCGGTTTGGCGCTGACGGACGCCGAAAAATATGCGATGCGCGCAGAGCGTGGCCAAGGCGTGTGGCGTTACAAACTTGATCAAGAACGGATCCAGTGGAACGACGGCATCCTTGGCGATATCTCTATCGACGCCGCGTCCGTGTCTGATCCCGTGATTATTCGCGGCGATGGTCAGGTGCTCTATACGCTGGCCTCTATTGTCGATGACACGGATATGGGTGTCACGAATGTTGTGCGTGGCTCTGATCACGTGACCAACACCGCGACACAAATCCAGATGATCCGCGCCATCGGCGGCACGGTGCCTGAATTTGCACACCACTCCCTGCTCACGGGTCCGCAAGGTGAATCACTGTCCAAACGCCTCGGCACACTCGCCCTGCGCGATCTGCGCGAAGCGGGCGTTCAGCCTATGGCGTTGCTCTCGTTGCTTGCGCGTTTGGGTTCGTCCCAACCCGTCGATCTGCGCACCTCCATGGACGAGCTGATCGAGGGCTTCGACATTTCTCAATTCGGCTCTGCACCCACGAAATTCGACGCGGATGATCTCTACCCGCTGACCGCGCGCTACAATCACACGCTGCCACTGTCCGCCGTGGCGGATCGTATCGCAGCCCTTGGCGTGCCAGCAGATCAAGCGGAACGCTTCTGGGATGTCGCCCGCGAGAACATCACCGTTCTCAGCGATTTGTCTGAGTGGTCCGACCTTGCCCAAAACGGCGCAGACCCAATCATTGAAGCAGGCGACGAAGACTTCATCGCACAGGCCATGACGATGCTCCCCGACGGTCCCTACACGGACGCGACATGGGGCGAATGGACGTCAGCGGTGAAAGAGGCGACAGGCCGCAAAGGCAAGGGCCTGTTCATGCCCCTGCGCAAAGCCGTGACAGGGCGCGAACGCGGTCCAGACATGGCGTCCCTGATGCCGCTTCTCCAAGGCATCAAAGCAAAAAAGGCGTAACATCATGGCAGAGCAAGCAAAATTCCTCACAGGCTCGCTCTTCAAACACGTCTCAGTCATGTCGCTCACGGCGTCCGTGGGCCTCATGGCGATCTTCCTCGTCGACTTTGTGGACATGATTTTCATCTCCATGCTGGGCAAGGCCGAACTTGCTGCCGCCGTTGGCTACGCTGGCGCGATCCTGTTCTTCACAACCTCTTTCGGCATTGGCATGTCCATCGCAGCAGCCGCTCTGGTCGCGCGTGCGCTGGGGGCAGGGGACGAAGAAGAGGCCAAGCGCAAAGCCACCCACGCGCTAATATACGGCTTTGTCTTTGGGTCGATTTTCGCGGCCCTCGTTTGGCTCAATCTGGGGTTTTTCGTCACGCTTCTTGGGGCCGCTGGTGAAACTCATGCGCTCGCGGTCCACTATCTTCAAATCATCGTTCCGACATTGCCGTTCCTGATGATCGGCATGGTGGGCGGCGCAATCCTGCGCGCGCACGGCGATGCAAAACGCGCGATGATGGCGACGATATATGGCGGCTTGGTCAATGCCGTGCTCGACCCCATCTTGATCTTCGGCCTCGATCTTGAACTCACAGGCGCCGCCTATGCATCGGTTGCTGCGCGCCTGACAATTGCAGCCGTATCGCTGTTGCCGATCATCAAGCATTACGGTGGCTTCGTGAAACCCGAAGCGCGCGATCTGATGCTGGATCTGCGCCCTATTTTCGCCCTCGCATTCCCCGCGATCCTGACCCAACTCGCCACCCCCATTGGCCAAGCCTACGTGACCCGCGCCATGGCAGAATACGGCGAAGCAGCCGTCGCAGGCATGGCAATCGTGGGCCGCCTGACCCCCAAGCGTTCGGCGTGATCTTTGCACTGTCTGGCGCAGTTGGTCCGATCATCGGCCAAAACTATGGCGCTGGCCAACATGACCGCGTGCGCGGCGCATTCACTGCAGGCATCAGTTTCGTGGCGATCTTTGTCGTGATCATGACCTGCCTTTTGTTCCTGCTGCGCGCGCCAATCGCAGACATTTTTACTGCCACAGGCATCACACGCGAACTCGTCTATCTGTTCTGCGGCCCACTCGCGTTGGTCTTCTTCTTCAACGGTTTGCTCTTTGTAGCGAACTCCAGCTTCAACAATTTGGGCCATCCTTATTATTCCACATGGCTGAATTGGGGACGCCACACGCTCGGTACGATTCCACTCGTCATGCTTGGTGCATTGTGGCTCGGGGCGCCGGGTGCGTTGATCGGTCAAGCAGTGGGTGGCGTGATCTTTGGCGCCCTATCAGCAATCTTAGCGCTAAAAGTCATGCGCACGTCCGAGCAAAGCGCGATTGATGCAGCGCAGTTGGAACCTTTCGCGCTCGAAGCACGTCAGATGTCCAGCGCACATTGGAAGCGTTAAACGCAGATAATGCGACACCCAAGCCGGGTTAGCGCGTCATCGACAAAACCCGTTTGCGCAGCCGTCAAAACTTGATGACGCGGATAGATCGGTGCGCGTCGATCGTCTAATATAGGCGCATCCCAACCCCGTGTCGTTTCAAAAAATGCGACTGCGCCAGCCTTGCCAAACTCATTCAGATAGCCCTGCACGACAACGTCCAAATAGCTCAGCAGTATCGGGTGCGCGACGCTTGGGGCCGCTTGACTGGATGCAGGCACCGCATAAATCGCTGTGTTTGACTGGCCCTCTAAATCTAACCGATCATACCCTGTTTCGCGCAGATCCAACGCGGCCCAATCACCCTCCGGAACATCCGCGCTCAGCCCGTCAATCTGACATGTCGCATCGGGCACAGCCGTCAAAAACGCAACATCGCGCAGGTCCGTGTGGCGCCACATACGCGCCCATCCCCTAACGGTAGTCTTGCGCGCATTCGGATAATCATGCGTCGCAGTGTTCACCAAACTACCGTAACCGAAAAATCGGGGTGTGCTCATTCTTGCGCCCTCAGTATTTGCGCAGGCCGCGCTGTTAGGGGTCGCCACGCAAATGCCATCCCTGATAACAAAGTCGCCAAAATACCGCATAATATAATTGCCATCGCGTTGCTCCAAATCACTTCATAGCTGGTTTCCATAATGAACGTGCTCACGGCCCATCCACCCAATATCCCAGCGCCTAACGCCACCAAACCTGCCGCCCCGCCCAAGATCGCTGCGCGCAGGGCAAAGCTGATCAAGATCGATCGCCGCGCCGCCCCAAGCGTACGCAAGATCGCCGCTTCAAACGTACGCGCTTGCTCGCCCGCCGCAGAGGCCCCGATCAGAACCAAGAACCCTGTTAGCAACGTCGCAGCCGCCCCGTAACTGACCGCTGCAGCAAGTCCTGCAAGCACGCTACTCACCCGTTCGATTGCATCGCCAACTCGGATCGCGGTAATGTTGGGAAACGCGGTATTGAGATCACGCAAAATACGCGCCTCGGATTCGGGCGTCGCATAAACGGTCGAAATAAAGCTATGCGGCGCACCCGACAACGCGCTTGGGTTCATCGACATGATAAACCCGATGCCCGCCGTGGAAAAATCAACCTCGCGAAAACTGGAAATGGTCGCGGTGATATCGCGCCCTAATATGTTAACTGTCAGTTCATCCCCCAGCTTCAAACCCATCTCTTCGGCTTCTTCCTCGGCAAAACTTACTAAAGGCGGGCCTGCATAATCAGCCTCCCACCATGTGCCAGCTAGCAGGCGTGTGTTATCGGGAATTTCCGTCGAATAGGTCAGCCCGCGATCGCCCTCAAGAACCCAGTGATCCCCTGCAATGTCCTCTGCGGGTTGATCATTTATTTTGGTGATAATTCCCCGCAACATCGGCGCGCTGTCAATACGGCTGACAGCAGGATCACTGTTCAAACGTTCCAAATATCCAGCCATTTGATCTTTCTGGATGTCGACAAAGAAATACGAGGGCGCAACTCTGGGCAAATCGCGTGCAATTGCACCGCGCAGATTGCCATCAATCTGCCCAACGGCAGCCAGAACCGACAGGCCCAATCCTAACGACAAAACAACCGAAACTGCCTCTTCACGCGGCCCAGAAATCGCGCCCAAAGCCCACCGCATTGAGGGACGTCCGCGTGTCCACTTGGCGATTCGCTTGGCAATAAAGCGTACCAAATGCGCTGCAAGAACCAGCATGATCAATGCTGCGAATATGCCGCCTGCGGTCCAAAGCGTTAAGAAAATAGTTCCCGAAAACCAACTCGCCATGGCAAGCAACGCCGCAACCAACACCGCAGTCGCGAGGACGTAGCGAAACGCTGGCAACCTCGCCCCGCTTTGGCCTGCATCGCGAAATAGCGTTGCTGCACGAATATTTTCCGTTCGTGACAACGGCCACGTCGTAAAGATCAGCGCGGTCAGGATGCCATACAAAGCGGCCTCCAGCAAAGGCTTGGGATAAATCGCAAAGGCGGCTGGGATGGGCAAAAGTTTAGTGATCAAAGGGGCCAGCGCCAGCGGAGCAATCGCGCCAATCAACAGACCAATCGCAATTCCGAGCAGGCTCAGCACGCCGATCTGAATGAAATATGTTTGGAAGATCACAGCCCGTTCTGCGCCCAATGTCCGCAGGGTCGCAATCACAGATGTTTTCCCTTTGAGATAACTATTCACAGCCGCAGACACACCCACGCCGCCAACTGCCAAACCAGACAGCCCAACCAACACCAGAAATGCGCCCAAACGTTCCACGAATTGCGCCACGCCCGGCGCACCGTTTCGCGCGTCACGCCAACGCAATCCGCTCTGTGCAAAATTCGCATCCGCCTTCGCATTCAGCGCATCCAAATCTGCACCTTCAGGTAATTTCAAACGATACCGGCTTGAAAACAGCGTTCCCGCTTCCAGTAATCCTGACGCTTCTAACGCATCTTTCAAAACAATCACGCGCGGCCCAAGCCAAAAACCACCCCCCGCTCTATCAGGTTCATTCGTAAGCGTGGCGGTCAGGCGAAATTCTTGTGTTCCCAGCTTGAACACATCGCCAATCTCGATCCCCAAACGATCAATCAATATGCGCTCCATCACTGCGCCGGGCAGGACCGATTGCTCGGCCAGTGCGTCCGCAATCGACAGTGCAGGTTCCAACCCGACCTCGCCAATCAACGGATAAAATTCATCAACGGCCTTCACTTGCGTCAAGCCACGCGCATCACCCACAACGGCCATGGACCGAAAGTCAGCAATCTCTGACACGCGCGGCGCGTTCGCTTTCATCCACGCGCGCTCGTCCTGCGACGCAAAGCGATAGGTTAGCTCTAACTCCGCATCACCGCCCAAAAGCGCGGCACCTTCGCGCGCCAAACCTGCTTCAATTGATGTGCGCACCGTGCCAACTGCCGCGATTGCAGCAACCCCAAGCGCGAGACACGCGATGAAAATGCGAAACCCTTGCAAGCCGCCGCGCAATTCGCGACGTGCAAAGCGGGTGGCCAGAGCAAGGCTCATAAACTGCCCTCATCAATGCGCCCATCACGTAGACGGATCACACTGTCACAGCGGGCGGCCAAAGCATTCGAATGCGTCACCATAATCAACGTTGCGCCGTCGCGCGCTTGCATTTCAAACAACAAATCCATCACTGCGGTGCCGTTGGTTTCGTCCAAATTGCCCGTGGGCTCATCCGCCAATAAGATTGCAGGGCGCACCACAATCGCACGTGCCACCGCAACGCGTTGCTGTTCGCCACCCGACATTTGGCTGGGATAGTGGTTTTTGCGATGGCCCAATCCTACCGTGTCCAATTCCGCCTCTGCCTTGGCGAATGCATCTTTGTCGCCCGCCAATTCCAAGGGGGTCGCGACGTTTTCCAGCGCGGTCATCGTGGGGATCAAATGAAACGACTGAAACACGACGCCCATGGACTTGCGCCGAAACCGCGCCAACGCGTCTTCGTTCAGTGCTGTCAAATCCTGGCCCAACGCTTGGATGCTGCCACCGCTGGCCTGCTCTAACCCGCCCATCAACATCAAAAGCGACGACTTGCCCGAACCTGACGGCCCAACCAGCGCCAAAGACCGTCCTTTTTCGACGTCCAACGTGATTCCATGCAGGATATCCACACGCCCGGCATTGCCATCCAGCGAAAGAGTTGCATCTTTAAGAGAAAGAACAGCGGTCATCTTTGCCTGCCTACGTAAGGAGCGTGTCTTTGGGATATGGGTTTTTAACGGCTATCAACAAGGTGATAAGATCAATTGCGCTGATTTTTCTGCTGCTTGGGGCACAAAGCGGCACCGCGCGGGCGGAACCTGTGACGATCGTGGCCTTGGGGGACAGTCTCACGCAGGGTTATGGCTTGCGGGAAGCCAATGGGTTCGTTCCCCAATTGGCGGATTGGCTGAAAGAAAACAGTCGTCAAAGTGGCACTGTTCGTTTGATCAACGCGGGCGTGTCGGGCGATACGACCGCAGGGGGTGTGGCGCGCATAGATTGGACGCTGACGGACGACGTGGATGGTCTGATCGTTGCGCTAGGCGGTAATGATTTGCTGCGCGGTATTGATCCCGCGTCCAGCCGTGCAAACCTTGAACGGATCTTACAAACGACAACCGCCAAAGGCATTCCTGTTTTACTCGTTGGCTTGGTTGCGACCCAAAATATGGGGCCAGACTTCAAAGCTGAATTTGACCAAATGTATCCTGAGTTAAGCGCGAAGTACGACACACTTTACGTGCACGATTTCTTCATTGGCCTCCTCCAAGAGGATGGCACAGTCGATCGCGATGCTGTACGCGCGCGCATGCAGCTTGATGGTATCCACCCCAACAAAGAAGGGGTCAAAGATATCGTCAAAGGACTGGGGGCTGAAGTTTTAAACTTGATTGATCTCGCGCGTTTACGGGGCGAGTAGCTTCGTAAACAACTGGGTTAGAAAGTCGCGAGCGCCGCTGTGACGGCGCTCTGTATCGGGCAAAAGCACTTCGGTTTGGGCCGCAAAGTCAGCGTAATGCTGTGTCGTTGCCCAAATGGAGAAGAGCAAATGCGCAGGATCAGACCGCGCGATCTTGCCGGTGTCCATCCACCGCAAAATCACGGCAGTTCTGTCGTCAAACAAGGGTTTGAGATCAGCTACCAAATGGGGCCCCATGCGGGGCGCTCCTTGCAAAATCTCGTTTGCAAACAGACGGCTTTCACGTGGTAATTCAATCGCCATGTCTAACTTGCGGTGGACATAGGCTAGCAATTCTTCAATCGGTTCGCCGTTTGGGTCCATCTCTTTCAAAGGGTCAAGCCAAGTGGACATCAATTGACTTAGCAACGTGACGTGGATGTCTTCCTTGCCTGCGAAATAATACAGGATGTTTGGTTTACTCAAACCCGCCTCAGTTGCGATCTGATCTAACGTGGAACCGCGATAGCCGTGGCTTGAAAACACCTCAAGCGCTGCTTCCAAAATGCGGCTGCGATTGCGCTGTTGAATGCGGCTGGGTGCTTTTGGCAGATTCGGGTCGCTGTCGATCACGCGGGGAGTCACACTTCGAACTTTATAATGCCCAAGGTTTGAGCGTTTTAAGGCTGGACCCTCATGGTTGGGCAGGCCGTACAAGTCAATCCTTGACACAGATAGCGCGCATTGCAATCGTGTCTTTACCAAATGGTAAAAAAGTGAGCGATCTGCCAGATCGCCAAAGTCTATGGGGGACACGCACATGGCCGCACCCGGTGAAAATCTAAAGATCAATGGGGATCGGCTATGGGATAGCCTGATGGACATGGCCAAGATCGGCCCCGGCGTGGCAGGCGGCAATAATCGCCAAACGCTGACAGATGAAGACGGTGAGGGCCGCGCCTTGTTTCAATCTTGGTGTGAGGCGGTGGGTTGCACAATGGGCCTAGACAGCATGGGCAACATGTTCGCAGAGCGTGCGGGGTCCGACCCTGCAGCACTGCCAGTCTATGTGGGCTCGCACCTTGATACCCAGCCTACGGGCGGCAAATACGACGGCGTTCTTGGTGTACTTGGCGGGTTAGAGATCCTGCGTACGATGAATGACCTCGGGATCACAACAAAGCACCCCATCGTGGTGACCAATTGGACCAACGAAGAGGGCACGCGCTATGCCCCTGCGATGCTGGCCTCTGGTGTCTTTGCGGGCGTTCATACCGAAGAATGGGCATATGCCAAGGAAGATGCGGAGGGTAAATCCTTTGGCTCAGAATTAGAACGCATTGGTTGGAAAGGCGACGAGCCTGTGGGCGCGCGCAAGGACAAGATGCATGCGTTCTTTGAACTCCACATCGAACAAGGTCCTATTCTTGAAGCCGAAAAGAAAGACATCGGCGTCGTCACCCACGGCCAAGGCCTTAGCTGGACCCAAGTGACGATCACGGGCAAAGATTCTCACACCGGGTCCACGCCCATGCCGATGCGCAAGAACGCGGGGCTTGGCATGGCGAAAGTCTTGCAGGCGGTAGACGAGATCGCATGGTCGCACAAACCCCATGCAGTTGGGGCGGCTGGCCATATCGATGTTTACCCCAACTCGCGAAATGTGATCCCCGGCAAGGTGGTGTTCACCGTTGATTTCCGCTCACCCGACCTGTCGGTGATCGAAGATATGGAAGCGCGTTTGTGCGTCGATGCCCAAGCGATTTGTAATGACATGGGACTGAGTGTTGAGTTTGAAAAGGTCGGCGGCTTTGATCCCGTGACCTTTGATGAAAGCTGCGTAACAGCTGTACGTGCGGCGGCAGAACGTCTGGGCTATTCGCACATGAACCTGATTTCAGGTGCGGGCCATGATGCCTGCTGGATCAACAAATGCGCACCGACTGCGATGGTGATGTGTCCTTGCATGGATGGCTTGTCCCATAATGAAGCGGAAGAAATTTCCAAGGAATGGGCGACGGCAGGAACAGATGTGTTGATGCATGCTGTTCTGGAAACAGCAGTAATAGTTTGAGTGCGGACGGGGGCCAGCCCCCGTACCCCCGAAGTTTATCTGGAAAGATGAAGACTTTAAGAAAGGCGTTATGAAATGAGCACTAAAGTAATCAAAGGCGGCATGGTTTGCACGGCAGATCGCACGTGGAAAGCTGACGTGCTGATCGAGGGCGAAGTGATCAAGCAGATCGGCGAGGATCTGAAGGGTGACGAATACATCGATGCGGAGGGCGCTTATGTGATCCCTGGTGGGATTGATCCGCACACGCATCTTGAAATGCCGTTCATGGGAACGACTGCAGCTGAGACGTTTGAGACGGGGACGTGGGCTGCGGCCACCGGTGGCACAACGATGATCGTGGATTTCTGTTTGCCTGGTGCGGACGGCGATTTGAAGAACGCGATCAATGAGTGGCATCGCAAGAGCGCGCCGCAGATTTGTTCTGACGTTGGTTATCATATGGCGATCACGGGTTGGGACGAGGGTGTGTTTAACGGAATGAAAGACGCCGTTGATATGGGCGTGAATTCGTTCAAGCACTTCATGGCCTACAAGGGCGCATTGATGATTGAGGACGATGAGATGTTCGCGTCCTTCAAGCGATGTCGTGAATTGGGTGCCTTGCCGATGGTGCATGCGGAGAACGGCAACTTGGTTGCCGAGATGCAGCAGAAGTTCTTTGATGAGGGCATCACAGGGCCAGAGGGTCACGCCTATTCGCGCCCGCCTGAATTTGAAGGCGAAGCGGCCAACCGCGCGATCACAATTGCGGATTGCGCGGGGACGCCTTTGTACATCGTGCATGTCTCTTGTGAGCAAGCCCACGAAGCGATCCGGCGTGCGCGCCAAAAGGGGATGCGGGTTTATGGTGAGCCGTTGATCCAGTTCCTGACCTTGGACGAGTCCGAGTATTTCAACAAGAATTGGGACCATGCAGCACGTCGCGTGATGTCGCCGCCATTCCGCAACAAGGAACATCAAGATAGCCTGTGGGCAGGTCTGCAATCGGGATCTTTGCAGGTGGTTGCGACGGATCATGCCGCATTCACTACCCAGCAGAAACGCGCGGGGCGGGATGATTTTCGGATTATTCCGAATGGTTCAAATGGCTTGGAAGAACGTCTTGCCGTGCTTTGGACTGAGGGTGTTGAAACGGGACGTTTGACGCCGAACGAGTTTGTTGCGGCAACGTCGACCAACGCGGCTAAAATCCTGAATATCTACCCCAAGAAGGGTGCCATTGTGGAAGGCGCGGACGCGGATATTGTGGTTTGGGACCCGAAGATTTCCAAGACGATCAGCCTCGCGAACCATCACTCAATCTTGGATTACAACGTGTTCGAGGGGTTCAATGTGACGGCCCAAGCGCGCTACACTTTGAACCGAGGTGAAGTGATCTGGGCATGGGGTCAGAACTCGCAGCCCCAACCAGGTCGTGGACGGTTCATTCCACGCCCTGCGTTTGGTGCGCCGAATGTTGCACTGTCCAAGTGGAAAGAGCTGAACGCGCCTAAGATGATCAAACGTGATCCCATGAATATTCCGGCAGGCATTTAAGGCAGGACCCAATACGTGAATAAAGAAACCATTATCAGCGCGCGCGATCTAAGCCTGACATTCCAAACGAATGATGGACCGGTGCATGCGCTGAAAGATGTCTCGCTTGATATCGAAAAGGGCGAGTTCGTGAGTTTTATCGGGCCATCTGGCTGCGGTAAAACCACGTTCTTGCGGGTTATGGCAGATCTGGAAACGCCGACATCTGGTGAGATTTCTGTGAATGGCGTCAGCCCCGAAGAGGCACGTCGTGCGCGGGCCTATGGTTATGTGTTTCAGGCAGCCGGGCTTTATCCTTGGCGCACGATTGGCGGCAATATTCGCCTGCCTTTGGAGATCATGGGGTATTCGAAAGCAGATCAGGCAGAACGTGTTGATCGTGTTTTGGAACTGGTTGAGCTGGCAGGATTCGAGAAGAAATTCCCGTGGCAATTATCCGGCGGTATGCAGCAACGCGCCTCTATCGCGCGGGCCTTGGCGTTTGATGCGGATATTTTATTGATGGACGAACCCTTTGGGGCGCTGGATGAAATTGTGCGTGATCATTTGAATGAACAGCTTTTGCAGCTTTGGGCGCGGACACAAAAGACAATTGCTTTTGTGACGCACTCTATTCCAGAGGCGGTATATCTGAGCACGAAGATCGTGGTGATGTCACCGCGTCCAGGTCGAATTGCGGATGTGATCGAGAGCAGCTTGCCACGTGAACGGCCTTTGGAAATTCGCGATAGCCCCGAGTTTATCGAGATTGCGCATCGTGTCCGTGAAGGATTACGCGCGGGGCACGGCGATGATGTTTGAGCGGTTTATCGGTTTGATAGCAGCCCTGCGGGGCAAGTTTATTTTGAAAGATGAAGGGGTGCTATGCGCCAGTCATTGATCCCAGTTTTGACGGTCGTGGTTGCGATCATCACGCTTTGGTACGCTGCGGCGGTTTGGCTGAATGCGCCGTGGGCGTATGACAAGGCGCAGCGCGCAGGTGTGGAATTGTCTGTGAGCGATATGGTTGTGGATACATGGTCGCAGAAAAAGCCCAAGCTTCCGGCCCCGCATCAGGTGACGCGCGAGATTTGGAAAACCACCGTTAAAAAGAAAATCACGTCGAAGCGGTCTTTGATTTATCATTCGTGGATAACTTTGAGTGCGACCTTGCTGGGGTTTGCGCTTGGAACCGCGCTGGGGATCAGCTTGGCGGTTGGGATCGTTTACAATCGTACGATGGACATGAGCGTGATGCCGTGGGTGATTACCTCGCAAACCATTCCGATCCTTGCGGTCGCGCCGATGATCATCGTTGTTCTGAACGCGGTCGGTATCCAAGGTTTGCTGCCCAAGGCGATCATTTCGATGTATTTGTCGTTTTTCCCAGTCGTTGTGGGCGTGGTGAAAGGGCTGCGCAGCCCTGATCATATGCAGCTTGATCAAATGCGAACGTGGCACGCGAGTTCTACGCAGACGTTCTGGCGACTGCGTTTGCCGTCCTCGATGCCGTATCTGTTTACGTCTTTGAAAATCGCGATGGCGGCAGCGATTGTAGGCGCCATCGTTGGCGAACTTCCAACGGGTGCTGTTGCTGGCCTCGGTGCACGTCTGCTTGCGGGTAGTTACTATGGACAGACCATCCAAATTTGGAGCGCGCTTTTGATGGCGGCGGCACTTGCAGCGACGCTGGTCGCGCTGATTGGGTTGATTCAACGCATCGTTCTCAAACGTATGGGGATGGCGCAATGATGTGGCTGATCGCGGGGGCATTGATTTGGGCGCTGGGGTGGTTCGTCAACGTGCGCCTTGCGGCATTGCCAAAATCGCGCACGACCTCGCTATTGGTACCATTAATTTTTGGACTAACCCTAGTGTTTATCTGGGAAAGCGTTGTGTGGGGGTTGCAGATCCAGCAGGTCCTTTTGCCAGCGCCCTCAGTCATCGCAGCGCGGTTTGCGGCGTCCACATCGATCCTTTGGCAGGACTGGGTGCAAACGGTCGTGAAGGGCATGATGAGCGGTTATATTATCGGCTGCATCGCGGCCTTTGGCATGGCATTGGCTGTTGATCGGTTCCCTTTCTTGCAACGTGGACTGCTGCCCGTTGGCAACTTTGCGGCGGCTTTGCCGGTGATCGGCATGGCGCCGATCCTCGTGATGTGGTTCGGCTTTGATTGGCACTCCAAAGCAGCTGTGGTTGTCGTGATGATCTTCTTTCCGATCCTCGTGAACACGGTCCAAGGGCTGCAAGCCAGTGACGCAATGCAGCGCGATCTTATGCGGACCTATGCGGCCGGATACTGGAAAACACTGTTGAAATTGCGCCTGCCAGCAGCCTTGCCATTTATCTTCAACGGCTTGAAAATTGCGACGACACTGGCTTTGATCGGCGCAATCGTCGCGGAATTTTTTGGCTCGCCCATCCGCGGTATGGGCTTTCGCATATCGACAAGCGTCGGGCAATTGGCGCTTGATTTGGTCTGGGCTGAAATCGTGGTCGCTGCGATCACAGGTTCCGCTTTCTATGGTGCCATGGCACTTCTCGAACGCAAATGGACGTTTTGGCATCCGTCGCAACGAAACTAAAAAGAACAATAAAACCACCAACAAGGAGAGAACGATGAACGTATTTTATAAATGGGTCGGGGCGGCTGCGCTGGGCGCGATGTCCACAGCGGCACAAGCTGCAGATGATTTGACGCTGCAACTGAAGTGGGTCACTCAAGCACAGTTCGGTGGCTACTATGTGGCGCTGGACAAAGGGTTCTACGAAGAGGAAGGCCTGAACGTTACAATTAAACCGGGCGGTCCAGATATCGCACCAACGCAGGTTCTTGCGGGTGGTGGCGCGGACGTGACCGTTGAGTGGATGCCAGCTGCCCTAGCTGCGCGCGAGAAGGGCCTGCCGATGGTTAACATCGCGCAACCGTTCAAATCCTCGGGCATGATGCTGACGTGCCGCAAGGACGCGGGCATTTCCGGTACGGATGATTTCGCGGGTAAAACGCTGGGTGTTTGGTTCTTTGGCAACGAATTCCCGTTCCTGAGCTGGATGAACAAACTGGGCCTTGCCACAGACGGTTCTGACGGTGGCGTCACCGTTCTAAAGCAAGGTTTCAACGTTGATCCGCTTTTGCAAAAGCAAGCGGCCTGCGTGTCTACCATGACCTATAATGAGTACTGGCAGGTCATTGATGCGGGCCTGACGCCTGATGATCTGATGGTGTTCAAGTACGAAGACCAAGGTGTGGCGACGCTGGAAGATGGTCTATACGTTCTAGAAGAAACGCTGGCCGATCCCGCAATGGAAGACAAGCTCGTGCGCTTTGTACGTGCGTCGATGAAGGGCTGGAAGTACGCCGAAATGAACCCTGATGAGGCAGCTGATATCGTGCTTGAGAACGATTCAAGTGGTGCGCAAACAGAAGAGCACCAGCAGCGCATGATGCGCGAAATATCCAAGCTGACATCTGGTTCGAATGGCGCACTGGACGTGGCGGACTATGAGCGCACAGTTCAATCGCTTCTGTCAGGTGGATCTGATCCTGTGATCACCATGGCCCCAAAGGGTGCATGGACACATGCGATTACAGACAAAGCGCTGAACTAATTTGGCGTCTTTAAGACTAGGGAAAGGGCCGCTCGAAAGGGTGGCCTTTTTTCATTCGTGCTAAACAATAATACGCGGGACTTCTGATCTTAGTGCGCTTAGTCTTCAAATAGGCACGGGCACATGTGTTTGCTGCACAAAAGCTGACCCCAATAGGAGCGTTGATCATCGCCGATCTTACCCAACTCATCTATATGTCACAGCCCTTCGGATACGATGGGCCTACGCTTGGCGCTATCTTGCTGGACGCGCGTCGATGTAATGAACGCGATGGTATCACGGGTGCGCTGGTGTGCCGCCATGATGTCTATCTACAATTGCTGGAAGGTCCGCAAAAAGAGGTTGAAGCCACCTACGCCCGTATCAAACGCGATGATCGTCACGCTGAGGTAGTGGAGCTGGTGCGCCGTACCGTTACGACACGTATTTTTGCGGATTGGGCGATGTTGCACGACCCTGAAAAATCATGGGTATGGTCGGACGCGGAAATTTCGGGCGGTGTGCTTGATCGTGCGAGCGAAGCAGACATCGTACATGTTTTTGAAACGCTCGCTGCAAAAGTCAAAGCAGAGCCGTCAGTTTAAATCAAAGCCCAAAATTTAGCCTAAACCAGAGTCGCAATAATCGCCCGTAGCGTTGGGATGCCGTCACCCTTTTCAGACGATGTCACAACGATCTCTGGGAACGCTGCTGGGTGCTTGGCCAATTCGCCGCGCACTTGATCAAGAACCTTCTCGCGATCGACCAGCTTCACTTTGTCGGTTTTGGTCAGAACGCATTGGAACGTCACGGCGCTGGAATCTAGCAGGCTCATGATTTCGTGGTCCACCTTTTTCACACCATGGCGCGCGTCGATCAGAACGAAAGCGCGGCGTAGGGTTTGGCGGCCAGACAGGTATTGCTTTAGCAAGCGCTGCCACTTTTCCACCACAGGCAAGGGCGCGTTGGCATAACCGTAGCCGGGCAGGTCGACGAGGTAGTGTTCCTGACCTGCTGTGAAGAAGTTAATCTCTTGCGTACGACCCGGGGTGTTAGAGGCGCGTGCAAGCGCCTTGTGGCCCGTCAGCGCGTTGATTAGACTGGACTTGCCCACGTTAGAGCGCCCAGCAAAGCAGACCTCCATACGATCCGCGTCCGGCAGACCGGACATTGCAACGACGCCTTTGACGAATTCTGTTTCACCCGCGAACAGCAAGCGACCTTTCTCAAAAGAAAATTCATCGGGCTCATCGGCGATGGGGAAGGGAAGTTGGCTCATATCAATTCTGCTTTGCTGCCGATTTCGATGGAGCCGCCTTTGATGACGAGAGCCCGCATTGAAAAATCACGGTGTCCAAAACTATCCAGCGCAGACACGACATCCGCATCAGGCAGGCCAGTTTCGGGATTTGTATTGGTTGCGGGGCACCGATCTGTTCGCTCTTGAGGGCGCAAAATGGCGTCACCGATCTGGATGTCACGGCCGATCCATTCAAATTCTTCCCACTCGGGAAAGCCATCGAGCCAGATGTTTCCACGCCAGCGATGGGGGGACATATCCATGCCCAACTTGCGCTCAACCGCGCGGTGGGAGGCTGTGTTGCAAATAGTAACAGACGGGAAATCGCTGTCGGTCATACCGCGATTTGGCACTTTGACGAAGCGTTTAGATTGGGCGCGCTCGGATGGCATGATGGGCTGGACCCAATCAAGGAACGGCTGTGCTTCGCCATCAGGATTAAATGTGATGTTACCAAGCTCAGGATGGGTCAGAGACACCAAACCAGTCGCATCATCCAAAGTCGCTGTCATCGCCATCAGTTGCGGCACTTTGCTGACGCGATTGAAATTGGCGCAAGGCGACCATGCCGTGTCATCCGCCTTGGAGGCGTCATGGGCTACGGCCCAAGCACGATCGCCAGGCATGGTTTGCCCGGCGATTAATGTTGTACTGTAAACGGCTTCGCGACCATGACTTTTGATCGGATGGCGCCAAAGGGATGTGACCTTTGCCATCATTCTTCCTTGGGCTTGCGTTTGAAGCTGGATCTGATGTTGCCGAACACGTCTGGTTTCACCCCTTGGCTGCGCATTATCAAATATTGCTGCGTAAAGGTGATCGTGTTGTTGGCAATCCAGTAAATCACAAGTCCGCTCGCGAAGGTGCCAAGCATGAACATGAAGACCCATGGCATCCATGCAAAGATCATCGCTTGGGTCGGGTCTGTGGGCGCTGGGTTCAGTTTCTGCTGCATCCACATCGAAATACCAAGCAAGATAGGCAAGATACCAAGCGAGAAGATCGCAAGGATTGAACCGGCCTCTGGTGGTGTAAAGCTAAGCAGGCCGAATAGGTTCAAGATCGAAGAGGGGTCAGGCGCGGACAGGTCGGTAATCCAGCCAATCCAAGGCGCATGACGTAGTTCGAGCGTGACGAAAATAACCTTGTACAGCGAGAAGAAGATCGGGATCTGCACGAGGATCGGCAAACATCCAGAAGCTGGATTTACCTTTTCCTTTTTGTACATCGCCATCATTTCTTGCTGCAGCTTTTGCTTGTCGTCGCCTGCGCGCTCTTTGATCTTTTCCATTTCAGGCTGAAGCGCCTTCATTTTGGCCATGGAAACGTTGGATTTATAGGCCAACGGGAACAGCACGAGCTTGATCAAGAAGGTCAGACCGATGATCGCCCAGCCCATGTTACCAATGAACGCGTTCAGGTAGTGAAGAACCGCGAAGATCGGTTTTGTGAAGAAAAAGAACCAACCCCAATCGATGCTGTCGATAAAACCTTCAACACCGGCTTTTTCGTAATTGCGAATGGTTTCCCATTCCTTGGCACCTGCGAACAATTGTGTCGTTGCCGTTGCTGTCGCGCCGGGGGCAAGTTTCTGTGTCGGCAGGACTGTTTCTGTCTGATAGATATCGCGGCTTTCATCGTACTTGGCGGTCGCCTTGTAGGGGCCGGGTGCCGGGATCAGCGTCGTCATCCAGAAATGATCTGTGAAACCGATCCAGCCTTGCTCGGCCACATGTGTGACTTCAGCGCGCGCGCCCTCGTTGGCGTTCATTTCGAAATCGGGCATGTCAGAGTAATCAATCTCGGACAATTCGCCGTCGGCCATCGCAACAAGACCTTCGTGTAGAATGAAGAAATTCTTCAGATCCTGTGGTTCGCCGTGGCGCGCTAGAATTCCGTATGGGGCAAGGCTGACCGTACCAGCGCCTGTGTTCTCAACACTTTGCGTGACGGCGAACATAAAGTTCTCGTCGACTGCAATTTGGCGTGTGAACTCAAGACCAGCGTCGTTGTTCCACGTTAACGTAACGGGGGTGTTGGCCGTCAAGATTGCTCCACTGGTTGCGCTCCAAATAGTGTTGGGGCCGGGAACTTCTTCAAATGCCAGACCCGCGCCTGGGGCCCATCCGTAGAGGGCATAATAAGGGTTCGTTCCACCAACGGGGGACAACAGGTCCACGATAGGGGATGTGTCATCTACAGTGACGTGGTAATCTTTGAGGGCCAATTCATCGATGCGGCCACCTAGCAAAGAGATAGATCCCTTTAAGCGATCGGTCTCGATCGCGATTCGCGGTGCGTCTGCGACAGGCTCCGCCGATTGTTCGGACGTGTTGGTAACATTACCGGCGACTTCATCACCCGAAGCAGTGGGCAAAACGCCCTGCCCTTCTGCGCTGATTATGGCATTGGGATCAGCAGGCGTAGGCCCTGGCGGTGGGAACAAGACGAACCACACTAGAATTACAATGAAACTCAAAGCAGTTGCGAGTATGAGATTTTTGTTCTGATCGTCCATGAAACAGGGCCACCTGTGTTAACCGCGTTAGGGCTGCGTTCAACGATGTGTACCGCAAAAGGTCAAGCGGATTCGCCCTTTTGCGGGCCTGCTGAGGCGCACAATCGCGCATAAGCGCGTGATCAGCTGGTTTTGCGTCCAATCTCGGGGGTGGGGGACTGCTTGGCTTGGTAGGTCTTTAACCATTCAAGGGTTTGCTCAAACGGCATAGGTTTAGCGATCCCAAAGCCCTGAACATAGCGGCAGCCAAGCTGCGCCAGGATCGCATGTTCGCCCAAGGTTTCGACCCCTTCCGCAAGACAACTTAAATTCAAGCGTTCGGCCATAATCAGGATTGTCGCAACCATTTTTTGTTGTTCATTGTCCAGATCCGCTTTGGACACAAACGAGCGGTCAATTTTCAAACGACTAACTGGAAGTCTGCGCAAAGTCGATATTGATGCATGTCCAGTTCCAAAGTCATCCAGATCAATTTGACAACCAAGGTTTGAAAGCTGCGTTACGTTTCGAACAATGACATCGTCTGCATCACCAGCGATCACGCTTTCCAGAACTTCGATGCTTAGACGTTCGGGGGCAATGTTATAGCGATCCAGTTCCCAAGCGACCTTTTAGCAAAGGCGTAAGTTTGTGAGATCACTCTCAGAAAAGTTTATGCCAATAGAGTCGACTTTGAATCCTGCTTTGTCCCATTGAGCCAGTGCGTTTAAACCCTGTGCAAGCATGATGGTTGTAAGGTGTTCCATTTGCCCGCTCTTTTCCAGCACGGGCATAAAGGCTGCTGGTGCAAGCCAGGTTCCATCTGCGTTGCGCCAGCGCGCGAGGGCTTCGAAGCCACTGATATTGCCGGTGTCGGTG